>NZ_JBSRZM010000023.1:0-81008 GCF_054057635.1 Arthrobacter sp. UYNi723
TGCTCGTCGGCGACCACGATGGAGCGTAGGGTGTGCGGAAGGGACCGGGCGGCTTCGGCAATTATTGCCGCGTCTCGGGCGTCCGTTTTGGCCTCACCGGGGTGCAGGTCCGCGATGCGCCGCATCGCGAGCCCCGGCAGGTAGCCGACCATGATGCCTTCCGCCTGGGCCACGGCGACGGGCAGGGCGCCGATGGTGGAGGGCTGGTCGACGACCAACAGCACGCGTCCCTTGCCCGCTACGGCCTTAATGATGGAGCGTAATTTGGCCTCGTCCTGGGGCAGCGCCCGGTCGAGGATCTTCTTGCCCTGGCGGTCGATGGCGACCGCGTGGTGATTGCTCTTGCCGACGTCAACACCGATGAAGATGTCGACGAGTTCATGGTCCTTGATCAACGCAAACCTCCCAGAATTTGTGTCCGTCAAATCTGTTGGCATGTCCTGGCGGCGGCAAGGCTCGGCATCCACGTTACGGCTGACCTACGCGGTGTTTCATTGCGCTGGTCCGGTCCCCATTAGCGATTCCCTGGCGCCTATCGAATCCCGGTGACAACACCCCCCGGATCATTGATGACTGGGGGACTAAACCATGCCGGGACCGACAGGCCAACAACCCCAATTCTTACTCGTTAAGGGGGCTACTAAGAAGGTAACGGGGGGAGATCTTCGTCTTCAACGACTACCAGGACAAGGGGCTGTTCCTGGCCATCACCGCCGCCGACCTCGCCCGGGCAGCTGCCGCTGCTCGACGCCCTGCTGTGTGCCTTCCTGGCCGGTCCGTGGGTGGGCCGCAACGTCATCCATTACCAGATCGCCGGCGGTCTGATGGCGATCGGGGTGGTGCTCGCCTGTAACGGTTCCCGACGGCGGTTGGGCGCGTTCAGCGCCTTGGCGAGTCCCGCCGTCGTACTTTTCAAAGCGTCCGACGACGGCGGCTGGCGCTAACCGATGATGGGGCGTTCCTCCGGAAGGCTGTAAAGGCGGGGCCGGGAGGACAAAGCCAGCGCGGACGCGACCGTCACTGTGCCGATTCTGCCGAGGAACATCAGGGCCATAAGCACCCATTCTGCCGACGGCGGGAGGTTGTAGGTGATACCGGTGCTCATCCCGACGGTGGCGAACGCGGAGATGGATTCGAACAGCACCTTCTCCAGGCTGTAGTCGGTCACCATCAGCAGCGCCAGCGTGCCGGCCACCACCGCTGCCACCCCGAGCAGCGCCACGGACAGGGCCTGGCGCTGGGACGAGGCGCTGATGGAACGGTGGGCAATGGTCACCTCATCCCGGCCGCGGACCTCGTTCCAGATGGAGAAACCGAGTACCAGGAACGTTGTGATCTTGATGCCGCCCGCGGTGCCGGCGCTGCCGCCGCCAATGAACATCAGGATGTTCGTGACCATGAGCGTCTCCGGTGATGCCGCGCCGTAGTCGATGCTGTTGAAGCCGGCAGTGCGGGGGAAGACTCCGCCAGCTAGGGAACCCAGCAGCTTCCCGGTCAGCGACAGCCCGCCGAGTGTTTCGTCCCTGTTCCATTCGAAGGCGGCGAAAAGCGTGATGCCAAGCACCAGGAGCACCAGCGTGCCGTAGATGGTCAGGCGGAGGTGGACGCTCCAGTTCTCGGCCTTGACGTTTCCCCGGAGCAGTTGGATGATCACCGGGAATCCTAGGCCGCCTCCGATGATCGCCAGGCAGATGGGGACGATGATCCAGGGATCCTCGGCGAAGCCGATGAGGTTGTCGCTGTAGAGCGCGAACCCGGCGTTGTTGAACGACGAGACGGCGTGGAACACACCGTGCCACAGCGCCGTGGCAGGGTTTTGGTCGTAGGCCAGCCAGAAGCGTCCGGTCAGCACCGCGGCGGTGGCTGCTTCAATGACCACCATGAGCCTGGCCACCCGGAACAGCACGGCGCTGACGTCGCCCAGGTTGAGCGTGTGCGTTTCGGACTGCGCCACGAGTTGGCCGCGGAGGCCGATGCTTTTCCGGACCAGCAGGGCCAGGAGGGTCGCCAGCGTCATGATGCCGAACCCGCCGACCTGGATCAGTCCCAGAACCACGGTCTGCCCGAAGGGGGTCCAGTACGTGGCCGTGTCCACGGTGATCAGCCCGGTAACGCAGACAGCCGACACGGAGGTGAACAGGGCGGCCATCAGAGGGTCGGCTCCGGGGTCGCTGCCGGTCCGGGCAACGGGCAGCATCAGCAGGGCTGCTCCCAGGAGGATGACGGCCAGGAACGCCAGGGGCACCGTCCGGACGGGGTGTGAGAGGGCCCGCCGGATGGCGCTCTCCTTGCGGGCCCTGGCCGTTTTGTCTGTTTTGGCTGCCTTGCCTGTCCATCGCCCCGGGACAGGTCCCTTCACCCCGGCGGTGTCGCCACGTGCGGTCATTGGACTGCCCGTCAGCCCACGTGGATGCTGGGGCGGCGGCTGGGATCCGGTTCGTTTTCCCTGATGATTTCGCGGACCACGGGGGCGGTGTCGCCCCGTCCCAGCAGCAGGTAACGCATGAGGTGGGCCAAGGGGTTGCCTTCAGCCCACTCGAAGTACGCGTGCGGCCGGACACCGGTGGCGTCGCGGAGGGCCAGCAGGATGGCGGCGATGGCGTTGGGTGCGGCCGGGCTTTCGGCGCGGAGCACACGGTGTCCGTCCACTTCGATTCCGCGTACCTCAAGGACGTCGCTGAATCCCGAGGGGTCGGTGACCTCGATTTCAAGGAAGATCACATCGGCGGTTCCGGGCACGGGGTTGTTCTCCCGCTGCTCGGCTTCCTTCTCACGGTATTCTGCGGCATCGCGGGCCTGCGGGCGGTTCGCGATCAGGTTGATCCGCCCGTCAAAGTCGAGCGTGTCGGTGATGAAGCGGCGGGCTTCGTCGTCGAATTCGATTTTGTGGACCCGGAGTTCGGTGGTGCGGCTGACCCGGGAGACGAGCGAGACCACAATGATGCCCAGGATGAAGAAGCCGGATATTGCGAGGCCGTCCGGCTTGGCGATGACGTTGGCCCCCAGCGCGTAGAGCAGGATCAGGGTCAGGATGGTGAAGCCGACGGCGGCGCGCCGCCTCTTGCTGCGGGCGGCGGAGATGCTGACCGCAACGGCGCCGGAGACCATCATGGCCAGGATGCCGGTGGCGTACGCGCCGGCCTGGGCGTTGACGTCGGCGTTGAAGCCGATGGTGATCAGGATGCTGATGGCGGTGTACACCAGCACCACCGGGCGCACGGCCCGGGACCAGTCCGGGGCCATGCCGTAAGAGGGAAGGTAGCGGGGAACGATGTTTATCAGCCCTGCCATGGCGGAGGCGCCGGCGAACCACAGGATCAGGATGCTGCTGACGTCGTAGACCGAGCCGAAGCCGTTGCCGAGCAGCTCGTGGGCCAGGTAGGCCAGGGCGCGGCCGTTGGCCTCGCCGCCTGCCTGGAAGGCCTCGGCGGGGATCAGCACCGTCGTCACGAAACTGCTGCCCAGAAGGTACAAGCTCATGATCAGGGCGGCGGTGGTGAGGAGTTTCCGGGTGTTGCGGACACGGGCGGCCAGGCGTTCCTCGGCGGTGGCGCCGTTGGCCGCGACCAGTGGCATCATGCTGACGCCCGTTTCGAAACCGGACAGGCCCAGGACCAGCAGCGGGAAGGCGAGCAGGGCGGGTCCGGCGATGTCGCCGAAGCCGGTCCCGGAGGAGGTGAGCGCCGCGGTCCAGTCAGCCATGGCACCGGGCTGGGTGACGGCGTCGTACAGTCCCACTCCGATGATGACGGCGTTCAGCACAAGGAAGATGGCGACGAGGGGAATGGCGACGGCCACCGCTTCGGAGAAGCCGAGCAGGAACACGCCGCCCAGAATAAGCAGGAGCACCACCGTGATGAGTACTGCCTGACCCTCCAGGAAGTGCGGCAGGTAGGGGTTTTCGAGCATGTGGACGGTGGCGTCGGCGGCGGAGAGGGTGATGGTGATGATCCAGGAGGTGGCTACGAAGCCGAGCAGGATGAGCACAAAGATCTTGCCGCGCCAGAACGGCAGGAGCTTTTCCAGCATGGCCACCGATCCCTGGCCGTGCGGGCTTTCGTGCGCCACCCTCCGGTACATCGGCAGCATGCCCAGCAGGGTCAGGCCGACTATCAGCAGGGTGGCCAGCGGCGAGAGTGCACCGGCGGCGAGGGCGGCGATGCCGGGCAGGTAGGAGAGGGTGGAAAAGTAGTCCACCCCGGTGAGGCACATGACCTTCCACCAGCTCTGGGTGGGGGCGTGGTCCTCAGCAGTTTCCGGGCCCACCGGCTGGGGGACCGTGTGTTCGAGCAGCCACCGGGTGAGCCGGGTTCCGGGTCCGCCATCGCGTTCGGGGTTGGGAACGCTGGCAGGAATGGAGAAGCGGGTGGGTGCAGTCAACGGGTTGCTTTCTGTATCCCGCGCAGGCGGGATTGGGGTGAATAACCAACGGAGCGTAGCACCGGGCCAAGGGCCCTTTGCCGGAAAACCCGCGATCTTAACGCATCCTTAACGCCGCCAGCGCTGGTGTATGAGGGGCTTGCGCATCCGCTACTTAGCGCTACTAGTAGCTAGTAATACTGAGTAGTGGAGGAGGTGTCCGATGGGCAAGCAGATGACGGAGATGCTCAAAGGCACACTGGAGGGCATCGTTCTTGCCCTCCTGACCGGGAACCCGGCGTACGGGTACGAAATCACCACGCTGCTCCGGGCGCAGGGGTTCCCCGACATCGCTGAGGGCACCGTGTACGCGCTGCTCGTCAGGATCGAGCAGAAAGGCCTGGTGGACGTCGAGAAGCGGCCGTCCGAGAAGGGCCCGCCCCGCAAGGTGTACACGCTCAACGCTCAGGGCACGAAGGAACTGGACGATTTCTGGAACACATGGAGCTTCCTGTCCGAACGGCTTGAACAGCTCCGCAAGGGAGGAAAGTGATATGGCAGCGAAGTGGATCGAGCTGGTGACCGGCTCGCTCGAGCAGAAGAAGCAGTACAAGCAGGCCAAGGCGCGGCTGGATGCCCTGCCTGAGCCCTACCTCACCGTGGCGAACGCCTTCAACCGGTACTTCATGTACTACGGCGGGGTCACCGAGGGGGACACGATGGTGCAGATGTTCACGGACCTCGCGGACCTGTGGGAACGCGCCGCCATCGACGGCACGCCCGTGGGCGAGATCGTCGGCGACGATCCCATCGAGTTCGCCGAGAGCTTCGCCCAGGCATACGGCGGAAAGCGGTGGATCGACAAGGAACGGGCCCGTCTCAACGAGGCGGTCGACAAAGCAAAGGGGATGGGGTCGTGACCAGGACCGGCGGACCCGCGATCCGTGTGCAGAACATGGAGAAGTCCTACCAGGACCGGCACGTCCTGCGCGGTGTGGACTTCGAGGTGGCCCCGGGCAGCGTCTTCGCCCTCCTCGGCTCGAACGGAGCGGGAAAGACCACCATGGTGAAAATCCTGTCGACGCTGCTGAGGGCAGATGCCGGCACAGCCACGGTGTATGGATTCGACATCGCGACGGAAGCCCTTCAGGTTCGGGAGTCCATCAGCCTGACCGGGCAGTTCGCCGCCGTGGACGAAATCCTCTCAGGCCGGGAAAACCTGGTGCTGGTTGCCAGGTTGCGGCATCTGAAAGCCCCCGGCCAGGTGGCCGGTGATCTTCTGGCGCGCTTCAACCTCACCGATGCAGGCTCTCGAAAGGTGGCCACATATTCCGGCGGCATGCGCCGCCGCCTGGACATCGCCATGAGCCTGATCGGGGAGCCGAAGGTGATCTTCCTCGATGAACCGACCACTGGGCTCGACCCCGAAGGACGCAACGACGTGTGGCAGGTCGTCAAGGATCTCGCCAATCAGGGCACCACTGTTCTGCTCACGACGCAGTATCTCGAGGAGGCTGAGCAACTCGCGGACCGGATCGCCATTCTTCACGAAGGGCGCATCATCGCAAACGGCACTCTCGCCGAGCTGAAGCAGCTCCTTCCGCCGGCGAAGGTGGAATACGTCGAAAAGCAGCCGAGCCTGGAGGACGTCTTCCTCGCACTTGTGGGTAACGGCGGCAAGGTCGAGTCAGGTAAGGACCAGTCGTGAGCACACACTTTTTCGGAGACACGGCCGTCCTGCTGGGCCGCTCCATGCGCCACATCTTCCGCAGCGTGGACACCATCATCACCACCGCGATCACGCCGATCGCCCTTATGCTGCTGTTCGTGTACGTCTTCGGCGGCGCCATCAGCACGGGCACCGACAGCTACGTCAATTACCTGCTGCCGGGAATCATGCTGATCGCGATCGCGTCTGGCATTGCGTACACCGCCGTTCGTTTGTTCACCGATATGCAGAGCGGCATCTTCGAACGGTTCCAGTCCATGCCGATCGCACGATCATCTGTGCTGTGGGCCCATGTCCTGACGTCGCTGGTCGCCAACGGGCTCTCGCTGGTGATCATTGTGCTGGTAGCCCTCCTCATGGGAGGGCGCACATCGGCAAGTCTCCTGGCATGGCTCGCCGTGGCCGGAATCCTGGCGCTGTTCACCCTGGCACTCACCTGGCTGGCAATCATTGCCGGCCTTTCAGCGAAGTCGGTGGACGGCGCCGGCGGATTCTCCTACCCGCTGATCTTCCTGCCGTTCATCAGCTCGGCCTTCGTCCCGACGGAGACCATGCCGGGTCCGGTTCGATGGTTCGCCGAGAATCAGCCGGTCACGTCGATCGTCAACACCATCCAGGATCTGTTTGCCCAGCAACCGGTGGGCAACGACATCTGGATCGCACTGGCATGGTGCGTCGGCATCCTCGTCATCGCCTACGGGTTCGCCATGGCCGCCTACCGGCGCAGGATCACCTAAGGCGCCACCCCGCCGTCGTCCGACGGCGGCTGGCGCGCTCAGCGCGTTGGTGAGTCCCGCCGTCGTGCGGCATAGGCGAACAGGGACGTGGTGGCCACGGTGGCCAGGTACCCGGCGATCACGATGAGCGAGATCCCGGCCCAGAAGTAGTTGGTGGTGCTCCCCTCCTGGAGGGGGCCCGGGGCGATCTTGGCCAGCGAATACACCGCCACCCCCGCGGAAGCCAGCCCGATCACCACCGGCAGCGTGAGCCAGATTTTCGCCGAGCCCACGTGCCTGCCGAAGCCGTCCCACGCGTTCCACCCGGCGCCAGTCCGCATGATCAGCCAGCCGGCGGGGATCATAAACGCGCCCACCAGGAGGAAGGCGGCGACGACGTCGGCCGGGCGGTGCCACTGGTTGATCAGGGTGGAGACTCCCGAGGCGATGGCGAACGTGCCGCCCACAAACCCGGCCATCGGACGCCACCGCGGCGAGGCCATCAGGAACACCGCCGCCGCAGCCGACGCGGCCAGCGTGGTGTGACCGGACGGCAGCGAGTTCAGCTCCAGCGTCACCACACCCTTGTCCGGGCGGGCGGGCAGCACTTCCTTCAGGACCTGCGTGGCGATATTCGCGCCGATGCACGCGGTGACTGCAATCCCGGCAGCTGACCACCGCCGTCGGATCACCGTGACAAACAGAACCACGACGGCGGCCACCACCAGCGAGATGGTGGGCAGCCAGTCCAGGAACTCGGTGGCTGCCTTGCCCGCGGGCCCATGGATGTCCACGGCTTCAACCAGCGCGGACTCATCGATGAACTGGCCCGTGGTGGTCTGGACGAAGTAGTAGTAGGTGGCAATCAGGCCGACGACGCAGGCGAGCCAGGCGAACGCGAACATAAAGCCGGAGCCCGGGGTGGGGCGGGCCGGGGTCCGCGGCGGTGCCTGGCGTGGAATGGTCATCGGTTAAGGGTGTCACAGAAAACTGGGAGGACCCGCAGGGCTGCCTCGCGGCCCGCACCCAAGTAGGTAGCGCTATCTGTCGTTTTGCGGGGTCTAAACGACAGATAGCGCTACCTAGTTGGGCGGGGTCGCGGCAACCCGAATGTGACACTTGACACGTGTTAGGTCGGCGCCATAAGCTACCTCACACGTGTTAGGAAGGAAGTTGACATGACCGGTGCCACAACTGGCCGCCTGCGTGAAATCACACGCCGGACCGCCCTGGGTGCCTTGGGAGCAGGAATTGTGGGAGCAACGGTGGCATCGTGGCCCCGGCTCTCCGGATCCGATATTCCCGGGCGGGGCGACAACAGCCTCAGCATTGCCATCATGGGTACAGCCGCCGATGCCGCCGCGCGCCAGCGTGCCATCGACGCGTTCACCCGCCTCCACCCGGACATCCGGGTCAAGGTCCAGGCCATCCAGGCCGTGGACTGGAAAGACTTCTTCACCAAGATCCTCACCATGGTGGCCGCGGGCACCCCGCCCGACGTCGTCTACGTCGCCACCGAGGGCGCGCAGCTGTTCGCGGACAAGCTGGCCCATCCGCTGGACGAATACCTGCGCCGCGATGCCGCGGACATGGCCGAGTTCTTCGCCGACGTCCACCCCAGCCTTGTGGAGGCCTTCATGTATAAGGGCAGCCTCTTCCAGCTCCCCATGGACTGGAACGCCGCCAACATGTACTACAACACCACCGCCTTCGCCCAGGCCGGGCTGGACCGCCCGGCGGACGACTGGACCAACGTGGACTTCCGCAACAACCTCGCCGCGATGCGCAAGGCCCGGCCGTCCGACTTCACCCCGTACTACTGGACCAACCGGCTCTTCGGCGGCGTAGTGCCCTGGCTCTATGCCAACGACACCAGCTTCCTGAAGGAGACCCGGTCCACCGGCGGGGACTGGCTCTGGGACTCCTTCTACGCCAACGATCCCACCCGAAACCTGCGCTCCGGCGGTTACCAGTGGCTGGAACCCAACGCCGACGACCCCCGTGTGTTCGAGACCTTCGACTACCTCCGCGGCCTGGTCAAGGACGGCCTCGGCGTCCGGCCCGAAGAAGGCGGCGGCAGTTCCCTGGTGGGGCTCTTCGCCTCCAGCCGGATCGGCACCACGCCGGCCGGCGGCTACTGGGTCCAGGGCCTGCACGAGGCCGGCATGAAGGAGAACGACTACGACGTCGCATTCTTCCCCAAGTGGCGGAGCCAGCGGCACCAGTTCGGCACGGCCGGCTACGCCATCATGAAAACCGCCAAGGACAAGGACGCCGCCTGGGAATGGATCAAGTTCAGTGCCAGCCGTGAAGCCATGGAACTGATTTTCCCCAACCCGGTCACCACCCCGGCCCGCCGCTCCATGGTCAACGAGGCGCTGTATGCCGGTAAAGGCCCGGCGCACTGGAAGGTCTTCTACGACACTCTGGACAAGTACCCCACCACCGGCCCCATCCCGGCGCCGCCCCAGCAGGCCGCCGTCGAAACGGCGCTGATGAAAAACGTCTCGCTGGCAGTCAGCGGCGATGAGCGCCAGCTCAAGCAGGCCCTCGAGTCCATGCAGCGCGATCTTGAACTGGCCCTGAGGAGGCAGTCATGAGCACCACCACCCCTCGCCGGGAGCGGCCGAAGCAGGCCGCGCAGGCCGCCAAACCGGCAACGACCGCCACCGCGCACACCGCGTCCGGCCGGCACAGCCAGCGCTGGCTTGCCTGGATCTTCCTGGCCCCCACCATCGTGGGCATGGGCTTGTTCACCCTGGTGCCCATCGCGGCGTCGGTGGTCCTGGCGTTCTTCCGCTGGGACATCATCTCCGCCCCGACGTTCGTGGGCTTCGACAACTTCGCCGAAGTGGTCCAGGACCCCACGGTCCGGGTGTCCTTCCTGAACACCATCGCGTTTGTGGTGGTGGCGGTGGCCCTCCAGCTCGGCCTGGCACTGGCGCTGGCCGTCATGGTGCAGGAGAAGATGCCGGCCTGGCTGCGGACCTTCTTCCGCTCGGCGTTCTTCTTCCCGCTGATCCTCTCCGCCGCCTCGGTGTCCATCTTCATGCGGTACCTCTTCAACGAGCAGTTCGGCGTGGTCAACTGGTTCCTGTCCCTCGCCGGCATCCCCGCGGTGCCGTGGCTGACCACCCCCGGCGGGTCCGCCGCCGTCGTGATCCTTGTCTATGTGTGGCAGAACTTCGGGTTCTCCTTCCTGCTGTTCATCGGCGGTCTGGCGTCGATCCCCGTGGAAACCTATGAGGCCGCCTCGCTGGACGGCGCCACGGGATGGCGCAAGCACGTCTACGTCACCCTGCCGCTGCTCAGCCCCACCACCCTGCTGGCGTCCGTGATGGCCATCATCAGCGCGCTCCAGGTGTTCGACCAGCCGTACGTCCTGACCCGCGGCGGGCCGGGGGACTCCACCCGCACCGCCGTGATGGTGATCTTCGAATCCGCGTTCCAGCGACTGGAATTCGGCGAGGCCTCGGCCATCGGCGTGATCCTGACCCTGATCATCATGGCCATCACCGCCGCGCAGTTCCGGCTCAGCAAACGATTCGTCTTCTACCAGTAAGGCCAGCCATGACTACCACTACAGAGCGTGTATCCACCCGCACCCCTGCCGTGCCTGCCCGGTCCCGGCGGAAGCCGAACTGGAACCTGGTCCTCCGCATTGTCCTGCTGATGATCGCGGCAGTCCTGACCCTGGGCCCGGTGATGTGGACCCTGTCCACCTCGCTGCGGTCGCCGTCGGAATCGTTCAAGCTGCCGCCGTCGTTCTTCCCCTGGAATCCGGACTTCACGTCCTACGCGCAGGTCTTCCGGCAGCTGGATATCGTCCTCCTGGTGCTGAACAGCGCCCTGGTCACCGGGCTCATCGCCGTGGGGCAGATGGTCACGGCCGCAATGGCCGGCTACGCCTTCGCCAACCTGAAGTTCCGCGGCCGCGGAGCCCTGTTCTCCATCGTGCTGGCCACCATGATGGTGCCGGTGCAGGTGACCATCGTGCCCGTGTTTATGCTGATCCGCGGCATGGGGCTTTCGGACACCCTGCTGGCGCTGATCCTGCCGGCCATCCCGACGGCGTTCGGCACCTTCCTGATGCGGCAGTACTTCATGGGGCTGCCCACCGACCTCGCGGAGGCTGCGTCGATCGACGGCGCCACACCCTGGCGGACGTTCCGTTCGGTGTACGCGCCGCTGGCCATTCCGGGGATGGCGATCGTGGGCATCCTCGCCTTCAATTTCCACTGGAACGAGTTCTTCCGCCCGCTCATCATGACCATCTCGGAGCAGAACTTCACCCTGCCGCTGGGCCTCGTCTCCCTGCAGGGCAACCTGGGCACGGGCAGCATCTCGGTGGTGCTGGCCGGCGTGGTCCTGTCCATGATCCCCGCCCTGGTGGTCTTCATCTTCGGCCAGCGCGCGCTGCAGGACGGCCTCACCGCCGGCAGCGGCAAATAACCCCAACTTCTGAGAGGCTTACTTCATGTCATCCCCGGACCTTGCCGCCGCCGACTTCGCCCGCCTGGCCGCCGCCCACCCCGACCCCGCGTTCCCGCACTTCCACCCCCGCCCCGCCCAGGGCTGGATCAACGACCCCAACGGCATCAGCCACCTCCATGGCCGGTACCACGTCTTCTTCCAGTACAACCCCGCGTCCGCCCGGCACCACAAGATCGCGTGGGGCCACATCAGCTCCGCGGACCTGGTCCGCTGGGAGGAACACCCCGTGGCGCTGCGCCCGCAGGGCGGCGGGCCGGACGAGTACGGCTGCTGGACCGGTGTGGTGACGGACGACGGCGGCGTCCCCACCGCCGCGTACTCCGGCGTCCGCGGCGACGGCGGCCACTCCCAGGTGGTCATCTCCCGCGGTTCGGCTGACCTTGTGTCCTGGACCCAGGACGGGCACGTCGCGGCGTCCATGCCGGCCGACCCCATGGTCACGGCCGTCCGCGACCCCTTCATCTTCCGCTTCAACGGCAAGCGCTACGCCATGCAGGGCGCCGGTCTGGCCTCCGGCCACGCGGCACTCCTGCTGTACACGGTGGAGGACCTGGCCGACTGGAAGTACCAGGGCATCTGGCTCACGTCGGAGAACCCTGTGGCTTCTGCCCACACGCCGGCCGAGATTTGGGAGTGCCCGCAGCTGGTGCGGGTGCCGTCCGTTTCCTCCGTTGAATCCCCGTCCGGGGACGCCACTTCTTCCGGCGACGCGTGGGTGATGATGTTCTCCCTGTGGCTGTCCGGCGACGACCACGAGCACGCCAACGGGGTAGGCCACCTCATCGGCTCCCTGGCCGAGGACCCCGCCACCGGCCTGCCGGTGTTCTCCCCGGAGGCCGGCGGAAAGTCTGACCTGGGCCGCGACTTCTACGCGCCGCAGATCGTGCAGCTACAGGACGGTGCCGGCGCCGGCGCTCCCGGTGCTCCTGTTTCTTCCTCTGCCCTTGCTGCCCTCGCGGAGCCCAAGGCCCTGCTGTGGGGCTGGGCCAATGAAGGGCCGGGACGGGACGGCCGCCGGGGGCGCAACCAGGCCGAAATCGACGCCGCGGGCTGGGCCGGAGTGCTCACCCATCCGCGTCTGCTGTCCGTGGTGGACGGTTCATTGGCGGTGGCGCCCGCGCCGGAGGTGGATGCCTACCGTGGCACGCAACTAGCTTCGCAGGCTGCCGGGAGCGTTGAGCTGCCGCCGTATGCCGAGGCTGTGGTGACCGCCCGCTCCGGTGGGCCGGGCGCGCTGGCCGCGGACGCCGTCGTCGAACTTTCCCTGGTGGCGGATGGTTCGCAGGACGCCGGGCAAGTCGTGTTCAGCGGGACAATGGCTGCGGGGGAGGAGCTGCGGGTGTTTGTGGACGCGTCGCTGGTGGAGGTGTACCGGAGCGGTTCGGTGGCCACCACACTGCGCGCCTATCCGGCGCCCGGCGAGCGGCGGGTGCTGCGGCTTCCCGAGGGTACGGCTGCGGACGTCTGGCAGCTGGAGCAGCCCCAGTAAGGGCCGACGATTCGCTGTTGGCATGTTTGCGGGTTCGCGGTGTTTGCCAGGCCGGTGTTAGGTCCGGCCGGCGGGGACCGGGCCGGTTGACTCGCGCACCACGAGCCGGCACGGGACCAGCGTCTGGGCGGGGGGGCCGTGTTCGGCGGGCGCGTCGCCGTCGTCGTAATCCTCCTCCGGCTCCTCCGACAGTTCCCGGAGGAGCCCGGTCATGGCGGCGGCGCCCATCTCCCGCAGCGGGAGGGCCATGGTGGTGAGCGCGGGGACCATGGTGGAGGCGATCCGGAATTCGTCGTCGTACCCCATGACCGAGAGGTCCTTCGGGATGGCCAGGCCCAGCCGGTTGGCCGCGAGCACCACGCCGATGGCCAGGCGGTCGTTCGCGCACACGATAGCGGTGGGCCGGTCCGGCGCAGCCACGCCGTCCAGGAGCTTCATGGCACCGTGGAACCCGGCATCGATGTCCCAGCCAGCCTCGAGGATCCGGCCCGGCCGCACCGGCAACCCGGCGGCCTCAAAGGCATCCCGATGGCCCCGGATCCGGCGCGGCGCGGCGGGTGTGACGCCGTCACCGGCAAGGAACGCGATGTCCCGGTGGCCAAGCTCCAGGAGGTGCATTGCCGCCTCCCGGCCGCCGCGGACCTCATCCGGAATGACTGCGGGAACGCCTGCCTCGGGTCGGTCATCGAAGCAGTTGGCCAGCACCGACGGCACGCGCAGCATGTTGAGCGGGACGTGCAGGGGGCGCAGGCCCACGGTGACATACATCAGCCCATCCACCTGGCGGTCCAGCAGCGTGGCCACCGCACTTTCGTCACGGGTCTCGTCCAGCTCCGTATCCATCACCACGGTGACAAAACCCTGGGACCTGGCCACGGCGTCAGCCCCGGCGATGATGTTGCCGTCGAACGGGCTGGTGACCACCTGGTCCGAGACGATCCCGATGATCCGCGACCGGCGGTTCCGCAGGCTCACGGCAATGGCGTTGGGCGTGTAGTTCAGCGTGGCCGCCGCTTCACGGATCCGGACCTGGCTCTCCTTGGCCACATTCCCGTCGCCGCGCCCGTTCAGGACCAGCGACACCGCGCTGCGGGAAACTCCGGCGAGCTTGGCGACGTCGAGTGCTGTGGCTTTGCGGTTCATGCTGGATTCCCTCCCGCGTGCGGTATTTCCTGCAGTCTACCTAACGCGTGTGAGGTGTGCCCGGACCGACCTGGGCGGGGGCGTGCGCGCCTTCCCCCAACTGAGTAGCGCTATCTGTCGTTTTGAGGGGTCAAAACGACAGATAGCGCTACCTACTTGGGCCGGGGCGGGTTCGGGAGGTGCGCTTCAGGCAGGCGCGGGACGCTGGCCGCCGCGACCAGCAGTGCCAGGGCCCCGAGACCGAACGGCAGGGCGGTGAGGGTGGCGATGCCGCCCACCAGCAGTGGCCCGCCCGCATCGCCGAGTTCCCGGCCCAGTTCCGCGGAACCCATGGTCCGGCCCATGCGCTCCGGCGGCGTGGTGTCGGCCAGATGCGCGAAGCCGAGCGGCGTGGCCAGGCCGACGCCCGCGCCAATGGCTGCCGCGGCAATGAACAGCGTGACCGGGCCCGGGGCGAGGGCGATGAGTGCGACGCCCGCGGCGGTAAGGAGGAGTCCCGCCGTCGTTCCTTTGTTATCGCTGATGCGGTGTGCGTCCCGCAGCCTGCCGATCCAGGGCTGCGTGAGCACCGACGTGATGGCCAGGACACTGACCGCGGCCGTGCCGGCAACCGGGCCAAGGCCGTGCCGCGTGGCGAGGGCGGGAATGAATCCGATCGCCGCGCCGAGCGCACCGGTGGAGGCCGCCAGCACCAGCGTCGGTACCAGGAAGCGCCGCTCAGTGACCTGGCGGGCGAGATCGAGCACTGTGTAGCGCTGCCGGGGGAGCGGCGGCAGATGGGGAACGGACACCAGCACCCACACGGCGGTGGCCGCCGCCAGCACCGAGAGGGCCCCGAACAGCAGGGCAAACCCGCCCGCGAGGATCAGGCCCGCCCCCAGCAGCGGACCGATGACGTACCCCAGGCTCTTCCACGAACCGTACCGGCCGAAGTAGGTCCCGGCCTTCTTGCCTCCCGCCAGCCGCGCAACCATCGCGGACGACGCCGGCGAGAACGCCGAAGCCGCTGCGCCCTGCCCCAGCCGCGCGAGTCCAAGCATCAGCGGATTCGCCGCCCAGAGGCCGATCAGCGACAGCACCGCGAAGGCCAGGAGGCCGCCGACTATGACGGGTTTGGTTCCGATCCGGTCGCTCAGGGCGCCGAAGACGGGCTTGAGGAAAACCTCGGACACGTCATAGAGGGCCAGCAGGATGCCCAGGTTGAGCAGCGTCAGGCCGATGTTCTCGCTCTGCGCGCCCATGCCGGCGGCGATGCTGTGGGCGCCGAACGCGGTGACGAAGCCAGCCGCGTACAGGGGGACGGCGGACGCCCGGGCGTTCACCACCTGCGCCGGGGCGCTCACTCGTGCACTTCGAGACAGGGCGGCTGCTTTGGGGAAATCACACCGCAAAGCGTAGCAACAGCCGAACTGAGTAGCGCTAAGGGATCGCCCATAAATAAGTGCTTAAAATAGGTTTCTGGGGGAAACAATGGTGTATGCCCATTTCCGCTGAAACCGTCGAATCCCTGCGCGCGAAGTTCGCGACGATCCTGCCCCACCTCGATGAGCGAACCACGCGTTTGCTGTTGGCGGCCGAGGCCCGTTCGCTGGGCCATGGCGGGATCACGGCTGTCGCCCGCGCCTCGGACGCCGCCTTGTCTCGCGTCCAGCGGGGCGTGAACGAGTTGGAGGCCGGAACCGCCCCGCTTCAGGGTGTCCGCAAGCCCGGGGCGGGGCGCAAGACCCTGGTCGAGAAGGATCCCGGCCTGGTCCCGGCATTGCTGGAACTAGTGGAACCCACCCGCCGCGGGGACCCGGAATCGCCGCTGTCCTGGACCACGCTCTCCACCGGGAAGCTGGCCGCCGAACTCACCCAAAAGGGGCACTCGGTGGGTGCCGAAACCGTGGCGAAACTGCTCAAGGACAACGGGTTCAGCCTGCAAGCCAACGCCAAGATGCTCGAGGGCGGCCAGCACCCGGACCGCGACGCCCAATTCGCCTACCTCAATGCCCAGGCCGCCGACCACCTGGACGCAGGCCAGCCGGTCATCTCGGTGGACACCAAGAAGAAGGAACTGGTCGGGCAATACAAGAACGGCGGCGCCGAATGGCGGCCGGCCGGGGATCCCGAACAGGTCAAGGTCCACGACTTCATCGACAAGGAGCTGGGCAAGGCCAATCCCTACGGCGTCTACGACGTGGGCACCAACACCGGCTGGGTGTCGGTGGGCACCGACCACGACACCGCGGCCTTCGCCGTGAACACCATCCGCTCCTGGTGGAACACGACCGGCAAAACCACCCACCCGGGCGCCCCACGCCTGCTGGTCACCGCCGACGGGGGCGGGTCCAACGGCTACCGGACCCGGCTCTGGAAGACCGAACTCGCGGCCCTGGCCGCCGAAACCGGCTTGGACATCACCGTCTGCCACCTGCCGCCGGGAACCAGCAAGTGGAACAAGTCTGCATGACCCTTCGGGCCACCACGGAAACATGAAATACTGGGATCGGCCCGCCGGGCGCGGTTGCCGTCTCGATATTGGAGCACCTTGAGCCCGGAACAAGTCTGGCACAGGGTCCGCGGGACCTGAGATTGTCGCTGCGAGCACGAACCCCAGATTCGGTTACACCAGGTCCCTCCCCGGCGGGTCGTTTGGCCCGACGAAAGGAGGAGCCGTGGAACAGATCCACGACCGGGTCGCAGGGTTGGATGTGCACCGCGACATTGTTGCGGCATGCGTGCGGGTCACGGGGGCTCGCGGAGGGACGGTCACTCACAAGGAACGGTTCCGGACCACGACAGCAGGGTTGGCGGGGCTGGGCCGCTGGCTGGCCGGCCATCAAGTAACCCTGGTCGTCATGGGGCGACCGGGGTGTACTGGAAGCCTGTCTACTACTCGCTGGAGTCCGGTTTCGAGGTGTGGCTGTGCAACGCCTACCATGTGAAGAATGTGCCCGGCCGTAAGACGGACATGTCCGACGCAGAGTGGCTGGCCGATGTAGCCGCCCACGGCATGGTCCGTCCCAGTTTTGTACCGCCCCCGCCGATCCGGGAGTTGCGGGAGCTGACCCGGTACCGCAAGACTCAAACTGATGCCCGGGTCGCCGAGATCCAGCGTCTGGAGAAGGTGCTCCAGGACGCCGGGGTGAAGCTGACATCGGTGGCCTCCAAAGTGCTCACCCAGTCCGGGCGGCTGATGGTGGAGGCCCTCATCGACGGGCAGCGCGACCCGGCCGAGCTTGCCAATCTTGCCAAGGGCAAGCTCCGTCCGAAGATCCCCGAGCTGAGGGAAGCGCTGGATGGGCACTTCGGCGCCCATCATGCCGTGGTTGCCCGCCGCATCCTGGACCATGTCGATTACCTCGACGCCACGATCACAGCGCTGACCGAGCAGATTGATGTCCGTACCGCCCCCTATCAGGCGGCCCGGGAACTGCTCCTGCCCGTGCCCGGCTTCGACAGGCTCGTCATCGACACGGTCATTGCCGAGACGGGAGCAGACATGAGCCGGTTCCCGACTCCAGGTCATCTGGCGAAGTGGGCGGGCGTCTGCCCCGGAAATCACGAGTCAGCGGGCAAGCGTCGCCGCGTCGGCGCGACACCCGGCAACAGCTGGCTGCAGCGGGCCCTCGTTGAGGCCGCCCGGTCCGCCGCCCGTACGAAAGGAAGCTATTTCGGCGCACAGTACCGGCAGATCGCCAAGCGGCGGGGGCCCAACAAGGCCGCCGTCGCCGTCGCTCACAGCCTCTGTGACCTTATCTGGCACATGCTCAGCACCGGCGAATGCTTCCACGATCTAGGAGACGACTACTTCCAGCGCCGTCGCGATCCGGAGCGCGAGGCCCAACGCCTCGTCTCCCAACTCGAACGGCTCGGGTTCGACGTGGCCCTCACGCAACCGAAGGACACGGCCGCGTAGCCAACCGTCCCGGAAGCCGTGGAGCATTCGACGCCACGTCCCGCCGTCACGCGTGCCCGACGCTCCTCCGCCGGTCTGTATTTCACCCCAGATCGAGCACAAGCTCTTCTCCCACATCTCCATGAACTGGCGCGGGCGCCCCCTGACCAGCCACGAGGTCATCGTCAATTCCATCGCCGCGACCACCACCAAAACGGGACTCACCGTCCATGCCGAGCTGGACACCAGCATCTACCCCACCGGCGTGAAAATCCCCGACCAGGAAATGGCATCACTGGAGTCCAGCGGCACCCTCACCAGGCACGACTGGCACCCCGAATGGAACTACACCCTGAAAAAACGCGACACACCACCTAAATAATCAGCAGGCCCTAAGTGTCGTAATGGGCGCTGAAAACGACAGTTAGCGCTACTCAGTTGGGCCGGAGGAAGCTCAGGTGAGGGACGCCGCCAGCTCCTCGATGATCTCGAACTGCTCGCGCACGCCGCCTTCCATGCCGGACTGCGCAATCATGTCCCGGACTTCCTTGCTGCCCGTGTCGGTGCGGATCCGCACGGTGGTGGCGCCGCCGTCGGCCTCGTCAAAGGTGACCGTATTAAGCACGGCGCCTTCCTCGCTGTCCGGCGCGGTGCCCGGCATCTCCATGACCTCCGTGTGGACGATCCGCTCGTTGGGCACAATCGCGCGGTATATGCCGTGGAAGGCCACCTGGAATTCGGCGTGCGCCACCATGACGTACCGCCACGCGCCGCCAACGCGGAAGTCCATCGCCGCCACAGTCATCTCACCGCGCCGGCCCGGCCACCATTTCTTGACGAGTTCCGGCGTGGTCCAGGCCCGGTAAACGAGGTGCGGGGGTGCGTTGAGGGTCCGCGTGATCAGGATTTCCGTGTCGCTGGGGAACGTCACATCCATGGTGCTGCTGCTTGCCTGTGCCATTGTCCTGCTCCTTTCAGTGCTCTTCTTTGAGATCCTCCAGCACGTCCTCGAGAAGATCGAAGCGCTCCTCCCAGAGGTGCTGGTAGCTGGCCACCCAGTCGTGGATGGGCTTGAGGGCTTGCGGATTGAGCCGGTAGAGGCGCTGCCGGCCTTCGTCACGCACGACGACGGCGCCCACCTCGCGCAGCACCCGCAAGTGCCGTGACACGTGCGGCTGCGCCATGCCCAAAAGGGTCACCAGCTCGTTGACCGGGCGCTCGCCTTGAGTGAGGGCGTCCAGGATTTCCCGACGGCGGGGCTCAGCCACCGCATTGAACGTATCTGCCGTTGTTGCTGCCCGTGCCATACCGTGATCGTATACCCATATGGATATGCATTGGAAGGGACAGATAGCTCATCTGCCACGCAGTGCCGATGAGTTGAAAAGTCGAGTACCTACTACTGATGCTTTCGGCATCCGCGGCCGCATAGCGTCGTATGGGGGACCTGCGAGACGTCCATCGGTACACCGCTTCTGGGGGCAGGAAGGACAGCAATGGCGCCGGACGAGGGCAATGCCTTTCCCCTCCTGGATCCGGCTGTCCTGGACAGGCTGCGGACAGAGCTCGAGGACGATGACGGCGTGTGGAAAGTCTTCGTGCAGAACTTCATCGAACACCTGCCCCACAGGACTGAAAAGCTGCGTCTGACCCTGACCACCGGCGACCTGGCCGGTGCGATGGACGCGGTCCTCAGCCTCAAGACCTCCAGCCAGATGGTGGGCGCGGAGCGCCTGGCCGGACTTGCTATGGAGCTGGAACGGGCCCTGCGCCACGAGGGCATCGACAATGAGCCAGCCCGGGTCCTGCCCCGGCTGGCAGCGGACCGCCTGCGCCAGATCATTCGCTGCGCCCGGCAGACCACTAACATCCTGCAGAAATACCTGCACTCCGGGTGAGGCCGTGTGTGACATCCCCGGCTAGGGTTCATACCAGCCATGCCCAAACGCACCTTCCCGGATGCCACCCGGAGCTCCAGCCTATGGGCGGCCACACCAGGCGTAAACAGCGGGCCAACGCTGCCAGGGGCCAACGCGGGCCTTAGCCCTGCTTGTACAGTGAACCCATGCCCGCCGCCTTGCCTTCCCTGGACGAACTGCTCGCTTCCGCGCATGTGGTGAGCCTGCCCATGCGGGTGAGGTTCCGCGGCATCATGGAACGCGAAACACTGCTGCTGCGCGGCCCGCACGGCTGGGGCGAGTTTTGCCCGTTCCCCGAATACGCCGACGCCGAGGCCTCCCGCTGGCTCGCCGCCACGATCGAAGCCGGCTGGCACGGTTTCCCTTCGCCCGTCCGTTCGGTGATCCCCGTCAACGCCACCGTTCCCGCCGTTTCCGCGGACCGTGTGCCGGAGGTCCTGGCCCGGTTCGGCCGGGTGGACGCCGTCAAGGTCAAGGTGGCCGAGCACGGGCAGACGCTCGACGACGACGCCGCCCGGGTGGCCGCCGTCCGCGCAGCCCTGCCCGACGCCGCCATCCGCATCGACGCCAACGGCGGCTGGGACGTGCCCACCGCGGTATCGGCACTCAGGAGGCTGGCCGCCGTCGGGCTTGAATACGCCGAACAGCCGGTGCCCACCATCGAGGGGCTCGCCGAGGTACGGCGGCAGCTGCGCGCCGCCGGGACGCCGGTGCTGATCGCCGCCGACGAAAGCGTGCGCAAGGAATCCGATCCGCTTAAGGTGGCGCGGGCCGGCGCGGCCGATCTGCTGGTTGTTAAGGTCGCACCGCTCGGGGGAGTGCGGCGCGCGCTGGACATCGTGGCGCAGGCAGGGCTCCCCGCCGTCGTCAGTTCGGCGCTGGACACGTCCGTGGGCATCCGTGCGGGGCTGGCCTTGGCAGCTTCCTTGCCGGAGTTGCCCTACGCGTGCGGGCTGGGGACGGTGTCGCTGTTCACCTCGGATATCACGCTGGATCCGTTGGTGGCCGACGACGGCGCCATCCGCCTCCGCGAGGTCGCCGCCGACGCCGGGCTGCTGGAGCGGTTCGCGGCTTCCGCGGAACGCCGGGACTGGTGGCTGGCCCGGCTCGCCAGGGTCCACGCCCTCCTGGCAGCATCGACTGCTCCGTAACGGCCCTTTTGCGGGCTGAAAAGGGCGCTTACGGAGCAATCGATGGGTATCCTTGCAGGTCACCGCCGGTTAACCTGAACTTCACCCTGCAGACGGCTGTGCGTCGGAACCGGCTGACAGGGTGGCCGGGACCCGATCGTAAATT
The DNA here is from genome assembly GCF_054057635.1 of Arthrobacter sp. UYNi723. Lineage (NCBI taxonomy): Bacteria > Bacillati > Actinomycetota > Actinomycetes > Micrococcales > Micrococcaceae > Arthrobacter > Arthrobacter sp. UYNi723. The sequence goes on from NZ_JBSRZM010000023.1 coordinate 21,026, forward strand.
TGGAGGCACCCCTTGTCTGAAACGACAGCCCGCAAGTTCACCCTGCTGCCCATGCTCGGCCACACCAAGGGCAAGCGCAGCGCAGTCACCTGCGCCTTGAAGTGCGACAACGCCTGCGCCGGCGATGTCTGCAACACCAGCTCCAACAGCTATTTCCGGGACATCGCGTCCGCCACCATGTCCCGCCGCGCCGCCCTGGGCTTCGGCGCCGCCGGAGCGCTCGCCGTCGTACTTGGCAGCGCCATTACCTCCGCGGAACCGGCAGTTGCCGGCGGCCCCGGGCTGGCCCCCGCCGCGAAGGAGGGCTTCGCGACGTCGAAGCTGAAGTTCACGCCGATCGCTCCGGTGGATGCCGCCGTCGACGCCGTCACGGTTCCGGAAGGCTTCACCTGGCAGCCCGTGATCCGCTGGGGCGATCCCATCTTCAACGACGCCCCGCAGCTCGACCTGAACAACCAGACCGTTGCCGCCCAGGAAAAGCAGTTCGGCTACAACAACGACTACACGGACATCCTCGAGGTCCCGGGCAGTAAGGGCCGCCGCGCCGTACTCTTCGCCAACCACGAGTACACCAACGAGAACATCATGTTCCCGGCCACTATGCCTGCCGACCAGAAGCGGGCAGTGGGCCAGGCCGCGCACGGCCTCTCCGTCGTCGAGCTCGAGCGCAAGAACACCGCCAAGCCGTGGACCTACGTCAAGGGCGCCGAACTGAACCGCCGTTTCCTCAACAGCACGGTGTACGAACTGACCGGTCCGGCCGCGGGTTCCCCGCTGGTCCAGACCGCCGCGGACCCCGAAGGCCGCTTCATCAAGGGCACCCTGGGCAACTGCGCTGGCGGCACCACCCCCTGGGGCACCATCCTCTCCGGTGAGGAAAACTTCAACGGCTACTTTGTCTCCCCGGGCACGTCCGCTGAAGACAAGCGCTACGGCCTGACCTCCAAGCCCACCGCACGCGGCTGGGAACTGGACGACCCCCGCTTCGACACCCGTAATGCCGACTTCAAGAACGAGGCCAGCCGCTTCGGCTGGATCGTGGAAGTCGACCCTTTCGACCCCACCTCCACCCCGAAGAAGCACTCCTCCCTGGGCCGCTTCAAGCACGAGGGCGCCAACGTCATCATTGCCGAGTCCGGGCACGTGGTGGCGTACTCCGGCGACGACGAGCGCTTCGACTACCTGTACAAGTTCGTCTCCAAGGACAAGTACATCGAGGGTGACCGCAAGCACAACATGACCCTCCTGTCCGCGGGCAACCTGTACGTCGCCAAGTTCACAGGCAACTCACCGGCCGCTGAGATCACCGGCACCGGAGCTCTCCCCAAGGACGGTGCGTTCGATGGCATCGGCGAGTGGCTGCCCCTGGTGGTGGACGGCAAGTCTGCCGTGAAGGACATGACGGTGGAGCAGGTTCTGGTCTACACCCGCCTGGCTGCCGACAAGGTTGGCCCCACCAAGATGGACCGCTGCGAGGACGTGCAGCCCAGCCTGCACACCGGCAAGGTCTACGTGGCCTGCACCAACAACTCCAACCGCGGTGTGGGCTCGAACGAAGCAGCCACCGAGGTCAACCCCCGCAATGAAAACCGCGACGGCCACATCGTGGAAATTATCGAAACCGGCGACCAGACCTCCACCACTTTCACGTGGAACCTGCTCATGGTCTGCGGCGATCCCAAGCTGGGCGACGTCACCTACTTCTCCGGCTTCCCGGTGGACCAGGTCTCGCCCATCTCCTGCCCGGACAACCTCGCGTTCGACTCCGTGGGCAACCTGTGGATCTCCACCGACGGCGCCCCCTCCGGCATCGGCCGCGCGGACGGCCTGTTCAAGGTCACCCTCGACGGCGCCGAGCGCGGCAAGGTGGAGCAGTTCCTGGCCGTGCCGCGCGACGCAGAGACCTGCGGGCCCATCGTCCACGACGACGAGCGCACGGTGTTCGTCTCCGTCCAGCACCCGGGCGAGGACGGCACGTTCGATGCGCAGGTGTCCTTCTTCCCGGACTACGTCAAGGCAGGTACGACGCCGGCCCCCGGCCAGGTGCGCGCACCCCGCCCGTCCGTGATCCAGGTGTTCCGCGCGGACGCCTAACCCCCTCCGCTTCTTCCACGTTGCTCTATCACTTTTGGTCCCTATCCGGCCTCTACAAGGACCACAAGTGATAGAGCAAGGCCGGGAGGAGAGAGCGTCCTAGCCGATCAGGCCGGCGCCGAACTCTTCTTCGGCGATGAGCGGCCTGATAACCGCCTCGACCTCGCCCTGGACGAAGTTGCGGCGGATCACGTTGTTGCCGAACACGTTGCCGATGGCGCCCAGCACCATGGCCTGGTCCAGCGAGAGGTAGCGCCGGGCGATGGTGCCGGACTTTACGGCCACGGCATCGAAGAATCCGCCGGCGCCATAGGCGCCGAGGTCGTTTTCGATCTTCACCAGGTTGTCGTACGCCTCACGGGGTTCGTATTCCATGGCGAGGAACGCCGCATGCGGGGTCACCACCCCGTCGCCCCAGGCGGGCGTCGGGTTGGTGGCCGGACGGCAGCCCTCGAAGCCGACGTCCACGCTGGTGCGTTCGACGTCGGACGGGTAGCCGTCGCTGCTCATGCCCAGGATGTCCACGCCCCACTCGGAGTACCCGCCGTTGGGGTGGCTGGCGGGGGAGAAGCCCCAGTAACCGTACTTGGCGTCGTCGAGGCCGAATTCGCGCTGCGCCCGGACCGTCAGGGGGTGGTTGACGCCCCAGGCCTTCGGCGCCCAGCTGGATTCCGGGACGAACAGATCGGGCATCAGCGACTCAAACATGTCGCCGCCCCAGCTCGGCACGATCCGCATGCCGCGGTACGTGTAGGCGCCTTCGAAGACGTCGATGCCCATGTAGGTCCGGTGCTCGCCCACCGGCTTCTGCTCCTGCCAGGACCAGTCGCACGTGTCCGGGAAGACCCGCATGGTGGCGAAGTAGTGCGCGGGTGGAAGCTGGCCCAGGGCGATGCCGATGTAGGTGGCGATGCGCGGCTCGGAGTTGGTGACGTCGTAGTGGTTCATCGTGTAGAAAACGTCGGGACCCGTGCCGAGGTAGTTGCCCTGGACCGTTTCCACGGGCGGTTTGACGTCGTAGAACCCGCCGCGGAGCAGGCCGGCGGCCACACCTGGCCGGGCGTCCTTGTTGTAGAAGATCCCGAAGTCCATCCTGCCGAGGATGGTGTTCGCCAGGCCGGCGAGCTTCGGCTCGGCGTTGCGGACCACCATGAGGGCCGCGGCGAACCAGCCGTTGTCCACGCTGGACATAAACGGCGCCACGGGGTTCCCGTTCTCGGGCCAGATGGTGATGACCTCACCGGTGGCTTCGTCGTACCAGTTGTAGAGCATGCCGCTGGGCTCGTGGTGCTTCAGACCGACCAAGGTGGTGAGCGTACGCGTCAGCCGCTCCCGGCACTCGTTGGCGCTGATGATGTTCAGCTCCCGCGCCACCACGGTGCTCCACATGTAGCCGCCAATGTTGGTGGGCGACGTGAAACCGCTGCGCTTGGGCGCGGTGATGGACTCGCCGATGTAGTCGGCCGGCAGGCCTGTAGCGGAATCCGTCATTGCGACCAAAGACTGCCAGGTGTCGTGCGCCCAGCGGTTGATGATCTTCCGGTCGATGCCCTCCTTGTTCCGGGGACGCGACAGCGGCGATACGCCGCCGGACGCCGTGGATGCCGCGGACGCCGCAAGCTGGGCGGCGTAGCCGGGAGTCGCCGTGGCCGCTGCGAGGCCGGAAACGGCGAACGCTGCCGCACCGGCCAGGAGCTGACGGCGGGTGGCGCTGGAGATTCTGGGGTTCGGCTCAACGTGCTGGTTCATGAGTTCTGTCCTAACGTGTCCGTAGTGGAAGCGGCCGTTTTGGAAGATGCCGTTCCAGAGGTGGCCGTTGCCGGCACAGGCAGGCTCAGGCCGTGCCCGAACGGGAAGAGGGGATCGGCGGTATCGCCGGGAACGTCGGACCGGGAGGCCCGCACGGCATCCATCGACCGCGGGATTTCGAAGGGAAGGCGTCCTTCGGGAGCGATGCGTCCGAACACAGCGTCCAGGAGTGCCGCGTCCGAAACGCCGAACGTGCCCACCACGGCGGACGCGAAGCCGGTCAGCGGGGTGAGGATTGCGGGGCGGTCCAGCCGAACGTCAATGACCAGAGGTACTTTTTCGGCCAGGGTGCGGAGCCGGGAGATCAGCCCGGGAGGGAAATCCAGGCTCCCAGCATGGAAATGTTCCTCTAGGAACAGGTCGTTGCGGTGGTCCCACGGCGAATGCAGCCGGATCACCGCGACATCCGCCTGCTCCGGGTCCTGCACCACAGTGCCGAAACCCTCGAGACTCAGCGGGTCCATGCCTTCCACGTAGACGGCCGGTGAGCCGGCCAGCGGAAGGGAGGGCCCGACGTCGGACGTTCCGTTGGTGAGCACCGTGACGGACCGGGACTGCGCCCGGTGTCCCTCGCGCCGGAAGTCGGCGTTCCCCACGATGCTGGCGGCTGCGTCCTCGTCCACGAACGGGTTGTCGAACAGGCCCAGCTGGAACTTGACCAGCAGGAGCCGGCGGGCCGATTCATCGAGGCGTTCCTCGCGGACCAGCCCGTCCCGGACCAGGCCGATGAGCAGTTCGGTGCATTCCTCGCCGCCGAACTGGTCCACGCCGGCGTTGAGGATTTTCAGCATGCGTTCGGGCGCGGCGAGGTGTTCAACGCCCCATGCCCGGGCCGGCAGGACCTGGTCGCCCACGATGTTGTCGTTGACCAGTTCCCAGTCGCTGAGGACCACGCCGTCATAGCCGAGCTTGTCGCGGAGCAGGTTGGTGATGATCTGCCGGTTGTAGCCGAATCCGACTTCCTCAACGGGTTCGCCGTCGAGCTCGACGCCCACCGGCATGCCGTAATAGGGCATGATGGCGCTGGTCTTTTCGGCGATCGCGGCGCGGAACGGCGCCAGGTGTTCGTCGAAGCGGCCGCCCGGGTAGACCTGTTCGCGGCCGTAGGGGAAGTGGGCGTCCTCGCCGTCACGCTGCGGACCGCCGCCGGGGAAGTGCTTGGTGGTGCAGGCAACGCTGTCCGGCCCCAGTTCGTCGCCCTGGAACCCCTGGAGGTACTCGACGACGTACTTCGAGCTGAGCACCGAGTCCTGCCCGAACGTTCCCGCCTGCCGGCACCACCGCGGTTCGGTGGCCAGGTCAACGGTGGGGTGCAGGGCCGCGCGGATCCCGACGGCGGTGTATTCCTGCCGCGCGATCCCGGCGAAGCGGCGGATCAGGTCGGCACTGCCCACGGCGGCCAGGCCGATCGGTTCCGGCCATTGCGAGAAGTGGGCGGCCGTGAAGGAGACGCCGGAGTTTTCGATGAAGGCATGCCGCGGGTCCGTGGAGATGGTCACGGGAATGCCGTGCGGGGTCTGCGCGGCAAGTGCCTGCAGGGCGTTGCTCCAGCGGGCAGCCTCCCGGGCGGTGCCGAGCGCATGGACGTTGAAGTGGTTCATGAACTTGCCAAGGATCACGGTGCTCGTGGGCGACTTGCTAATTTTGCCCGGGTCCTCAAGGAGGGATCCGTCCGGGCCGGTTTCGATCACCGTGTGGAACATCAGCCCGGCCTTTTCCTCGAGGCTGAGCCGGGTCACGAGGTCTGCGGCGCGTTCATGCGGGCTCAGGCCGGGGTTTTCGAAGGGATCCATGATCCCGTTGCCGTTAAGGTCCCGGAACTTTTTTCCGTCGGCGTTTCCGTCGGCGTTTCCGTCGGTGACGGACGTCGCGGGGCGTGCTTGATTCTGGGTAGGTGCAGTCATGGGGCTCTCTCGGAGAGGTTGGGCAGGGGAGCGGCTATTTGATGCCGGTGGCCGCGACGCCCTGGATGAAGTACTTCTGGAGGGCAACGAAGAGCAGGATGATGGGCGTGATCACCAGCACCGAGCCGGCCAGGAGCAGGCCGTAGTCCGTGGCGTTCTGGCCCGTGGAGTAGAGGGAAAGGGCCACCGGCAGGGTGTACATTTCCTCGCTCTGGGCCACCACCAGCGGCCACAGGAAGTTGTTCCAGGAGCCGAGGAAGGTCAGGATGCCAAGCGTGGCCAGCGGCGGGCCGCACAGCGGCATCACAATCCGCAGGAACGTGCGCAGCTCGCCGGCACCGTCGATCCGGGCGGCCTCGATGAGCGAATCCGGGATCCCCGCGATGAACTGCCGCATCAGGAACACACCCATCGGAGCGGCGAGGAACGGCAGGATCAGGGCAGGGTACGTGCTGACCATTCCGAGTTTGCTGACCAGGACGAACAGCGGCACAAACGTCACCACGCCCGGGACCATCAGCATGACCATCACCAGCAGGAACAGGAAGCGTTTGCCGGGGAAGTCCATCTTCGCCAGCGCATAGCCCACCATCGAGCAGAACAGCAGGTTGCCGAGCACCGTGAATACGGCCACCACAACGCTGTTAAGGAAAAACGTGCCGATCTGCAGCTCGGTGAACCAGACCACGAAGTTCTCCAGCGTGGGCTGTTCCGGCCACCAGGTGATGGGCCGGCGGAGCAGCTCGCCCTGGGTCTTGAACGCGCCGAGCAGCATCCAGGCAAACGGCAGGAGCGTTCCGGTCACGGCCACCAGGAGGGCCGCGTAGATCAGCGCGCGGCGCGCGGACAGCCGGCGGCCAGTACGACGGCGGCGGGCCGGGACGGGCGGGGACGCCGGCACCTGGGTGCCTCCCGCCGTCGTCCGTTCCGCTTGGGCGCGTGGGATGGTTGGTGCGGTTTCCGGGATGGTCATGTCCTCAGTCCTTGGATCGCAGGGCACGGAATTGGATCAGGCTCAACAGCGCGATGGCCACGAAAAGCACGTAGCTGGCGGCCGAGGCGAGCCCGTATTTGCCGAACCCGAACTGGTTGAACGTGAAGTAGCTGACGGACAGGGTGGAGTCCAGCGGGCCGCCCTTGGTCATCACGAACGGCTCCTCGAAGAACTGGAGGAAGCCCACCGACAGCAGGACTGTGCCCAGGAGCAGCGTGGGGCGGAGCATCGGCAGCGTGATCTTCATGAACCGCTGCCAGGCGCTGGCACCGTCCACTTCGGCGGCCTCCAGGATGTCCGCGGGGACCGTCTGGAGCCCGGCCAGGAAGATGATCATCAGGGTGCCCAGGTTGCGCCACACGGCCAGCATGATCAGGGCGGGCATGGACCAGGTGGTGCTGTTGAGCCAGTCCGGGCCCGCGATGCCCACCCAGCTGAGGATGAGGTTCAGCAGGCCGTCCGGCTGAAGGATGAAGCGCCACACCACGGCTACGGCCACAATGCTGGTGACCACGGGAGTGTAGAAGCCCACGCGGAAGGCCGTGCGGAAGCGGGTGATGCCGTTGTTCAGGGCGACCGCGAGGGCCAGGGCCAGGACGGTGGTGAGGGGGATGCCGGCCAGCACGAAGTAGGCCGTGTTCAGGATCGAGTGCAGGAACTGTGGATTCCGGAACAGTGCCGCGTACTGGTCAAGCCCTACGAATCCAACAGCCAGCGGGTTGTCGATGTCGCGGCTGGTGAAATCCGTGAAGGACATCAGGAACGACGACACCAGCGGACCCAGCATAAAGATGCCGAAGATCAGGACGAACGGCGCAGCGAACAGCCACGCGGTGACGGCGTTGCGGCGCCGACGCGAGCCCCCGGGCCTGGCCGGAGGCCTGCCGGCACCCCTTGAAGTGCCGGCAGGCATCGTGTTGGTGGTTGCAGCCACTGTTACTTCCCGGTGCCGATCGAATCTGCGGCCTGCTGCAGCGACTTCAGGGCTTCGGCGGGATCTTTGCCTGCCTTGACGATCTGTTCAATTTCGCCGTCCGCGGCTGCCGCGACCTGGGTCCAGGTGGAAACGGCCGGTGGGTTGTTGGTGGACTTGAGCTGGTCTCCGAAGACGGAGAGTTTGCTGTCTGACGCAAGGGACGGGTCCTTCCATGCACTCTGCAGTGACGGCAGGTCACCGGTGGCCTTGTACCACTTGAGCTGGACCTCCGGCTTGGACAGCCACTGGAGGAGCTTCCAGGACGCGTCGCGGTTCTTGGACTTCTTGAAGACCACCATGTTTGAACCGCCCACGAAGGACGTGGAGGTCTTTTCCTTCGGCATCAGGGCGACCTTGTACTTGTCCTCAAAGCCTGGGCCGCCGGCCTTGTTGAGCAGGCCGACGTGCCACGGGCCGCTCATCATCATGGGGGCGGAACCGTCCACGAAGGATGCTTCGGCAGTGGTTCCCGTGGACACGGCCTTGGATGCGAGGCCGTCAGCGAAGAAGCTGGCGTAGTACTTCAGCGCCGCTGCCGCTTCCGGCGTATCGAGGGTCCACTTGGTGCCGTCGTCGTTCATCAGCTTCGCGCCGTTGGACCACTGGAAGGGGAGGGTGTCCAGGTAGGAGCCGGCGACGCCGGCGGGTAGCTGGACTCCGTATTTTGCCCCCGCCTTCTCCTGGAGACCCTTGGCAAGGGCTTTGAAGTCATCCCAGGTTTCGGGCGCCTTGGTGATGCCCGCCTTTTCCGCGAGGTCGCTGCGGTAGTAGACCACCCGGGTGTCGACGTACCAGGGCACCCCGTAGGTGGTCCCCTCGACTTCGGTGGATTTCACTGAGCCCGGGAAGAAATCGCCAGACTCGATCTCCTTCGGTGTGGCGTCGAAGGAGTCGGCGAAGTCACCCATCCAGGTAGTGCCCATCTGGGCGACGTCCGGTGTGGTGCCGCCTGCAATGGCGGTCTGGTACTTGCTGAGGGCGGCGTCCCAGGGGATGGCCGTGACGTTGACCTTGACGCCGGGGTTCTCGGCCTCGAATTCCTTCAGCAGGGCGGGCAGTGCCTCGCCTTCGCTGCCCTGCGCCCACAGGGTAATGGTGCCCGACGCCGGCCCGGAGGCAATGGCTTCGGCCGGGGACGATGCGGCGGGGCCGGCGGAGTCCCTGCCGCAGGCGGTCAGGAGCAGTGCGGCTGCAATGCCGACGGCTGCTGCCTTCTTAGCATTCGGATGGATCATCATTGTTCCTTTCGTGGTTCCGCGGGCCTTTAAGTGGCACGGCGCGGAGGGAGCAGGAGGGGTGGAGCCATCCCACGAGGAAATATCTAAGCGCTTTGATTGACTGGGTTAGGTCAATCTAAGCGCATTGAATGTGATCTTGGCAACAGCTGGCGCTAAGTTTTTTGAACGACTGGGCGCGAACGGACACTTGAGGCCCTTCGCCAGAGCTGACACTTGAGGCCCCGCGTGTGCTTGTGGCGGTGCTGGCGCTCCTGGCACGCAGGTCTCTAGACCGGCCGGCAGCCGCAGCTTTCGCGCAGCACCACTCGCACGGGAAGTTTCAGATCCACCGGAGGCTTGTCCGGGTGGTCGAGCCTGTCCAGGAGCAGTTCCACCATGGTGCGGCCCATCCGTTCCATCGGCTGCCGCACTGTGGTCAGGGAGGGCCGGATGACCCGCCCCGCGGCGATGCCGTCGAAGCCGGTCACGGCAACGTGTTTCGGCACATTAACGCCGCACGCAGCTAGCACATCCATAACAACCAGCGCATCCTGGTCGGTGGCGCAGACAAAGGCCTGTGGCAGGGAGCCCTGCTGGCAGATGGTCCGGACCGTTTCCGCGACGGTGAGCTCGCCGCCCGCGGGATACCGGGGCTCGTGCCGCATCTTCACGCCTGCAGCGGCGAGGGCGCTCCGGAATGCCTCGAGCCGTTCGTCGTTGTCGGAGGACGGCATGGCGCCGATGAACATCAGCTCGGTCAGTCCGTGCACGTTGATCAGGTGCTCGGTGATTGCACGCGCTCCGGAAGCGTTGTTCACGGTCACATGATCCATACCCCGGTTACGCAGGCTCTCCGAGACCTCCACTACGGGGATGCGGCGGGCTATGCGGGCCAGAGCCTCGACAGGAACCGAGCGCGGAAACACGGCCAGCCCGTCAACCCTGCCGGCGATGTCAGACAGCACCGCTTCGTTGTTCGCTGGATTGCCGCCGCCAACCAGCAGCGCCTGCCCCCGGCGCCAGCACTCCAGTTCGACACCGCGCTGGACCTCGTCCACATACAAGGGAAACAGGCGGAGGTTCCCTTCCTCACTGTCTCCGTCCAAAGGGTCGCCGCCCTCAGGGTCCGCACCCGCGGCCGGATCCAGCGAGAGCCCGCCGGGCAGCCCACCCTGCATGCCGGGTTCGCCATGCACACCGGGGCCACCCTGCATGCCGGGTCCGCCATGCACACCGGGGCCTCCCGACGGATCCAACAGGTAGTCGTAGGCGAATAGGCCCAGGGCGCCGGTCCTGCCGCGTGCGAGTCCGCGGGCGCTGGCGCTGGGCACGTAACCAAGCTCATCGGCGGCCGCGAGCACGAGTTCGCGTGTAGACGCCTTAACCTTCTCCGGCTGCCGGAAGGTAAACGAGACGGTTGCGATGGAGACGCCCGCGCGTTCGGCGACGTGGTAAACAGTGGGGCCTTTTGCCATGTGATTCTCCTTCTGCCCCCGAGTCTATGCGCTTAGTACTAGTGCGCGGGAGTGCCGGGACATGTAGCCGTCCTCAGGATGGCAAACTGGTTCGGTGACTTCCCTGAACTCCCTCGCCGCCGCGCGGATCGCCGTCGACGCCCTGATCGACGGTGGTGTCCAGTACGTGGTGGTCTCGCCGGGATCGCGTTCCGCCCCCATGGCCTACGCCCTGGCCGAGGCCGAAGCGGCCGGCCGCGTGGACCTCCTGGTCCGCATCGACGAACGTTCCGCCGGCTTCACGGCCCTTGGCCTGGCCCTGTCCACAGGCTCCCCGGCGGCCGTCCTCACCACGTCAGGCACCGCCGTCGGGAATCTTATGCCCGCCGTGATGGAGGCCAACCACGCGGCCGTCCCGCTGGTAGTGGTGTCCGCCGACCGGCCCGAGGAACTGCAGGGGACCGGCGCCAACCAGACCACCATCCAGCTGGACCTGTTCGGCGAACACGTGCGCTTCGCCGCCGACGTCCCGGCCGGCAGCAACCCCCTGCGCGCGGTGGAAACGGCGCTGGCCGCGGCCACCGGAGCGTTTTCCGACCTCGCACCCGGGCCCGTCCAGCTGAACCTGGCGTTCCGCGACCCGCTGGTTCCCGCACCGGGGGAGGGGCTTCCGACGGCGGCCGGGCATCCCCGGTTCCGGATCGGCACCGACCCGCTCACCATGAATCTGCCGCCCGCCGCTGCCTCCCTGGAGGAAAGGCGCACCGTGGTGCTGGCAGGGCACGACGCCGGGCCCGTCGCCGAAGCGTTCGCCCGCGCACACGGCCTGCCGCTGCTGGCCGAGCCCTCCTCCAACGCCAGGTTCGGACCCAACGCCGTGGGCCCGTACCGGCTGCTGCTGGAGCACTTCGGACCGTCCGCGGCGCTGCCCATCGAACGGGTGGTGATGTTCGGCCGGCCCACGTTGTCCCGCCCGGTTGCTGCGTTGCTGGAGCGGGCCGACGTGCCATCCGCGCTGTACCAGCCGGTTCCCGTGGCCTGGTACCAGCCGGGCCGGCGCACGGAACTTCCGCTGGAGAACCTGGCCGACCTCGCCGATTTCGCCGGCCGCGGTCCGTCCGACTGGCTGGATACCTGGCTGCTGGCCGGCGCCGCCGCACAGCACGCCCTCGACGGCGTCCTGGCCGCCGAGCCCGCCGCTTCCGGACCCTCCGTGGGCGCCCAGGTCTGGCAGCACGCCCGCGGCCAGTTGATGCTGGGATCCTCCAACGGCATCCGCGATGTTGACCTGGCCGGCCTCCCCGCCGCCGAGCCGGCGGCCACGGTGTACGCCAACCGCGGCCTCGCCGGGATCGACGGCACCATCTCCACTGCCACCGGGATTGCCATCGGCGGCCGCCAGGACACCACGCTGCTGCTGGGCGACGTTACTTTCCTGCACGATGCCGGCGGCCTGCTCCTTGGTTCCGGCGAACCTTCGCCGGGCCTGCGGATCGTGGTGCTGAACGACGCCGGCGGGGCCATCTTTGATCTGCTGGAGCACGGGGCCGTGCGCGAATCCGGACGCTACACGGACGCCGTCGAGCGCCTCTTCGCCACCCCCCACACCGTGGACTTCGCGGCACTCGCCGCAGCGTACGGCGTCGGGCACTGCTCGGTAAGTACGACGGCGGGACTCGCCGAAGCGCTCGCCGCACCGCTGAAGGGGCGCAGCATCATCGAAGTCCGCACCGACCGTGTTGGCCTCCGCGCCCTCCACGCCCGCATCAAGGCCGCCGTCGCCGCCGTGTTCGCCGTCGGAGCGTAGGATCGCGCTCGCGGCTGGCTGACGCGCGGAAGTCCCTGTGACGCGCATATGCCCTGTCGCTACCGGTATTTCGGTGGCGACAGGGCATATAAGCGTCGACAGGCAGGCGCCGCGTCGAAAGCGGCTACTCCTCGATCTCGATGTGCGTCGGGTCCAGGACTCGGCGCAGGAACTCCTTGGTGCGGGCCTGGGTGGGTGCGGAAATGACCTGCTCGGCCACGCCTTCCTCCACCACCACGCCGCCGTCCATGAACACCACGCGGTCCGCTACTTCGCGGGCGAAGCCCATCTCGTGGGTCACCACCAGCATGGTCATGCCCTCCTTGGCCAGGTTCCGCATGACCGAGAGGACATCGCCCACGGTTTCGGGGTCCAGCGCGGAGGTGGGCTCGTCAAAGAGCATCAGTTCGGGGTTCATGCTCAGCGCCCGGGCAATCGCGACACGCTGCTGCTGGCCGCCGGAAAGCTGGTCCGGGAATCGGTCGGACAGGTGCCCCAGGCCCACGCGCTCCAGGTTGTGCTGGGCCACCTTGTCGGCCTCTTCCTGGGACCGCTTCAGGACCTTCGTCTGCGCAATGGTGCAGTTCCGCTTCGCGTCCAGGTGCGGGAACAGGTTGAACTGCTGGAACACCATGCCCACCTTGCGGCGCATTTTGTCGATGTCCACATCGGGGTCGGTAGCTTCGAAACCGCCCACGTGGATGGCGCCCTCGTTGGGCTGCTCCAGGAGGTTGACGCAGCGCAGGAGCGTGGATTTGCCGGAGCCTGACGGGCCGATCAGGCACACCACTTCACCGGGGGCCACGTCCAGGCTGATGCCCTTGAGGACCTCGTTGCTGCCGTAGGACTTGCGCAGGTCCTTGATGGACACGCCTGCCGCGTTGATGGTGCCGGTGTTTCCGGCGGAGGAATTTACGACGTCGTTCATGGCTTCCCTGCCTATCGCTTGGTCCGCGCGGAGCGGCTTTCGAACTTCCGGGCCAGGAGGCTCAGCGGGATGGTGATGACCAGGTAGAAGGCGCCGGCTACAAGGAGCGGCGTCAGGCCTGCGCCCAGGCTGGAGATGCCGTCGCGGCCGAACTTGGTGAGCTCGTACTGCGACGCCGTGAGGCCCAGGACGTAGATCAGCGAGGAGTCCTTGGTCAGCAGGATGACCTCGTTGGTCAGCGGCGGGAGCACAATCTTGAACGCCTGCGGAATGACGATGGACACCATGGCCCGCCACTGCGGCATGCCCAGCGAACGTGCGGCTTCGAGCTGTCCCTTGGGCACCGCCTGCAGGCCGGCGCGGAGGGTTTCGGCGATATATGCCGAAGCCACCATACCCAGTGAGATCATCACGATCAGGGTGACGTTCCACTGAACGCCAAACGCGAGAGGGACACCGTAGCCGAAGGCGATGAACACCAGCAGCGCTGGGACGCCGCGGAAGAACTCGATGTAGCCGGTGGCGATCCAGCGGTACAGCGGGAAGCTGGACAGCTTCATCAGAGCCAGCAACAGGCCGCCGGAGAGGCCCACGACGAAGCCCAGGAACGTGTAGATCAGGGTGTTCTTGAGGCCCACCAGGAAGATGTCCGGGAACATCGGGCCGATCTTGCCGAAGTTGAAGACGCTGTTGCCGACGGTCTTCCAGTCGGTGGCCAGGACCAGCGCGGCCATGGCCACTACGAAGATGCCAATCTGGACATACAGGCTCACTCTGGCCCGTTGACGTGCGGTCATTGCCATGGGGTGCTCACATTCATTTGCGTGGCTGAGGCCCCGGACGGACTGCAGCGCAGTCCGTCGGGGGCCCCAGCGGCGTAATTCTCAGGGCTGTGAAGGTCAGTCCGAAGTCCGGTTACTTGGCGGTCTCCCCGAACCAGGTGGTTTCGAACTTCTTCAGGGTGCCGTCGCCGGCCAGTCGCTTCAGGGTTCCGTTGACCTTCTCGGCCATGGCGGTGTTGCCCTTCTTGATGGAGATGCCCAGCTTCTCGCCCGTGGCGTAGTCATCCACGCGCTCGAACTTGGGATCATCCTTGATGGCGTAGGCCAGGATTGACTGGTTGCCCAGGGCAGCGTCGATGGTGCCGGCCTGGAGAGCCTGGACCAGGAGGCCGCTGTCCTCGAACTGCTGGGCGTCGATGCCGTTTTCCGCGGCGTACTTTGCGCCGGTGGTGGCCTGCTGGACACCCACCTTCTTGCCCTTGGCGCTGTTGATGTCCGTGATCCCGGACGCTGTGGTGGCCACGAGGGTGAGGTCATCGTCCATGTACGGGTCGGAGAAGTCCATGACCGACTTGCGGACGTCCGTGATGGACACCGAGGAAATGGAGAGGTCGCAGCCGGTGAGGGCGGTTCCGGTCTCGATGGCCTCGAAGGAGCTGTCCACGATGCTGAGTTCGGCGCCGAGATCCTTGGCCACTTCATTGGCGATGTCGATGTCGAAGCCAACGATCTGGCCGTCCTTCTGGAATTCGAAGGGCTCGTAGGGGACGTCGGAGCAGACCGTGAGCTTGCCGGCGTTGATGAGCTGGATGCCGCCCTCGGACGCCGCCGGGGTGGTGCTGCCGCCGCAGGCAGTGAGAGTGAGCGCGCCGACGGCCAGGATTGCTGCCGCCTTGGCGGCGATCTTGGCCTGGGCCAGGGACTTGAGCTGCATGTTCTTTACCTTTTTGTTGCAGGGGTATGCGGTACGAAATCGCGGTTCATAGTGTATCGCCGAATGAGAGATGTGCATCACATGAAACTTAGTTTCACTATTGGATAACTAAATCACACCCTAAATCAAGACCTGCGAAGCCGCCCGTGTCTGGAATTCCGGACACCCCGCCCATGTACGTAGCGCTAACTGTCGTTTTGGAGGTTCAAAACGACAGTTAGCGCTACCTAGTTGGAAATCCCCAGCGACTCCAGCATCGGCCGGAACTTCGCCCAGGTCTCCGCCAGTTCGGCCTCCGGCTGGGAGCCGTCAACTATGCCGCAGCCGGCATATAACCGCACGGTATGCGGATCCTCAATCACTGCGCCACGCAGGGCGATGCCCCATTCGCCATTTCCGGCAGCGTCGAGCCAGCCCACCGGCCCCGCGTACGGGCCGCGGTCCAGGTGTTCAAGCTTGCGGATCAGGGCGCCGGCCACCAGTGTGGGCGTGCCGCAGACCGCGGCCGTGGGGTGCAGTGCGTTGATCAGCGCGAGGCACGTGGGCACATGGCCCTCCACTTCGGCGAGCTCCGCTTTTACGTCCGACGCCAGGTGCCATACGTTCGGCAGCTCCAGAATGAAGGGCTCGTCGTGCGCGTTCATGGCCTCGGAAAACGGTGCCAGCTGCGACGTCAGCGACTGGATCGCGATCTCGTGCTCGTGCCGCTGCTTCTCCGACCCGGCCAGCACCCGCTCGGCATAGTCCATCGGAATTCCAGCCTCGCCGTGCGCATCGCGGCGGTCCAGCGTCCCGGCCAGCACGCGCGCCTGGGCGGTGCGGCCCTCCACCTGGATGAGCATCTCCGGGGTGGCGCCCACCAGCCCGTCCACACCATACGTCCAGCATTCGCGGTACCGCACGGCCAACTCGCGCAACACCTGCGCGGCGTTCACGCCCGACGGCACCGTGGCCACAATGTCCCGTGCCAGCACCAGTTTCTCCAGCGCACCGGTCCGGATCTCCGCCACGCCCGCGGCGACGGCGGCCATCCAGTCCTCCTCGCTGAGCGAGCCGGTGTGCAGGGTGGCCCCGTCGGCGGAAGGCAAAGGGCGCACGACGGCGCCGGCCGGCTCGGCGGGGATGTCACTAGTGGTGCTGCCACCGCTCAGCCAGCCGGCGAGGGCGGCGAGGGCGCCTGCTTCGGTGAGTTCGCCGTCGTCGACCGTCAACTGGGTAAGCCAGTACCGGCCGTCCCGGACGCCCACCACGATCTCGGGCACGATCAGCCGCGATACGTGGGTGGACTTCTTGGAAAACGCGAAGGAGCCGAAAGCCACCGGGCCGGTGCCGGGCAGCTCCACCGAGTCGGTGATGTCCGCTTCGAGGACCAGGTGGCGCCACCAGATATCCGCTTCGAGAAAACGCTCAGGGCCGGTGGCGGTGAAGCGGGCGATCTCGCCGAAGCCCACCAGGCCGGCTTCGCGGCGGGTCCAGCAGAGGACGTCGTCCCGGACCAGAAACTGCGGCAGTCCGCCGGCGGACGCGGTGCCATCCAGGGGGACTGTGAGGGTGCGGAACGTGCTCGTCATGATGAGACAACATTACTCCCGCGTGTGCGTGCAACTGGCTCTGGCCAAGGAAATCGGCGGCGTGCTCTCCGGCGGCGTGGCCCCGATCATCGCAGCAGGCCTGCTGGCGCTGTTCACCAACTCTTGGTGGCCGGTCGCCGGAATGATGGTCCTCTACTCCGCCGTCGCTTTTGTGGCCACCTTCTTCGCCCCGAAACCAAGAGACGCGACCTGACCCTCGTGGAGGACGCAGTATGAATGCGGTTGTTGTCCATTCCGCCGGAAACCTGCGACTTGAGGACCGGCCGGACCCGGACTGCCCGGCCGGCTCGGTGATCGTCGACGCCGTGACCGTCCACCCCGCCGTGTACTGCGGCGAAAGCACCGACTGCCTCGCTGGACGCACCAACCTCGCCCGCAGGTCACCTACTACCGCAGCGCTTCGCCTCCCGCAAGGCCGTCCCGGCGCGGCCAGCGTCGCTCGCCGCACTCGTCTTCCGTGAGATTGACTACCGCGGGACCTTCCGTTTCGCGGACGAGCTGGATGACGCCCTCGCGTACCTGGCGGACGGGCTGGATGTTGAGCCGTTGCTGACGCACACGTTCGACGCCGGTGACGTGGCCGAGGCGTTTGCCGCGGCTTCGGACCGGGGGACGGGCTCGTCGAAAGTCCTTCTCAAGTTTGTCTGAGACAATTGCATGGTGAACCGAGCATCCTTGGAAAAGCGTCCGGACGAAGTAGCCACGATGTTTGACGACGTCGCACCTAAGTACGACGTCGTCAACGATGTCCTCTCCATGGGGCAAACCCGCCGTTGGCGCAGGATCGTGGTGGATGCCATGGACGTGAAACGGGGTCAGCGGGTGCTGGATCTGGCCGCGGGAACCGGCACCTCCAGCGAGCCATATGCCGATGCAGGCATAGATGTCATCGCCTGCGATTTCTCCCTCGGCATGCTCAAGGTGGGCAAGCGCCGCCGCCCGGACATCAACTTCGTTGCCGGAGACGCCACCAACCTGCCTTTCGCGGACAACAGCTTCGACGCCAGCACCATTTCGTTCGGGCTGCGCAATGTCAACGAGCCCAAGAAGGCGCTGGCCGAGATGCTCCGCGTCACCAAGCCCGGCGGCAAGCTGGTCATCGCCGAGTTCTCCCAGCCCGTGGTTCCGCTGTGGCGCACCATGTACACGGAATACCTCATGCGTGCCCTGCCGGCCATCGCCGTGAAGGTGGCCTCCAACCCGGACGCCTACGTCTATCTCGCCGAGTCCATCCGCGCCTGGCCGGACCAGGACCACCTGGCCGCCTGGCTGCAGGAATCCGGCTGGGAAAAGGTCACGTACCGCAACCTGACCGGCGGGATCGTGGCCGTCCACCGTGCCACCAAGCCGCTGGAATCAACGCCCGAGGGCGCAGCTGAGGCCATCGCCGCACACAAGGGCCCAGTGGCAAAGCTCCGCCGAAACATCCAGCGCTGACCTGTGAATGTTCTGATTGTCGGCGCGGGGCCAGCCGGTTCCACCGCCGCGTATTACCTTGCCAAGGCCGGCATCAGCGTGACCGTCCTGGAAAAGACCAGCTTCCCGCGCGAGAAGGTCTGCGGCGACGGCCTCACCCCGCGGGCGGTCCGCGAAATCCAGAAGCTCGGCCTGCCGCACCCTGAAGCCGACGGCTGGCGCCGGAACAAGGGCCTCCGCCTCATTGCCGGCGGCCGCACGATCGAACTGCCCTGGCCCGAGGTCTCCGACTTCCCGCAGTACGGCCTCATCCGTACCCGCCTGGGCTTCGACGAGGAACTGGCCCGCCACGCCCAGGCTGCCGGCGCCGAAATCCTCGAGCGGCACAGCGTCACGGAAGCCCTGCGGTCTGAAGAAGGCCGCGTGACCGGTGTCCGCGCAGCGCTCCTGGACGAGTCCGGACGCAAGACGGGGGAGTCACGCGACTTCAGCGCCGACGTCGTACTCGCCGCAGACGGCAACTCGACGCGAACCGCGGTGTCGCTGGGGATTCACAAGCGCGACGACCGCCCCCTCGGCGTCGCCGTCCGCACGTACTTCACCTCGCCCCGGCACAACGACGACTGGATGGAAGGCTGGCTGGAGCTCCCCGGCCGCGACGGAAAACTGCTCCCCGGCTACGGCTGGGTGTTCGGCGTCGGCGACGGCACGTCCAACGTGGGCCTCGGCATCCTGAACTCGTCGAGGGACTTCGGCAAGCTCGATTACAAGCAGGTCCTGCGCGAATGGACCGCCGCCATGCCCGCCGAGTGGGGCTTCACCCCGGACAACCAAGTGGGCGAAATCCGCGGCGCCGCGCTGCCCATGGGCTTCAACCGCACCCCGCACTACTCGCCCGGCCTTCTGCTCCTAGGCGACGCCGGCGGCATGGTCTCCCCGTTCAACGGCGAGGGCATCTCCTACGCGATGGAGTCGGCACGGTTCGCGGCGGAGTTCATCGTTGACGCCTCCGCTCGTTCCGTGTCCAACGGAACGTACGACGCCGACGCGCACCTCGCGGGGTACGCGGACTATGTGCGGGGGCAGTGGGGATCGCACTTCACGCTGGGCCGGGCATTTGCCGCGCTGATCGGAAAACCCGCCGTTATGAAGCTCGCGCTGCGGACCGGGATGCCCATTCCCGTGCTGATGCGCTTTGTGGTGCGGCTGCTCGCAAACCTGACCGACCCGGCCGCGAAAGGCTTCGAGGACCGGGCCATCCGCGTCCTGGAATCGCTGGTTCCGGCCACCTCCAACACCCCACCGGCATCGAACCAGCGGTATCCGCAACAAAAAGTTAGGGTTAACCAGTGACTAACTCCGCAGACCACAGCTGGACGCACGCCGGGCACGGCCTGCCGGACTCCGAACCCAGCCTCAATACCACCGCCATTGCCACGGGACTGCAGCTGCCCGCCGGCTTCGCGGCCATCGCGGAGGACGCCGAGCTGGGCCCCGCCATCACCAACAACCTGGCCCGCGTGGAGAAGAAGCTCCGCGAAGCCATTGCCAACTCCGATCCGCTGGCTGATGCAACGTCGCGTCACCTCGTGGAAGCCGGCGGCAAGCGCATCCGGCCGCTGCTGACGCTGCTGTGCGCCCACCTTGGCGACGCCTCACTGCCTGCCGTGGTGCAGGCAGCCGTGGTGGTGGAGCTGACCCACCTGGCAACGCTGTACCACGACGACGTGATGGACTCCGCCCCGTTCCGCCGCGGCGCCCCCACGGCCCACGAGGTCTGGGGAAACTCCGTGGCGGTCCTCACCGGCGACCTCATCTTTGCCCGCGCGTCCATCCTGGTGTCCGAGCTTGGTTCCCGGGCGCTGGGCATCCAGGCCCGGACGTTCGAGCGGCTGTGCCTGGGCCAGCTGCACGAAACTGTAGGCCCGCGTCCGGACGAGGATCCGGTGGAGCACTACCTGTCCGTCATCGCGGACAAGACCGGTTCCCTGGTGGCGGCCTCCGGCCAGCTCGGTGCCATCTTCGCCGGTGCCGACGAGGCTTACGAGGACCTGCTGGTGGAGTACGGCGAGAAGGTGGGCGTGGCCTTCCAGCTCGCCGACGACGTCATTGATGTCACCGGCGTCAAGGTGAAGTCCGGCAAGTCACCGGGCACGGACCTCCGCGAGGGGGTGCCCACGCTGCCGGTCCTGTTCCTGCGGCGCGATGCTGCGGCCGGTGACCAGTCCGCCGTCGAACTTTTGAAGCTCATTGATGGGGACCTGACCTCGGACGCTGCCTTGGCTGCCGCCGTGGCCGGGCTCCGCGAGCACCCCGTCACCGCCGAGTCCTGGGTAATTGCCCGCCGCTGGGCCGACGAAGCCATTGCCGCACTGGCGCCGCTTCCCGAGGGTGTTGTGAAGTCGTCGCTGTCCAACTTCGCCCTGGCTGTGGTGGACCGCGCCAGCTGATTCTTGGCTGCGAGCGGGGCCTCGGCGGGGTGAACCTGGCCGGGGCCCGCTTTTGCTTAAATGCAATAGCCCCGGTTCTCAGCAACGATACGAATCACACGTTGCGTCGAACCGGGGCTATATCTCCGTTCGCATCAGACCCGCCGGAGGCGTTTAGCGGATCCGTGAACAGTCTATGACAGGTTTGTCACAGGATGCAAGCCAGCTGTTACTGCGCGTGTCACAGGCTACTTCGTCCTTCGTGGGGCACATTGCGGCGTCCGATGGGCCCTCCGGACTGTAGGTACGGCGTGTCCGTGTCGAAGTGCCCCGCGACGGCCGCGTTGTCCACATGCGGCACCTTGGGTCTGCCCTTTGCTGTAGTCCAAGTGCACCGTGGAGCGATGGATATTGAGACTTTTCTCGGCACGCGGGCCGGCGTAACCCGGGCCTCGACGCTCCGCGGGGCCGGATTTTCCCGGGCCTCCGTCGACAAGGCACTGGCGGCCGGGCGAATTGTGCGGATCCGACGAGGTATCTACAGTTTGCCGCGTGAGGCAGGCGTGCTTGGCCTGGCGCTGCAGCACAATGCACTGCTGACGTGTCTGTCGGCCGCCCCCATTTACCAGCTGTGGACGATACATGACGCTGGTCCCGTGCACCTCAGTCCAGGGCATAAGAGGACACCGCCGGGGACGCTGACGCACGGCCGATGCCCCCACCCGTCGCACCCATGGCTGCCGGTGGCAGGCCTGGCCGACGTTCTTATTCATTCGTTGCGTTGCTTGCCCGCCGTGGAATCGCTGGTCATGCTTCAGTGCGCAGCCCAGCGGGGCGACATCAGCCTGGATTTCCTGCGGCGCAAGCTCCCGGGAAACCGCAACGCCAGCGCCAGGTCCGTCCTGGACTGCGTGATCCCTCGAGCGGATTCCCTTCTGGAGGTGTTGGCGAACTACCACTTCCGGCGGGCCGGGCTCCACGTCCGCAGGCATGTAGAGCTTCCGGGAGTTGGGGAAGTGGACTTCCTTATTGAGGAGTGTGTCGTGGTGGAAACCGACGGAAGCACTCATTTGGAGGCACAACAAGTGAAGAAGGACCGAAAGCGCAACAATGCCACCCTGATCGGCGGACGTCTTGGCCTCAGGTTCGGCTATGACGACGTTGTCTATCACCCTGAGCGGATGGTGGGCCAGGTGTTGGCGGTACTGGAACTGTCGCGGCAGGGGGCTTTCGGTGCGAGGTGAGTCGCGCCGTCGTGGGGCACTTTGGGCGACGTAACCGCGGAAACCGGCTCAGCGCGCGGCGCGTCCGTGTCGAAGTGCCCCGTTTAGGCCGCGCAGGCGGAGCAGGAGAGGGCCCTAGTTTTCTTCTTCGTCGTTGAAGGCCCACTCGAACATGTCGAAGACGAATTCGGAGAAGGTACCTTCTTCGCTCTTCCACTGGCCGCGGGCGTTGTTGCGGCGGTACACGAAAGGGTCCGGGATGCCGAGGTCGCCCACACGGAAGCCCCAGGTGAACTGTTCTTCCTCATCCTCGAGGAACATCAGGAAGCCTTCGTCATCCACTTCCAGCTCTTCGGGATCCCAGAAGTAGTGGTACGCCTCCATGATGTCCTCGCAGCCGCCCACTGCCAGGTAGAACTCGCGCAGGGCCAGGGGAACCTGGAACTGGTGTTCGGCGAGGGCCGCGTCCAGCTCGTCCGCGGGCAGGCCATCTTCTTCCTGCCATTCGTCCTCGAGATACGTCGGAACAAGCGCGCGGAACTTCTCGAGGAACATGTCAGTCATGCTCATATCCTAGCTAACTGCGGCGCGCTCCCGAGCCGCTGCCAGCCCCATCAGCCCCACCGCTCCCAAAGCCGCCCGGGCCACCAAAGCCCCCAGCCCCGTCCCCGCCGCCGGAGCCCCGCCGGTGCAAGCCATGTACGGCCAGCGGGACAAACCAGGACCGGCGCCAGGCAACCACGCGGAAAGCGAACACCACGGCCGCCACCGCACACGCCGTCAATGCGTTGAAGGCCCCGGTGACCCAGAGCAGCGCGGTCAAGGCCGCCCCGCTGAAGGCCGGCAGCGCGTAAAGGTCGCGGGGGTTGAAGAGCTGGGGCACCTCGTTCGCGGTGATGTCCCGCAGCAGGCCGCCGCCCACCGCCGTGGTCACGCCGAGAAGGATGGCGGCCACCGGGTTCATCCCCAGGGCCAGGGCCTTCAGCGTTCCGGTGATGCAGAACAAGGCCAGCCCGCCGGCGTCGAACAGCACCAGCAGCGAGGTGTACCGCTGCACGCTGGAGTACAGGAAATACACCAGGACGGTGGCCAGTACCGGTGGGACCAGATAGGCGGGGTTGGAGAAGGCCGCCGGCGTGGTGTTGAGGATGATGTCGCGGATGACGCCGCCGCCGAGGGAGACCAGGGACGCCAGCAGCAGCGAGCCCACCAGGTCGAACTGTTTCCTTGCTGCCAACAATGATCCGGAGACGGCAAAGAAGAAGACCCCGGCCAGGTCCAGCCACACCAGGTCGATGTCGAACGGCAAAGTGTCGAACGGCGATGTCATGAGGCGTCCCGGCGGTTTCATGGTGGGCGGACAGGGCGGCTCCAACGTTACGCTAGCCCCTATGAACAACCCGATCATGATCGCCTGTGCCCACGGGACGTCCAGCCCCCAGGGCGCCGCGGAGGTCAACGCCCTGCGCGCCGCCGTCGCCGCCCTGCGTCCGGGCCTGGACGTGCTGGAAGCCTATGTGGACGTCCAGCAGCCGGACCTCGTGGACGTCGTGGCGGGACTGCCCGCAGACTCAAGTGCCGTCGTCGTGCCCCTCCTGCTGAGCGTGGGCTTCCACGTCAAGGTGGACATCGCCCGGGCCGTGAAAAGCCGGCCGGGCAGCCTGGCCGCAGCGCCGCTCGGCCCGGACCCGCGGCTCGCAGCCCTGCTGGACCAGCGCCTCCGCGAAGCCGGCGTGACGGACCGTGACGCCATCGTCCTCGCCGCCGCAGGTTCCTCCAACCCCAACGCCGCGGTCAGCGTGGAAGAACTCGCCGCCCAGCTCAGGGCGCTGCGGCGCAACCGGATTCTGCCCGCCTACGGTGCCTCTGCCCAGCCGTCGGTGCCCGACGCCGTCGCCATCCTCCGCCTGGAACTGGCCGGAGGCGCCGGGGCGGGGGAGTCCGCCGGTGCCGTGGACGACGGCGGCCGCGTGGTGATTGCCTCCTACCTGCTCGCGCCGGGGTACTTCCACGACCAGCTGGCCAAAGCCGGAGCCGACCTCGTGACAGAACCACTGCTGCCGTCCCCGGTGCTCGCCGAGATCGCGCTGGAACGGTTCGACGCCGCCGTCGCCCACGGTCAATAGCCGCCCGCCCGGGAACCCGCAACCAAGCACAGCGGGCGGCCTTCTTCAAGGCTCTCCGGCGGTTCGTGACGAATTGTTTCCCTAGGTGACCTCCCGTTTCCGGACCTTTGTGACGCGCTTCGGCAGGCACCTACAGTCGATGCATGACTGATACAGCTCTAGCCGGAGCGTCCGTGGACCCCGCCGCCGCCAAGCGCCCCGCGCGCGCCTCCCGCCCCGCTGCAAAGCCGCACGGGCAGTGGAAAGTGGACGGCAAAACCCCTCTGAACGCCAACGAAACCTGGAAGCAGGAAGACGACGGCCTCAACGTGCGCGAGCGTATCGAGACCATTTACTCCAAGGACGGCTTCGACGCCATCCCCAGCCAGGACCTGCACGGACGCTTCCGCTGGTGGGGCCTGTACACCCAGCGCAAGCCCGGGATCGACGGCGGCAAGACCGCCACGCTCGAGCCGCACGAGCTCGAAGACAAGTACTTCATGCTCCGGGTCAGGATCGACGGCGGGGCGCTCACCACCGAGCAGCTGCGCGTCATCGGCCAGATTTCGGTTGATTTCGGCCGGGATTCCGCCGACCTCACGGACCGCCAGAACATCCAGCTGCACTGGATCCGCGTGGAGGACATCCCCGAGATCTGGAAACGGCTTGAGGGTGTTGGCCTGTCCACCACCGAGGCCTGCGGCGACGTTCCCCGCGTCATCCTGGGCTCCCCGGTTGCCGGCATCGCCAAGGACGAGATCATCGACCCCACGCCGCTCATCGCGGAGCTGGGGGAGCGTTTCATCGGCAACCCGCTACTGTCCAACCTGCCGCGCAAGTACAAGACCGCCATCACCGGCCACCCCAGCCAAGACGTGGTGCACGAGATCAACGACTTCGCCCTCGTAGGCGTCCGCCACCCCGAACTCGGAGTCGGCTACGACCTCTGGGCCGGCGGCGCGCTGTCCACCAACCCCATGCTCGGCAAGCGCCTCGGCGCCTTCGTGAAGCCTGAAGAGGCTGCCGAAGTCTGGCTCGGCGTCACCAGCATCTTCCGCGACTACGGCTACCGCCGCATGCGCACCAAGGCCCGCCTGAAGTTCCTGATGGCCGACTGGGGACCGGCGAAGTTCCGCCAGATCCTCGAGGACGAATACCTCGGCTACAAGCTGGCCGACGGTCCCGCCGCGCCCAAGCCCACCACTCCGGGGGACCACATCGGCGTGCACGAGCAGAAGGACGGCAAGTTCTTCATCGGCGCCACCCCGCTGGCCGGCCGCCTGTCCGGCGTGCAGCTGGTGAAGCTCGCGGACACGCTCGAGGCCCGCGGCTCCTACCGCCTGCGCACCACGCCGCACCAGAAGCTTGTGGTCCTGGACGTTGCCAAGGACCACGTGGAACCGCTGGTTGCCGAGCTGGATGCCCTGGGCCTGTCCGCCCGCCCGTCCGTGTTCCGCCGCGGCACCATCGCCTGCACCGGCATCGAGTACTGCAAGCTGGCCATCGTGGAAACCAAGGTCACCGCCGCCACCGCCGTCGCGGACCTGGAACGCCGCCTGGCCGACCTCGCGGAGTCCGGCGAACTGCCGCACGCGCTGTCCCTGCACATCAACGGCTGCCCCAACTCCTGCGCCCGCATCCAGACCGCGGACATCGGCCTGAAGGGCATGATGCTGCCAACGCCCGACGGCGACCCCTCCCCGGGTTTCCAGGTCCACCTGGGCGGCGGGCTGGCTTCCAACAGTCGCGAAGAGGCAGGTTTGGGGCGCACCGTCCGCGGCCTGAAGGTATATGTCGAGGACCTGCCGGACTACGTGGAACGCGTCGTCCGCACGTTCGTGGCCCAGCGCGCCGATGGCCAGACCTTCGCCGAGTGGGCCCACGCAGCAGACGAGGAGGCCCTCCAGTGAGCAAGCACGCATTGGGAGTTGACGGGGCGGCATCGCCTGCCGCTAAGCTCCGCACCCACGACGAGCTCAAGGCCATCGCCGAGTCCGGTGCTGCCGAGCTCGGCTGGGATGCCCCCGCCCGCGACGTCATCGCCTGGGTGGAGCGCAACTTCGACCTGTCAGCGGTCGCCGTCGCGTGCTCCATGGCCGACGCCGTGCTGCCGGCCCTGGTCGCGGACCAGATGCCCGGCGTCGACGTCCTGTTCCTGGAGACCGGTTACCACTTCCCGGAAACCTACGCCACGCGTGACGAGGTGGCCGCGAACCTCCGCGTCAACGTGGTGGACGTGCTTCCCGAGAACACAGTGGAACAGCAGGACCGGCTCCTGGGCAAGGACCTTTTTGCCCGCGACGCCGCCCAGTGCTGCGCCCTCCGCAAGGTGGCCCCGCTGCGCCGCACGTTGGCCGGCTACGAACTTTGGTTCACCGGTGTCCGCCGCGACGAGGCTCCCACCCGGACGAACACCCCGCTGGTGACCTGGGACGAAATCAACGGCCTGGTCAAGGTCAACCCGCTGGCAGCATGGACGTTCGACCAGCTGGTCCAGTACTCCGATGACAACCTCCTGCCCGTTAACCCGCTGCTTTCTCAGGGTTACCCCTCCATTGGCTGCCAGCCCTGCACCCGCAAGGTGGCGCCGGGCGATGACCCCCGCGCCGGCCGCTGGGCAGGCACCGACAAGACAGAATGCGGACTACACGTATGAGCACCCTTAACGACACGTTGGTTTCGACAAGCCCGGTTTCGACAGGCTCAACCACCGAGCCGGTGATCGAGCCTGTCGAGATCCACACGCGCCTCTCCAGCCTGGACGCCCTCGAGTCCGAAGCGATCCACATCATCCGCGAAGTCGTGGCCGAGTTCGAGAAGCCTGCGCTGCTGTTCTCCGGCGGCAAGGACTCCGTGGTGATGCTGCACCTGGCCACCAAGGCCTTCTGGCCGGGCAAGGTCCCGTTCCCCGTGCTGCACGTGGATACCGGCCACAACTTCCCCGAGGTCATCGACTTCCGCGACCGGACGGTGGAGCGGCTGGGACTTAAGCTCGTCGTCGGCTCCGTCCAGGAGTTCATCGACCGCGGCGACCTGGCCGAGCGTGCTGACGGCACCCGCAACCCGCTGCAGACCGTCCCGCTCCTGGACGCCATCCAGCAGAACAAGTTCGACGCCGTCTTCGGCGGCGGCCGCCGTGACGAGGACAAGGCCCGCGCCAAGGAGCGCATCCTGAGCCTCCGCGACGAATTCGGCCAGTGGGACCCGCGCAACCAGCGCCCCGAGCTGTGGAACCTCTACAACGGCCGCCACACCGTGGGCCAGCACGTCCGTGCGTTCCCCATCAGCAACTGGACCGAGCTGGACATCTGGCGCTACATCGAACGCGAGAACATCGAGCTGCCGGGCCTGTACTACGCCCACTGCCGCGAAGTGTTTGCCCGCGACGGCATGTGGCGTGCGGTGGGCGAGGTTTCCCAGCCGCTGCCGCACGAGGAAGTCATCGTCAAAACCGTCCGCTACCGCACCGTGGGCGACATGTCCTGCACCGGTGCCGTTGAGTCCGACGCAGCCACCGTGAGCGACGTTGTGATTGAAGTTGCCGCCTCCACCATCACCGAACGTGGCGCCACCCGTGCAGATGACCGCATCTCCGAGGCAGCCATGGAAGACCGCAAGAAGGATGGGTACTTCTAAATGAGCACTTTTAATACGCCGGTGGTTGAGCCTGTCGAAACCCTGATTTCGACAAGCTCAATCACCGAGGCAGCGCTCGCGACGGCCCTGCCCACCACTCTCTTCCGGTTCGCCACCGCCGGATCGGTCGACGACGGGAAGTCCACTTTGGTGGGCCGCCTCCTGCACGACTCCAAGGCGATTCTTGCTGACACGCTCGACGCCGTTGCCCGCACCTCCTCCGACCGCGGCTTTGGCGGCGAGAAGGGCGGGATCGACCTGGCACTGCTGACCGACGGCCTGCGCGCCGAGCGGGAGCAGGGCATCACCATCGACGTGGCCTACCGCTACTTCGCCACGGACCAGCGCAGCTTCATCCTGGCCGACTGCCCCGGGCACGTTCAGTACACCAAAAACACCGTGACGGGCGCGTCCACGGCGGATGCCGTCGTCGTACTCATTGACGCCCGCAAGGGTGTCCTGGAGCAGACGCGCCGGCACCTGTCCGTGCTGCAGCTGCTGCGGGTGGCGCACGTGATTGTGGCCGTGAACAAGATCGACCTGGTGGACTTCAGCGAGTCCGTGTTCCGCGAGATCCAGGCCGATGTGCAGCAGGTGGCCCGCGAACTGGGCATCGGCTCCGCCGAGCTGGGCAGCGCGGACCACATCGACGACCTGCTGGTGATCCCGGTGTCCGCCCTCGACGGCGACAACGTGGTGGACCGTTCCGAGCGCACCCCCTGGTACGACGGCCCGGCCCTGCTGGAGGTCCTCGAAACGCTGCCAGCCGCCGACGAAATCGACACGCAGCTGGAGAGCTTCCGCTTCCCCGTGCAGCTGGTGATCCGGCCGCAGGGTGCGCTGGCTCCCGACGCCGTCGCTGGTGGCCTGGACGTAGAGGCCTTCCGTGACTACCGCGCATACGCCGGCCAGATCACCGAAGGTTCCGTGAAAGTGGGGGATTCGGTGTCAGTGCTGACCCCCGGCCAGTCGCCCCGCACCACCACGGTGACCGGCATCGACTTCGCCGGCGAATCACTGCAGGAAGCGTTCGCCCCGCAGTCCGTCGCGATCCGCCTGGCGGAGGAATTCGACGTCGCCCGCGGTGACACCATTGCCGCCGCCGGAACGTTCCCGGAGTCCACTGCCGACCTTTATGCAGCCCTGTGCTGGCTGTCGCCCAAGCCGCTGCGTGAAGGCGCCAAAGTGCTGGTCAAGCACGGCACCCGCACCGTCCAGGCGCTGGTCCGCAGCGTCAGCGGCAAGCTGGACCTGGCCACGTTCAAGCTCGAAGGCGCGTCCAGCCTGGAGCTGAACGACATCGGCCACGCGCAGCTCCGGCTCGCGGCGCCGTTGCCGCTGGAGAACTACCTGCACCACCGCCGCACCGGCGCGTTCCTGGTCATCGACCCGCTGGACGGCAACACGCTGGCCGCGGGCCTGGTCAAGGACCACCCGGGCGACCACGAGGACGAGCGCTACTCGATCTGAGTTTCTGCCGAAACCGCGGCTTGTTCGCAGATCCTGGCCTTCACGGGCTGGTTTTGCGAACAAGCCGCGGTTTCGTCGTTTTCGTATCCTTAACAGTGGGAGGCGAAGCGTGGAAACCATCAACAGCAAGCTCATCAGCTGGGCCTCGATCCTTGATGACAAGACCCGCGAGCAGGCGCTGGCCACGTCCACGCTGCCGTTCATCTACCCGCACCTGGCCCTGATGCCTGACGCGCACCTGGGCAAGGGTGCCACGGTGGGCTCGGTGATTCCCACCCTGCGCGCCATCATCCCGGCCGCCGTCGGCGTGGACATCGGCTGCGGCATGATCGCCGTGCGGACCCAGTACTCTGTCAAGGACCTGCCCAAGGACCGCAAACGGCTGCGCGACGACATTGAACGCGCCATTCCGTTGTCCGCCGGCCACAACAACAGGCGGATCATGGCCACTGCCGAACCGCGCCTTGCCGAGCTCCGGAAGCTGGCGGCGCAGGCCGGCTTCAACCCGGCCCAGTATCTGGCCAAATGGGAACTTCAGCTGGGCTCGCTGGGATCGGGCAACCACTTCATCGAGGTCTCCGCCGACGAGACCGACGCCGTCTGGCTGTTCCTGCACTCGGGCTCGCGGGGCGTGGGCAACAAGATCG
Organism: Arthrobacter sp. UYNi723; assembly: GCF_054057635.1. NCBI lineage: Bacteria > Bacillati > Actinomycetota > Actinomycetes > Micrococcales > Micrococcaceae > Arthrobacter > Arthrobacter sp. UYNi723. The sequence continues at coordinate 50,443 of NZ_JBSRZM010000023.1, forward strand.
CGCAGCACCACATCGCCGTCGCCCAGCAGGTGACCCGGAAGCGCGGGACCAGGCTGCCCGACCCTGACCTCGCCCACCTGGAGGAGGGTACCAGCGAGTTCGCCCGCTACATCAAGGAACTACGCTGGGCGCAACATTTCGCCCTCCTGAACCGCGAGGAAATGATGGACCGCGTCATTACTCAGTTCGGGCACTGGGTGGGCGGCCATGTCAAGGAGCGCGAGCGGATCAACTGCCACCACAACTTCACCCAGCAGGAGACCCATTACGGCAAGTCCGTGTGGGTATCGCGGAAGGGGGCGATCAGAGCCGAGCACGGCGATCCGGGACTTATCCCGGGGTCCATGGGGACGGCGTCGTACGTGGTGGAGGGGCTGGGGAACCCCGTCTCGCTGAACTCCTCCCCGCACGGGGCCGGCCGCGAGTACTCCCGGACGGCTGCCCGAAAAACGTTCTCGCTGGCCGAGCTGAAGACGGCCATGCAGGGCATTGAGTTCCGGGCCACCGAGGCGTTCATCGACGAAATTCCGGCGGCGTACAAACCGATCGATGTGGTGATGCGCGACGCGGCGGACCTCGTCAGGGTGCGGCACAAGCTGCGGCAGCTGATCAACGTCAAGGGGGACTGAACCGGGCCCGGAATGTGACGCTGCATGAACCCGCGTGACCCCCCGTTTCTGCTTCATTGAATGGGTTTAGGTCTCTCCCTATGGTGAAACAATGACTAGTTCCAAGCCCGGGATGACCCGCATCGTGGCCGGCGAAAGCGCAGTACCCAAGCGCAAGCGTGCCATCGAGGCAGCCCTGGCCATCGGGCTCGTGTTCCTGATCGCCGCCGGGGCCGTAGTGGCGTCGTCCATTTCCCGTAATACGGCGGCAGAGGCAGCCATCCCGTCGCCCACTCCGGCCGCAGAACTGAAGCTGGGCTACTTCGGAAACCTGACTCATGCTCCCGCGTTGGTGGGCGTGAAGCAGGGGATCCTCGCCCGGAACCTGGGTGACACCAAGCTCAGCACCGAGACTTTCAATGCGGGACCGGCCGCGATCGAGGCGCTGAACGCCGGAGCCATCGACGCGGCATACATCGGCCCAAATCCCGCGATCAACTCGTTTGTCAAGAGCGAGGGGGAGTCCGTCAGCGTCATCGCGGGCGCTGCCGCAGGTGGCGCGCAGTTGGTTGTGCGTCCGGAAATCAACTCGGCGGCGGACCTGAAGGGCAAGACACTCGCCTCGCCGCAGCTGGGCGGCACGCAGGACGTGGCCCTCCGCGCGTGGCTCGGCTCGCAGGGCTACAAAACAAATGTGGACGGCAGCGGCGACGTTGCGATCAACCCCACTGAGAACGCCCAGACACTGAAACTGTTCCAGGATGGAAAGCTCGACGGCGCGTGGTTGCCTGAGCCGTGGGCGTCCCGTTTGGTGCTCCAGGCCGGAGCCAGGGTCCTGGTGGACGAAAAGGACCTCTGGGACGGATCCCTTTCCGGCAAGGCCGGCGAGTTCCCTACCACCATCCTGATTGTTAACAAGAAGTTCGCCGCCGCGCACCCGGACACCGTAAAGGCCCTGCTCAAGGGCCATGCCGAGTCCGTGGCCTGGCTGAATGACACGCCTGCCGCAGAGAAAACGAGCGTCATCAACGCCGCCCTGCAGGAATCGGCAGGCGCGGCGCTTCCCGCCGATGTCCTTGATCGAGCCCTGCAGAACGTGGTGTTCACGGTGGATCCGCTCGCGGGAACCTACCCCAAGCTCCTTGAGGACGGGGTGAAGGCCGGCACCACCAAGCAGGCCGACATCACCGGATTGTTCGACCTCCGTGCCCTGAACGAAGTCACCGGGACCGCCGGCCGCGTCTCTGCCGCCGGCCTCGGCCAGGACTGACCTCCAAACTTCGCACCACCTACCTAAGGACGGGACCATGCCAGTCGTACTGGAAAACCTGGGCAAGCGCTTCGGCGACGGCGCCCCGGTGCTGGACGACGTCAACGCCACCATCGGCGCGGGCGAATTCGTAGCCCTCCTCGGTGCGTCCGGGTGCGGCAAATCCACCCTGCTGAACATCATGGCGGGACTGGAGGTCCCGACGTCGGGCGCCCTCGAAGTGCCCAGCGACGGGGCAGCCTTTATGTTCCAGGACGCCGCCCTTTTCCCCTGGCTGACGGCGCGGGTGAACATCGAACTGGCCTTGAAGCTGCGCGGTGTGGGCAAGGCTGAACGCCGGATCAAGGCGAACGAGCTGCTGGAGTTGGTGCACCTCGGCGAGGCTGGGGACAAGCGTCCTCACGAGCTTTCCGGCGGTATGCGCCAGCGCGTGGCCCTGGCCCGGGCCCTGTCGCAGGACCGGCAGCTGCTGCTGATGGATGAGCCGTTTGCCGCCCTGGATGCCATCACCCGCGACCTCCTCCACGACGAGCTGGAACGCATCTGGAAGGAAACCGGGCGCACCATCGTTTTTGTGACCCACAACGTCCGCGAGGCCGTGCGCCTGGGCCAGCGTGTACTGCTGCTGTCGTCCCGTCCCGGCCGCGTGGTCCAGGAATGGGCCGTCACCGAGGAACACCGAACCGACGCCGGCCTGGCCGGACAGCTGACCGGGGTCATCACCGCCCGGCTGCGGGAGGAGATTCGCCGCCATGCCAAATAACCCCACGCCCCTCGCCGAGACCGAACCGGTGGTCGAGGTTGACGAGACCGGGATTTCGACAAGCTCAATCACCGGACAGCCGGAAACCCGCAAAGTCCACGCCGCCCTGACCCGAACTTCCACCGGGCATGAGGACCTGCGCGAGCTTGAGGCCGGGCTGGATTCGCTCCAGTCCGACGCCGCGCGCAAGCACCGGATCGACTGGAGCCGGGTGCTCCTGCCGGTCGCCGCCCTGGTGGTCCTTGTCCTGATCTGGCAGTTCTACGTCTCCCTGGGCCTGAAGCGCCGCGACCTGGTTCCCGGTCCGCTGGACGTCCTGGGCCAGATCGGCGTGCTTTGGGGCGAGGCCAAGCTGCAGGAAGCGGTGTGGACCTCGCTGCAGCGCGGGCTGGTCGGGTTCCTGATCAGCGTTGCCATCGCCACGCCGGTGGGGCTGCTGCTGGCCCAGGTTGCGCCGCTGCGCCGTGCCTTCGGGCCGCTGATTTCCGGCCTTCAGGTGCTGCCGTCCGTAGCCTGGGTGCCCGCGGCCATCATCTGGTTCGGCCTTACCGACGCCACCGTCTACTTCGTGGTATTTATGGGGGCGATCCCATCCATCATCAACGGCCTGATCTCCGGCGTGGACCAGATCCCGCCGCAGTACCGCCGCGTCGGCACGGTCCTGGGCGCCAACCGTTTCCAGATGGCCGTGCAGATCATCCTGCCTGCCGCCCTGCCCGGCTACCTCAGCGGGCTCAAACAGGGATGGGCGTTCTCCTGGCGGTCGCTTATGGCCGCGGAAATCATCGCCGTGGGCGGCACCATCGGCTTCGGCCTCGGCTCCATGCTGAACCAGGGCCGCGACTTGGCCGACATGACCATCGTGATGTCCGCGATCCTGCTGATCCTGGCAGTCGGCATCCTCATCGAGCTGCTGGTGTTCGCCCCGATCGAGAAGCGCCTCCTCCGCAGCCGCGGCCTCCTGTCCGGCAGCACCCGCTAAGACGCCGGTCACGCCGGCCACAGCAAGACCAAAGCGCAGAGCCCGACGGCGAGTCCCGCCGTCGGGCTCTGCTGTTCTGTTTTGAAGGCGACCAACTACGCCGGCAGCCCACCACCAGGGAGTCTGGCAGACTGGCGCCATGACTGTCAGTTTCGTGTGCCGCACCGAGTCCACCCTGCCCCCGGAGCGCCTGTTCGACCTCGCGCGCAGCGTGGACGCCCACGTGGAATCGCAGCGGGGCGCGGGAGCGGGCCATTGCGGGAGTCATGTCCGGGCTGATCGATGAAGGCCAGGAAGTGACCTGGCGGGCCCGGCACTTCGGCGTTCCGCTGACGATGACCAGCCGCATCACCGCGCTGGCGTTTCCCGCCAGCTTCACGGATGAGCAGGTCAGGGGCCCGTTCAAGTTCTTCCGCCACGTCCACGAGTTCCAGGCCGCTGAGACTGGCAGCATCATGACGGATCGCGTTGAATTCGCCGCGCCGCTCGGCATCCTGGGGCGCCTCGCTGAGCGGCTGGTCCTTCGCCGTTACCTGCAGCGACTCATCGCGCACCGCGGCCGGTTCCTGGCAGGTCCCTAGGCTTACGCTTCCGGGAACGGCGGAGGACCCACAATCTCGATGCCGCCGTTCAGCCGCCCTGATTCGCGGATGCGGTCAAAGTCCACCAGTCCTGTTCCTTCGCCGTCCGCGAGCGGCTCGCTCGCGCCGAAGTAGAAGGCCTGCGCGCCGCCGGGGGTGTGCAGGCACAGCACGCGGGTCCCCTCCTGCAGGACTTTGAAGGCGTGCGGAACGCCGCGCGGGGCGATGGTCACCCCGCCCGCAGCAACCCGATGTTCCGTGCCGTCCATGTTCATGAGGATCTCGCCGGCCAGGATGTACATGGTTTCGTCGGAGTCGGGATGGGTGTGTAGGGGAGTGACCTTGCCGAGTTCCATCTCATCTTCGAACAGGAGGAACGCTCCGGCGGTGTCTTCTTCCGTGGCCTTCCAGGTCTGCACCCCTCCGCCGAAGAACCAGCGCCTGGCCCCTTCGCCGGGCTGCCGGATTACTGCGGATGCTGAGTTCTTGGTCTCCATGGTGGTCGCCTCGATGTTGATCGGAAGACTTATGGGACTTTTGTCCCATAACAAGACTCCTGTACCATAAAGTCCATGTCAAGACCCTACGCGGACGTCGGACGAACGGGCCAGAAGCGCCGCACCCGTGACGCCCTGGTTGCAGCGGCGCGCCAGCTCGTGGCGTCCGGCGCCTCACCCACCGTGGACGACGCCGCGCTCGCCGCGGGCGTAGCCAGGAGTACGGCCTACCGGTATTTCCCCGGGCAGCGGGAGCTGCTCGCTGCGGCCCATCCGGAAACTGCCCGCACGTCACTGCTTCCGGACGTTCCGCCGGAGGATGTGGCCGGGCGGCTGGATGCCGTGGTGGCGGAGTTCACCAGGATGATCGTCGAAACCGAGGCGCAGCAGCGGACCATGTTGAGGCTTTCCCTGGAGCAGCCCGGGGACGGGCCCCGGAGCCTGCCCTTGCGGCAGGGGCGTGCGATCGCCTGGATCTCGGAGGCGCTTGCCCCGCTCCAGGGGCAATGGGCCGGCCAGGACATTCAACGGCTGGTCCTGGCGATCCGCAGCGCCACAGGCATTGAATCCCTGGTCTGGCTGACGGACGTCGGCGGGCTGAGCAGGGAAGAGGCGGTCGCTTCTATGCGGTGGACTGCCGGTGCACTCCTGAAGCAGGCGCTGCTGGACGGACCCCCGGAACGCGGCTGACACGTCCGTTGCACCGGAATATGACGCGGCTCCCGGTCCTGAGGGGTATACCTTGGGACTTATCCGGAGTCATCAGGGCAGGCGTTGCGCGATGTGAGGAAGGCCATGGAACGTGCGGTGGGGGCAGGCGAGGGCGTACTGGCGGGGATCGGCTCTACGCCGCTGATCGAGCTGGGCAAAGTGGTGCCGGCAGGATCGGCCAGGGTGCTCGCCAAGCTTGAGTTCGCGAACCCCACCGGGAGCATGAAGGACCGGATGGCCGTGGCGGCGATTAGAGGTGCCGAAGCCCGCGGCGATATCACCCCCGGCGATACCGTCGTCGAGTACACCGCCGGGACAACTGGCATCTCGCTTGCCCTGGTTTGCGCAGCCAAGGACTACGGGCTCCATGTCGTCTTTTCGGACGCGTTCAGTGACGAGAAACGCCGGACCATGGAGGCGCTGGGGGCAACGGTCGAGGACGTGCCGAGCGACCACGGACGGATCACAGAGCGGCTGATCAAGGCGATGATCGCCCGGGCGGGTGAACTGAGCGCGCAGCCAGGCCATTGGGCTTGCGACCAGCTCAACAACCGCGACGCCATGACGGGTTACGTTACGTTGGGCCAAGAAATCTGGCAACAGTCGTACGGCCGCGTCGACGCTTTCGTCCAGTTCGTCGGAACCGCCCACTCGATCCACGGCACGGCGCGTGCCCTTCGTGCGCACCTTCCCGGGCTGCGGGTCGTCGCCGTCGAGCCCGCCGAGTCTGCCGTACTCTCCGGGGGCCCGACGGGCTCCCACCGGATCGAGGGGACCGGCATCGGCTTTATTCCCCCGCTCTGGGAGCCAGCGGAGGTGGATGCGATTGAACGGGTCTCTTCCGACGAAGCGATGGCGATGAGCCGGCGGCTCGCCCGCGAGGAAGGCATCTTCGCCGGGACCTCCTCCGGAGGAAATGTGGTTGCCGCGCTCCGCGTGGCCGAACAGCTCGGTCCAGACGCAACCGTTGTCACAGTCATGGTCGACTCCGGCTTTCGCTATCTCAGTACCGGTCTTTACGGGCAGTAGCCAGGACTCGCACCGCGACGCCGTCAGCGGAATCCCAGAGTTCCGGCGCACCCTTGCTCTGGTCCGGGCAGCTTCCTAGACTCTGGAATAGGCCGGCAGGCGGCCGATTCCGCTGATGTTCTTGAGGAGACTGCAATGGCGCTTAACTTTGGAGTACTGGCACTGGTCGAGGCCAAGCCGGGGAAGGAGCAGGACGTCTGGGACTTCCTCAGCGGAGGCCGTGACATTGTGGCCACCGAGCCGGGCACTAAGACCTGGTACGCCTTTCGCGTCGACGAAAACACCTTCGGCATCTTCGACACCTTCGAGACCGAGGAAGCGCGGCAGGAGCATCTCAACGGTGCCATCCCGGCGGCGCTCGGCGAACATGGCCCAAGCCTCTTGGCCAAGGATCCCAACATCCGGCTGGTCGAGCTCATAGCCGTGAAGGAGGCCCGAACCGGAACTGAACAGAATGTGACGCCCCGTTACCTTACGTGAACTGGTGTTTCCGCTGCCGTTGTTGGTGAAACTGCGCGGCCCTACCGTTGATTCATGGCAATTCAGGATATTTACCCCACAGCACTGCGGCTGCTCGGCCGCCCCGTGCTGGTGGTGGGCGGCGGCCCCGTGGCTGCCCGCCGCGCCAAGGGTCTGCTCGACGCCGGTGCACAGGTCACCGTCGTGGCTCCCGTTGCCTCCGCAGCGCTCCGCGAACTGGCCGACGCCGGCCTCCTCACCTGGGAGCCGCGCACTTACCTTCCGTCCGACGTCGACGGCGTCTGGTTCGTCCAGACGGCCACCGGCGATCCCGCCGTGGACACCCAGGTGTCGGCCGACGCCGAGGCGCAGCGCATCTGGTGCGTCAACGCCTCCGACCACGAAGCCTCAGCCGCGTGGACGCCCGCCGTCGCCGTGGTTGATGACGTGCAGATCGCCGTGAACGCCGGGGGAGACCCGCGCCGCGCCATGGCCCTGCGCGACGCCGTCGCCACCGCCCTGGAGACCGGAGACCTCCCGCTGCGCCGCCGTCGGGTTCCCAAAAATTCCGACAAGCTCAATCAGCGCGGCTCCGTGGCCCTTGTGGGTGGCGGTCCCGGCGACACCGGCCTCATCACCGTCCGCGGACGCCGGCTCCTCGGCCAGGCCGACGTCGTCGTGGCAGACCGCCTCGGCCCGCGCGAACTGCTCAACGAACTTGCCCCCGACGTCCGCGTGATCGAAGTGGGCAAGACCCCCGGCCACCATCCCGTGCCGCAGGCGGAGATCAACCGCATCCTTGTCGACGAAGCGCTGCAAGGGCACCGCGTGGTCCGGCTCAAGGGCGGCGACCCGTATGTCCTTGGCCGCGGCGGCGAGGAAGCCGAATACTGCCGGCAGCACGGCGTCGAGGTTGAAGTGGTCTCCGGCGTCACGTCCGCGATCTCAGTCCCGGCCGCCGCCGGCATCCCCGTGACTCACCGCGGCCTGGCCAAGGGCTTCAGTGTTGTCACTGGCCACGAGGAGCTGTCCGAGGTCCCCGCCCGGGCAGACCACACCATCGTCCTGCTGATGGGTGTGGCCGCACTTCGCGATTCCGCCGCTGCCCTGGCCGGCGCCGGTTTGCCTCGGGACACTCCAGTTGGCATCGTTGAGAACGGCTATCTGCCGAATCAGCGCGTGACGATCGGCACGCTCGGTTCCATCGCCGATCAGGCGGAAGCCGCCGGCGTCGCAAATCCAGCCGTGATTGTGATCGGCGACGTTGTCCGCGTCAGCCCGTTCGCGCCGTCGCACTTCAAGACAGCGGACTACAGCACCACCACCCCGAACAGCCCCCGCACCACCGCAAGAGCCCTCACCACCTAGCCACCCTCCCAACTAGGTAGCACTAACTGTCGTTATGAGCCCTCAAAACGAAAGTTAGTGCTACCTAGTTGGGCCGGAACGAACAAAAGGAACACAGCCGTGTCATCAAGCACCTCCGTAGGATCTGCCGAGCGTCCGCTGCGCGTTGCCGTCGTGGGCTCCGGCCCGGCAGGCGTCTACGCCGCGGACATCCTCACCAAGAGCGAAGCCGTCAAGAGCGGCGAGCTGACGGTGAGCATCGACCTCTTTGACCGCTACCCGGCACCCTACGGCCTGATCCGCTACGGCGTGGCCCCGGACCACCCGCGCATCAAGGGCATCGTCAACGCCCTGCACAAGGTCCTCGACCGCGGCGACATCCGCTTCTTCGGCAACGTGGACTACGGCACGGACATCTCCATCGAGGACCTCCGCACCCACTACGACGCAGTCATCTTCGCCACCGGCGCCATCAAGGACGCGGACCTGAACATTCCGGGCATCGAGCTGGACGGCTCCTACGGCGGCGCCGACTTCGTCTCCTGGTACGACGGCCACCCCGATGTTGCCCGCGAATGGCCGCTGGACGCCACGGAAATCGCCGTGATCGGTAACGGCAACGTGGCCCTGGACGTGGCCCGTGTCCTGTCCAAGCACGCCGACGACCTGCTGGTCTCCGAAATCCCGGACAACGTCTACGCAGGCCTGAAGAACTCGCCCGTCACGGATGTGCACGTCTTTGGCCGCCGCGGCCCGGCCCAGGTCAAGTTCACGCCGCTGGAGCTCCGCGAGCTGAGCCACTCCAAGGACGTCGACATCATCCTTTACGCCGAGGACTTCGAGTTCGACGAGGAATCGGACCGCCAGATCCAGAGCAACAACCAGACCAAGACCATGGTGGGCACCCTCACCAACTGGATCGCCGAGCAGCCCGAGGACCTCTCCGAGCTCACGGCATCCCGCCGCCTGCACCTGCACTTCCTGCACAGCCCGGTGGAAATTTACGACGACGCCGCGACGCCGGGCAAGGTTGCCGGCATGAAGTTCGAGCGCACCGAGCTGGACGGCACGGGCAACGCCCGCGGCACCGGCGAGTTCGTGGACTACCCGGTCCAGGCCGTCTACCGCTCGATCGGCTACTTCGGTTCGGCGCTGCCGGAGATCGAGTTCGACCACAAGAAGGGCGTGGTACCGAACGACGGCGGCCGCGTCCTGGATGCCGCCGGCACCCACGTGCCGGGCATCTACGCCACCGGCTGGATCAAGCGCGGACCGGTGGGCCTCATCGGCCACACCAAGGGCGACGCCCTCGAGACCGTGACGTACCTGCTGGAGGACCGCGAGAACCTGCCTGTCGCCGCCGTTCCCGACGCGGACGCCGTCGTCGAACTCCTCGACGCCCGCGGCGTGAAGTTCACCAGCTGGGAAGGCTGGCTGGCCCTGGACGCGCACGAACTCGCCCTCGGTGCCGCTGCTACGGAGGCCGGCGGATCGCACGGTGTTGAGGTCAAGCGTGAGCGCATCAAGGTGGTGCCGCGCGAGGACATGGTTGCCATCTCCCGCGACGGCGTAGCCGCGAACGTCTAGCTCCGAACCAGCTCCCGCACTACAGCGCGAACAGGCAGCTAATGACCGCAAACCGCAAATTTGAGGTCATTTGCTGCCGGTTCGTGCTTTTTTCGTCCGTGGCCCTACATCCTGCCAAACCGGGCCCGGACCAGCGCGAAGAGGCCGTAGCAGATAAAGCCCGCCCCGATCGCGACGAGCAGGTACGGGCCGAACGCATGGTCGCGGAGTGCCTTCAGGCTGCCGTCCAGACCGGTGGATTCCTCGGGACTCTGCTTCCCGGCGGCGATAACGAACAGCAGACCGGCCAGATTCAGGGCGATTCCCTTGGCCACGTGCCCGGTGACGCCGAGGGCGTCGATGAGCCTGCCGCGGCGGGTCCCCTCGAACCGGAAGAGTTCCTCCTTGAACCCGCGCCGCAGCCCCTTGACTACGAAGTAGACGCCCACGCCCATGGTGGTCAGGCCCACCGCCACCAGCACGGGTAGCCCGAACGGCGCATCCAGGAGGGCGGCGCTGAAGTCCCGGGTGGTGTCGCCGGAGTCCCCACGCATGCCGACGGCGAATCCCGCGAAGCTGAGCCCCACACTGCCGTAGGCAATGGTCAGGCAGCCTGACGAGATCAGCTTCCCCAAACGCTTCGCACGGGGCAGGTGCCGGGCACGCAGGGTGGCCTCACTGAGCTGCCACAACGCCAGGCCGGTGCACGCCACCACGGAGGACCACAGCACGGCCGGTCCCCACGGGTTGGCGCCCAGCTGCTCGATGGCACCGGTGGCTTCCGCTTGCCCCGGCTGACCGAAGGCCAGGGCGATGGCAATAAAGCCAACAATGATGTGGAGTAGGGCCATCACGGCAAATCCGGAGCGCGCCACAACGTCCAGCGCCATGGTGTCCGACGCCTCCTCGACGGCATCCGCGGCCTCGCTCATACTGGATTCCCCGTCTGCCATTGTTAGCTCTTCGGCAGTCCTTCCGCGTGCAGGCTGCCAGTGCCGGGCCAGATCATGTGCGTCCTTCCATGGCGACGATATTACGCGCAGCCCGGCTGAACGTCGGGCTTTCGCAATATTACTAAGTGTGCTTACCATGGTATGGCCATGACCCTGATGGGACACGGCCAGTACAGACCGCACCAGCGGCATTTCGGAACCAGTTCGACGTTAGGAAGCCACAACATGGCAGGAAATCTTTTTGCCCGGTCCATTCATGATCTGAGCGCTGCGGCATGGTTCGGCGGCGCGCTGATGGGAGCCATCGGTCTGAACGGGGCGACGGCAGAGGCCAAGGATCCGACGGAACGCACCCGTCTTTCCAGTGCGGGCTGGATGAAGTGGGCTCCGATCCAGACGGCGGCTTTCGCCTCCCACCTGGTGGCTGACCTCGCCATCGCGTGGGAGAACAAGGGACGCATCGCGAAGCAGGACGGCGTTGCCCGCGATACCGCGATCAAGACGGCGGTCACGGTTGCCGGCGCCGCCGTGACACTCTACGCCGGCATCCTTGGCAAGAAGGTGGAGAAGCTCGCGGACGAGGGAGCGCGGGGCGCCACCGAGCCGATTCCCGGAGCGTCCGAGGAACTGCAGTCAGCGCAGGAGCAGCTCAAGATGCTGCAGTGGGCCATTCCGGCCTTCGCCGCCGCCGTGATTATCCTCGGCGCCAAGCACGGCGAGATGCAGCGGCCCAAGAACGTGTTGCAGGGCCTCCGCCCCTAAGCGGCAGCGGCAGCAGCAGCACTCAGACGCGGTAACGCTCGACGGCGGTGCGGCACCCAGGTGCCGGACCGTCGTCGGGCGCTGTGCTTGCGACGCGCAAAAGTGCCTGCGACGCGCAAATTCCTTGGCGCACCTGAGATTTCCGGTGCGCCAGGGAATATGCGCGTCGATTTGAAGATCCGGCTCAGACGGGCTGGCTGTTGGGCGGCGGGAGGTCCGGATTCATATCCGCAAGGTTCGGATTCAGGCGATCACCATCGCCACGACGATCAGCGCCTGGATGAACTCGGGGAAGCCTACTGATGGGGCTGGCCTGCGGAGAATCCCCACGCTCACGCGCCACGCAAAACTAGGTAGCAGTAACTGTCGTTATGGGCCCCCATAACGACACTTACTGCTACCTAGTTGGGCCATCAGGCAGAAACTGGACCTACGCCCGCAGCCACTCCGCGCAGGTGTTCAGGTTCTGGTTGACGCTGGCCACCGCGGCGTCGGCGTCGTGGGCCTCGATCGCGTAGACCAGGGCGCCGTGGCCCTCGTACGTGAGACCGTCCAGCCGGCCTTTGCGCTGCTGTTTGAGCAGGTCCTGGTGGAACACGTCGCCGAAACTGACGTAGAGCTCGTGCAGCAGCGGGTTCCCGGTGGCCTGGGCAACGCGCGCGTGGAAGTCCCAGTCGGCCCGGGCCCAACCTTCGAAGTCCGCGGCGTTCCAGGCGACTTCCCGGGTGGCGAGCACCGCACGCAGGGCGGCGACGTCGTCGGCCGTTGCGTTCCGGGCCGCGAGGCGCGCCGCCTGGGTATCCAGGCCAAGCCTGACCTCGAGGATGTGTTCGTCCGTGTGGTCCTGGTACATGCGCCGGGCGGCGCCGGACATCTCGCTGGTGGCGCGGACGTAGGTGCCGTCGCCGCGGCGGACCTCCAGCATCCCGCTGTGGGCAAGGGCCTTGATGGCTTCGCGCAACGTGCCGCGCGAAACGCCCAGGCCCTGCATCAGTTCCGGTTCAGAGGGGATGCGCTGGTCCAGGGGCCACTCGCCGGAGTGGATCATCTGCCGGAGTTTGGCGGTTACCTCGTCAGCGAGGGGCTGGCGGTGTGAGGTGCTCAGGGTCATGGCGTCCTACTTCTTCAGGCCGGACAAGGGTGCGCGTGAGATGAGGTGGGCCACCACCACCTGGACCAGGGCGAGGCCCAGCAGCAGTGCGAGCGGAAGCGTCCAGCCGCCAGTGCCGCTGAACAGCAGCCCGGCGCCGAAGGGGCCGGCCGTGGCCAGCAGGTAGCCGGTGGACTGCGCGAGGGTGGACAGGGCTGTGGTCTCGGCGGTGCTCGTCCCGCTCCGGCTGATCATCACCATCACCAGCGGGAAAATGCCCAGGCCGAAGCCGAGCAGGACGGTGGGAATGATGGCCAGGCCCACCGGCACCACCAGCAGTGACGCCAGCCCGGCCACCATAGTGATGCTGACCAGATACAGCGCTGGCCGGAGCATCCGGGGCCGCGAGCCGATGGCGAGCAGCACCATGCCGGCAGGCACGGAGACCAGCTGCATCAGCCCGTACATCAGGCCGCTGTCAGCCGAGCTGATGCCCATGTTGATCAACATCGACGGGAACCAGCTGATGAGCGAGTACGCGAGCAGCGCCTGGAGAGCGAAAAGGGCGGTGAGCAGCTGGCCCTTCCGGGTGCGGAGCAGGGGCCACGGGGAGATGCGGGCAGCAGTGTTCCGGACGCTGTTGCGGTGCGCATGCAGGACAACGGGCAGGAAGCCCAGGAAGGCGGCCACGGCCAGGAATCCGATCGTGCCGACCGCGGCGGACGGTGAGCCGAGTGCCAACGCCAGCGGGACGACGGCGACCGCGGTGACGGTGGCGCCGGTGGTCATGGTGACGGTGTAGAGCGCGGTCATCGCCGAGGTGCGGCTGGCGAAGTGCTCGCGGATGAACGACGGCATGGCCACATTGCAGACCGCCAGGCCGGACATCCCGATTACGGTGCCCGCCACCAGCATGCCGGTTGCCGGGATCCCTCGGAGCAGCAGCCCGCCGGCCAGGAATCCGAGCGCCAGCAGGATTGCCTTCTCGACGCCCAGCCGTCCGGTCAGCCACGACGTCGACGCCCCCGCAACCGCAAAACAGAGCGTGGGGATGGACGGGATGATCGCCGCCAACAGCGGCCCGTAGCCAAGGACTTGCTGAAAATCATGGAGGAGGGCCGACGCCGCCGCAATCCCCGCGCGCAGGTTCAGCCCAATGAGCACCAGCGCAATGACTCCGAATACGACGGCGGTACGCGGCTTGGGCGGCGAGGCGGACAGCGTCGGGGTATCGGAAGGGGCAACAGTCATGTCCTTAACGTTAGACGTTAGACGTTTGATGTCTAGGGTTCTGTGGCGAACCTCTCCCGGCTATTAATGTTGCGGGCATAGACTCGGGCCACAAGAGTTCAGTCCCGGGCTCGTAAGAACTTGTCCAGCTGGATCTGGCGCCCATCATTCTGGAAGGACGGCCGGTCATGGCTTCGCAGGCAGTTGAGGTCGAAAAGAAGTACGACGTCGGTCCGGACGCCGAGGTGCCGTCGCTCGCGGACATCCCTGGGGTGGCCCGTGTGGGGGAGGCTCACGTGGACACCCTGGAAGCGGTGTACTTCGACACGGCAGGTCATACGCTCGCCACCCGCGACATCACACTTCGCCGCCGCACGGGCGGAGTCGACGCCGGCTGGCACCTGAAGCTGACCGCGGAGGGCCCCCGGTCCGGCGACGGGGCCGGTGACGGCTCCGGCTCGGAACCCCTGCGGCGCCGCGAGCTGCACGCCCCGCTGGGCCAGCCCGGCGTCGTTCCTGACAGCCTGTTGGCGCACGTGCTGGCGTACCTCCGCGGCGAGGATGCGGTCCCGGTGGTCCGGCTGAAAACCCAGCGGACCACCTATGCGTTATACGGCGAGGACGGTGTCCGCCTGGCGGACCTGGCGGATGACCGCGTGGGCGCAGAGCTGCTCGGCGGAGCGGGCGCTGCGGGTGACGCCGCTGCGGACGGCGCGGCAACGCCAGAGGGGGAGGCTCGGACGCGGCAGTGGCGTGAATGGGAGCTCGAGCTGGTGCACGGGAGTCCTGACCTGTTCCCGGCCGCTGAGGAAATCCTGGCGGCCGCCGGGGCGCGCCCGGCCAAGCACGGCTCCAAGCTGGCGAAGGTCCTGGCGCTGCCTGCCACGGAGTCCGGTGCCGCGGCCGGGCCAAAAAGTCCCGGCAAGAAGGATCCGGTGTCAGACCTGCTGACCGCCTACCTGGCTGCGCAGATCCGCGAAATCCTGGCACATGATCCCGGCGTCCGTCTGGAGGAACCCGAGGCTGTGCACGATCTGCGGTCGGCCACCCGCCGGGCCCGTTCCGCGCTCGCAGCGTACCGCCGGCTCTACAGTGCTGTGGCCGGACGGCGTCTCCGGGACGAGCTGAAGTGGCTCGGCAGGGTGTTGGGAACACCTCGTGACGCCGAAGTGATGCTGGCTCGCCTGCGTGGGCACACGGCCGAACTGCACCCGGGGCTGGCCTCGGCGGTGAAGGACCGGCTGGACGATGAACTCGGCAACAGATTGAACACTGCCTACCGGAAACTCCAGAAGGCGCTGCTTTCCGAACGGTACTTCCGTCTCCTGGATGACCTGGAGGCTTTCCGTGACCATCCGCCGGTCCGGCCGGAGGGTGCAGCCCCGGCACGCAAGGCTGCCGGCAAACTGGTGGGCAAAGCCGCCAAACGGCTGCAGCGTGCAGCCCGGGCGGCCAAACGCTCACGCCGGGGAGTGGAGCACGAGACCGCCCTGCACGAGGTGCGCAAGGATGCCAAACGGCTGCGGCACGTGGCGGAGTCCGTGGAGCCGGTCCACGGCAAGCACGCCACGAAAATCGCCAAGGCCGCGCGCCGCCAGCAGCAGATCCTCGGCGATTTCCACGACAGCGTGGTGGCCCGGGACCTGCTGGCCAAGCTGGCGGCGGCGCCGGACCTGCCCGAGGCCGTCGCGTCGGCCTACGTCACGCTCCATACCCGGCAGGTGCAGCTCGCGGCCGACGCCGAAGTTGAGTACCGGAAGGAACGCAAGAAGTCCCGCAAGGTTCTCCGGGGGAAGGTCATTTAGGGGAGCGGGCCTACCTGGCTTGCCGCGCTCCGAGCCGCGACACGGCGAGAGCCAGCCACAGCTGGACGCGGTCCGCCGTGACCGAAGGATCGTAGCCGGTGAGTTCGGTGATCTGCGCCAGCCGGTACCGCACGGTGTTCCGGTGCAGGGTCAGGGCTTCGGCGACGGCGGCCACGGAACCGTTGTTGTGCAGGTAGCTTTCCAGGGTGGTCACGAGTTCCGCGCCGTGGGCGGCGTCGAAGGCTCGTAGCGGGTTCAGTGACTCGTGGGCCATGTCGGCCAGGGGAACATCTTCGCTGGCCAGCAGCAGGGAGGTCAGGCTCAGGCGTTCCGGTTCGTTCACCGGCAGCCCGTGGCTGGCCGCATCGCGCGCCTCGAAGTAGCTCCAGCGCAGGCCGTTCGGCTTGGTGTACGCGCCGCCGATGCCGATCGTCGCGTGGATCCCGGCCTCAGCCAGGTGGTCGCTGAGGTTCCGGGCAAACGCAGGTGCCGCGCCGCCGTCGTCGTTAATCACCACCACCAGGTCCTTCCCGACGACGGCGGCCACCGCCTTCTCCAGCGGCTGCGGCACCGAGGTGCTCACCAGGGCCTTGTGATGGGCTGCGGACACCGCCAGCAGCACCACGTTTTTGCGTGTGCTGTTAAGGCCCACACCGGCGAGCCGGCGCTGTGCCTCGCTGGTCTCCAGGGCCCCGTGGATGACGTCCTCCAGCACCTGGCCGCACAGGGCGCGCTGGGCCTGGCGCTGCTTGACCATGTTGTTCAGCTCCACGCTGATCAGGTTCTGGGCGTAGCCTATGATGCCCGAATCCTCGAACGGCTGGCGGACCCACAGCGTGCAGGCATCGCGGCGGCCGGTGGGGATGGGGTAGGACGCCCACGTGTCGGCGGAGGGGAGCTCGGCGCCGCTGTTGTAGAGGTGGGCGGTGAACTGGGTGAGGGCAATCTCAGTCCGCAGCATCCCGCCCAGATGTTTCAGGAGCTGGGTGAGGCCACCGCCGGTGAGGAGGGCCCGTGCCAGGATCTGGTGGCCCGCGATCAGGCGCTCCAGCTTGGCGACATGATCAGCGGCCTGCGCTTCCGCCACCAGTTTGCCGATGGCAATGAACGGAGTCTCGTAGGGCACCTGGACGATCGGCAGCCCCCAGCGGTTGGCCTCGGCAATCAGGGCCGGCGGGACGGCGTCGTGCGTCAGTCCTGTCCCGAACCCGATGCCCACCGCTCCGGCGCGCTGGACCTGCCGGACGAAGCGCCGCTGCTCGGGCGCGGACCGCAGGCGCATGCCGGTGGTGAGCACCAGTTCGCCGCCGCTGAGGAAACGCTGCGGGTCCTCCAGCTCCGTGACGGCAACCCAGTTGATGTCCTCGTGCCAGGTGGTCTCGGCAAGGCCTGCATTGGACAGGTGGAGGGAGTGCACGCCGAGCAGGGTGGCGAGGGAAATGGCCATGGCTCAAGGATAGACGGACGCTGGTCAACCGCACTAAACATTGCGGCCAAGGGTGTGCAGGTGGCTATTCCCCGGGGGGAAGGTGCTGGCATAGGCTCAAGGCAGTCGCAACCATCCGCTTCGCAGCTGATGTTCCCTATGAAAGAGGTTGTACACCGTGGTTCAAACCTTGCAGAACTTCATCAACGGTGAGTTCGTTACGCCCGCGGGCACCGCCCTGCTGGACATCGTCAATCCCACCAACGGCGAGGTAGTGGCGCAGTCTCCCGTCTCCATCCAGGCCGACGTCGACGCCGCCATGACCGCGGCCAAGGATGCTTTCAAGACCTGGAAGCACGTCACCCCCGGGCAGCGCCAGCTGATGCTGCTCAAGCTCGCGGACGCTGTTGAAGCCAACAGCGACGAACTTGTCGAGGCGCAGCACCGCAACACCGGGCAGGTCCGCAGCCTCATTGCCTCCGAGGAAATTGCAGCCGGCGCCGACCAGCTCCGCTTCTTCGCCGGTGCCGCGCGCATCCTGGAAGGCAAATCAGCGGGCGAGTACTTCGAAGGGCACACCTCCTACGTGCGCCGCGAACCCATCGGTGTAGTGGCCCAGGTTGCGCCCTGGAATTACCCCTTCCTGATGGCCATCTGGAAGATCGGTCCCGCGCTCGCCGCCGGCAACACCGTGGTCCTCAAGCCGTCCGACACCACCCCCGAATCCACGCTGGTGCTGGCCCGTCTGGCGGGCGACATCCTGCCTGCCGGCGTGTTGAACGTGGTGCTGGGAACCGGCGAAACCGGCGCCATGATGGTGGAACACCGGGTCCCCGGCCTGGTCTCCATCACGGGCTCGGTCCGCGCCGGCATCGCCGTGGCCTCCGGAGCCGCGAAGGGCCTCAAGCGCGCCCACCTGGAACTCGGCGGCAAGGCCCCGGCCATCGTGTTCAAGGATGCCGACATCAAGAAGAGTGCCGCGGCCATCGCCGAGTTCGCGTTCTTCAACGCCGGCCAGGACTGCACCGCCATCACCCGTGTGCTGGTTGAAGACTCGGTCCACGACGACGTTGTGGCGGCCATGGTGGAGCACACCAAGACCCTGCACACCGGTTCGCAGAACGACGAAGACAACTACTTCGGGCCGCTGAACAACGTGAACCACTTCAACGCCGTCACCTCCGTGGTGGAGCACCTCCCGGAAAACTGCAAGGTTGTCACGGGCGGCCACCGCGCCGGGGATAAGGGATTCTTCTTCGAACCCACCATCGTTACCGGCGCCAAGCAGACGGATGACATCGTCCAGCAGGAAACCTTCGGCCCGGTCATCACGGTGCAGAAGTTCACCACCGAGGCGGAGGCACTCGAGCTGGCGAACGACGTCGAATACGCCCTCGCGTCCAGCGTCTGGACATCCGACCATGGCACGGCCATGCGGATGAGCCGCGACCTGGATTTCGGTGCGGTCTGGATCAACACGCACATCCTCCTGACGGCAGAAATGCCCCACGGCGGCTTCAAGCAGTCCGGCTACGGCAAAGACCTCTCCATGTACGGCGTCGAGGACTACACGCGCATCAAGCACGTCATGAGCGCTCTCGACGCCTAAAGACACTCCTCCCGGTGGTTGAGCTTGTCGAAACCAGGATCTCGACAGGCTCGATCACCGGGCACAATAATTCGGTGGTCGAGCTTGTCGAGACCCCGCCACGCAGAAAGAAGACTCCCATGAGCACCACAGCAAGTGAAATCACCTTCCGCCTGGAACAGAAGCGCCGTGTCCAGGCCGACTTCCCGGGCCCCAAGTCCATCGCCCTGACCGAGCGCCGCAAGGCAGTGGTCGCCGCTGGTGTCGCGTCCGCCGTTCCGGTTTACGTTGCAGACGCCGACGGCGGCATCATCCACGACGTCGACGGCAACTCCTTCATCGACCTCGGCTCGGGCATCGCGGTGACCAGCGTCGGCGCGTCCGATCCCGCCGTCGTCGGGGCCGTGAAGGAAGCCGTGGAGCACTTCACCCACACCTGTTTTATGGTCACCCCGTACGAAAGCTACGTGGCCCTCGCGGAGCAGCTCAACCGCCTGACCCCGGGCAGCCACGAGAAGCGGACCGTGCTGTTCAACTCCGGCGCCGAGGCAGTGGAGAACGCCGTCAAGGTGGCCCGCCTTGCCACCGGGCGTGACGCCGTCGTCGCCTTTGACCACGCCTACCACGGCCGCACCAACCTGACCATGGCGCTGACCGCGAAGGCCATGCCGTACAAGACCAACTTCGGCCCGTTCGCACCCGAGGTCTACCGCATGCCCATGAGCTACCCGTACCGCGAGGAGGACCCCTCGATCACCGGTGCCGAGGCCGCTAAGCGCGCCATCACCATGATCGAGAAGCAGATCGGCGGCGACCAGGTTGCCGCGATCATCATCGAACCCATCCAGGGCGAGGGCGGCTTCATTGTCCCGGCGGAAGGCTTCCTCCCCGCGCTGGCCGCCTGGGCCAAGGCCAACGGCGTAGTGTTCATCGCCGACGAAGTCCAGTCCGGCTTCTGCCGCACCGGCGAATGGTTCGCGGTGGACCACGAGGGCGTTGTTCCGGACATCATCACCATGGCCAAGGGCATCGCCGGCGGCATGCCGCTGTCCGCGATCACCGGCCGCGCGGACCTGCTCGACGCCGTCCACCCGGGCGGCCTGGGCGGCACCTACGGCGGCAACCCGGTTGCCTGCGCCGCAGCGCTGGCGGCCATCGGCTCCATGGAGGAGTACAACCTCGCCGGACGTGCGCGCCACATCGAGCAGCTCGCCACGGGACGCCTGCAGGAACTGCAGGCCGAACTGGCCGGCGCCGGGAAGTCCGTGATCGGCGACATCCGCGGCCGCGGCGCGATGCTGGCCGTCGAACTGGTCAAGGCCGGTTCCAACGAACCCCACCCGGAGCTGACCAAGGCCGTGGCCGCTGCCTGCCTCAAGGAGGGTGTCATCATCCTCACCTGCGGCACCTACGGCAACGTCATCCGCCTGCTGCCCCCGCTGGTCATCACCGACGACCTGCTGAACGACGGCCTGGACGTCCTGGCTGCGGCCATCAAGGCCAACGCCTAGGACCCACCCCCATAGAGTTAGCGCCCCCTCGCAACGGCGCGAACGAACACTTGAGGCCCTGGAAACTCACGTTTCCAGGGCCTCAAGTGTTCGTTCGCGCTTCGGGGTGGGGCCACAAGTGTACGTTCGCGCCTGTCCTAAGAGGAGCGGGCCAGTTTCCTTGCCCTCGAGTTTTTGCGGGTTGCGCGCAGCATATCCACGGTCAGCACCAGGAGCGCCAGCCACACCACGCCGAAGCCGATCCAGCGGCTGGCCGTCATGGCCTCCTGGAACACCACCAGCGCCACGATGAACTGCAGGAGCGGGGCGACGTACTGCAGCAGCCCGATGGTGGTCATGGGCAGCCGGCGGGCCGAGGCGCCGAAGAACAGCAGCGGCACCGCGGTGATCACGCCGGAGGCCACCAGGAGCCAGAAGTGCCCGGGGCCCTGGCTGGCCAGGGTGGCCGAGCCGGTGACACCAAGGAACACCATGGTGGCCGCGGCGATCGGGGCCAGCACGATGGTTTCCACGCTGAGGCTGGTCACCGCGTCCACCCTCGGGCCAACGCGCTTTTTCACGAACCCGTACAGGCCGAAGCTGAAGGCCAGGGTCAGGGCGATCCAGGGAAGTTTGCCGTAGCTCACCGTGAGCACGCCCACCGCTACAAAACCGATTCCGACGGCGGCCCACTGGAGCGGACGCAGCTTCTCCTTCAGGACGAACACACCCAGGAGGACCGAGACCAGGGGATTGATGAAGTAGCCCAGCGCGGCTTCGACAGCCTGGCCGGTGGTCACGCCATAGGTGTAGGTCAGCCAGTTCACGGCAATGAGTGCGGCGGCGATGGCGAGGGTGCCGAACACCGAGCGGTCGCGGAACGCTGCGGCCAGCGCACGCCAGGACCGGGTGACCGTGATCAGGAGGACGCAGAAAAGCAGCGACCACACCACTCGGTTGGCCACGATCTCCACCGCACTGGCGGGCATCAGCGCGAAGAAGTACAGGGGGAGCAGCCCCCACAACCCGTACGCGCCGAAGCCGAACAGGACTCCCGCCGTCGTCTCCTTGTCTACAGCCTTGGGACCTGCGGGCGCGGTCACGGCGGTCTTGGGCAAGGCGGTGGTTTCAGGGGGAGTAGGCACCTAACCAATAACACCAGTTGATGGACGCGTATTCCAGTCAATTCTCAGTACGCTTTCCTTCATGGAACCGATGACCCCGCAGGTTGCCGTCCCATGAGGCTCCGCCGCAGCAACGCAAACGGCCGCGGCTACCGTCGCGTGGCCGCCGGGACGGGCTTCAGCTACCGGGACCTGGACGGCTCCACACTGCCGTCGGGGCCGGTACGGGATCGGCTGGAAAGCATCGGCATCCCGCCGGCCTGGACGGACGTGTGGATTGCGCCGTTCGACAACGGGCACATCCAGGCGACCGGTCTCGATGCGGTGGGCCGGCGGCAGTACATCTACCATCCCGCCTGGCGGGAGCGGAAAGACCGCGTGAAGTTCGACCGCGCCCTGCAGCTGGCCGAGTCGCTGCCCACCGCCCGCCGGCTGGTAACCCTGGACCTGCGCAGCGACGGTCCCAGCCGCGAACGCGTCCTGGCGGCGGCCTTCCGGATGCTGGACAGCGGGTCCCTGCGGGTGGGGTCCGAGCGGTACACCAACGAGAACGGCAGCCGCGGCCTGGCCACGCTCCTGTGTGCGCACGTCCACGTCCGCAAGGAGTGCCTGGAGCTGAGCTTTCCGGCCAAGAGCGGCAAGGACTGGGAGTCGGAAATCCGCGACGCCGACCTCGCCGCCCTGGTGCGGACGCTCAAGCGCCGCGGTGGAAATGCCAGGCTGCTCGCGTTCAAGGACGGCCGGACCTGGCGGCCGGTCACCAGCGCGGACATCAATGCCTACGTCAAGGAGCGGACGGGCCTCGACTTCACCGCCAAGGAATTCCGGACGTTGCACGGGACCGTGGCGGCCGCCGTCAGCTTGGCGCGCAGCGGCCCGCAGAAGACAGTCTCGGCGCGGAAGGGCGCCATTAGCGTGGCCATGCTGGAGGCCGCAGCGGTGCTGGGGAACACACCGTCGATCGCCCGCAAGAGCTATGTCGATCCCCGGCTGCTGGACCACTTTGCCGCCGGGGAGACCATCGACCCCACACGCCTGGACTCCGCGGAAGCCGAACTGCGGGCGCTGCTGTACCGGGAAAGCGACGTGGTGCCGCTGCAACACATTTAGAATGGGACATTGTGCGCAACTGCACTGTGCGCCTCCGTCGCAATCTCCTCGTTCCAGAAGGGCTCCCGGTGTCCAACCCAGCCGAAACCACCTCCAAACGTCCACTCCGCGTTGCCATTGTTGGCGCGGGGCCGGCAGGTGTTTACGCGGCGGATATCCTGACCAAGTCCAACGGCGTCAAGGACGGCGATTTTGAGGTCAGTATCGACCTTTTTGAGGCCTACCCCGCCCCGTACGGCCTGATCCGCTACGGCGTGGCCCCTGACCACCCGCGCATCAAGGGGATCGTGAACGCGCTGCACAAGGTCCTGGACCGTGGCGACATCCGCTTCCTGGGCAACGTCACGTACGGCCGCGATCTCACCCTCCATGACTTCCGGGCCTTCTACGACGCCGTGATCTTCTCCACCGGCGCCATCAAGGACGCGGACCTGGCCATTCCTGGCATTGACCTGGCCGGATCGTTCGGCGGCGCGGACTTTGTGTCCTGGTACGACGGCCACCCGGACGTGCCCCGCGACTGGCCGCTGGATGCCAAGGAAATCGCCGTGATAGGCAACGGCAACGTGGCGCTGGACGTGGCCCGGATGCTGGTCAAGCACCCCGATGAACTCCTCACCACCGAGATCCCGGACAACGTCTACCAGGGCCTGAAGAACTCCCCGGTCACCGACGTCCACGTCTTTGGCCGCCGCGGCCCAGCCCAGGTCAAGTTCACGCCGCTGGAGCTGCGCGAGCTGAGCCACATGAAGGACGTGGACATTGTCCTGTACCCGGAGGACTTCGAGTTCGACGAAGCCTCCGATGACGCCATCCGCAGCAACAACCAGATCAAGACCATGGTGAACACGCTGACCAACTGGCTTGTGGAGGAGCACGCCGAAGCGGAAGAGCCGTCCTCCCGCCGCCTGCACCTGCACTTCCTGCACAGCCCGGTGGAGATCTACCAGGACCCCGACGACGGCGGGTCCGGCCGGGTGGCCGGCATCAAGTTTGAGCGGATGGAGCTGGATGGCACCGGCAACGTCAAAGGCACGGGCGAGTTTGTGGACTACCCCGTCCAGGCCGTGTACCGCGCCATCGGCTACCACGGTTCGCCACTGGACGAGCTGGAATACAACGCCAAACGCGGAGTGATCCCGAACGAGGGCGGCCGCGTGCTCGACGCCGATGGCAACCCCGTCCCCGGAATCTACGCCACCGGCTGGATCAAGCGCGGGCCGGTCGGCCTCATCGGCCACACCAAGGGCGATGCCCTGGAGACCATCGGCTTCCTGCTGGAGGACCGGCTCACCCTGCCACCCGCCCAGAACCCGGACCCGCAGGCCATCATCGACCTCCTGACGGAGCGCGGCATCGAGTTCACCACCTGGGAGGGCTGGATCAAGCTGGACGCGCACGAAGCAGCCCTCGGCGCCGCGTGGACAGAAGGCGAGGTCGGCGCCGACGGGACCGCCGCCGTCGTGCGTGAACGCATCAAAGTAGTCCCGCGCGAGGAAATGATCAGCATCTCCCGCGCCTGACCCAGCCTCACCCACCAAACAGCGCGAACGGACACTTGAGGCCCCCGCCAGAGGGGCCTCAAGTGTCTGTTCGCGAGGGCTGGCGCTGGAGGGTTCGCGCCGGCGGCCAGTAGACTTGCAGGACCGATGGGAGTTCGATGAGGAACCTGATCCTGCCGCCGACGTCCGGCGGCGAAGCAACTGCACTTGCCCAGCGTCATGCCCTGGCCGCCCACGAGCAGCTCGACGCCCATGCGTTTCCAGACGCGCCGGAACTGCCCGGGCTGCGGCGGCTGATCCGGGAATCCTGGCAGCGGTCCGCCCGATTGAAAGCCAACCCTGACAACCCCGAAGCGCCCCTTGCCCTGGACACCGACGAGCTTGAGGAATACCGGCGGCAGCACCCCCTGGCGAGCATCATGCCCGTGATCCACAAACTTCTGGTCCAGCCCAGCCACGACAGTGGCCTGCTCGTTGCCGTGGGTGATGAAGTGGGCCGGCTGCTCTGGGTGGAAGGCGATCCGGCCCTGCAGCGCCGTGCCGAAGGCATGATGTTCGTGCCGGGCGCCGACTGGTCAGAGGCCACCGTGGGCACCAGCGCTCCCGGCACTGCCCTGGCCCTGGGCCGCGGCATCCAGATTTCCGGTGCGGAGCATTACCAGCGGTCCGTGCACGCATGGAGCTGCACCGCCGTCCCGTTCCACGATCCGGATTCCGGCGCGCTGCTGGGCGTTGTAGACATCACGGGCAAGGCCAGCGCGGTGGCACCCCACACGCTGTCGCTCGTCGAGGCGACCGTCGCTGCTGCACAGGCGCAGCTCCGCGTTGAGCGGCTGCAGCTGGCGGCCACCCTTGCCAGCCGGCCGGCCCGACGGCGGAACGCCAGTTCGGCGGCCAGGCCGAATTCGGCACGGGCCGGGGGAGCCGGCGGCGCGAAGGAAGGCAGCCTGTACCGCAACAGCCTGCAGCTTCTGGGCCGTGACCAGGCGTTGCTCAGCATCGAAGGCAAAACGGTGGCGCTCTCCGCCCGGCACAGCGAAATCCTCGCCCTGCTCAGCACCCACCCGGACGGGCTGAGCGCCGAGGAGCTCAGTGTCCTGCTCTACCCGGGCGACGGCCCCACCATGACGCTCCGCGCGGAAATGGTCCGGCTGCGCAAGATCCTGCAGCAGCTGAACCCGGCCGCCGTCCCCGAATCCCGGCCGTACAAACTCACCATGGACCTGGTCCCGGACAGCGGGCAGGTGCTGAACTGCCTGCAGCGCGGCGCCCACCGCATTGCCCTGGAAATCTACCGCGGCGCGGTGCTGCCGCGCTCCGAAGCGCCGGGCATCATCGACCTCCGCGACAGGGTCTCCTCGCTCATGCGCGAAGCGGTCCTGACGGACGGCAGTGCCGAGACACTGCTCAAATACGCGGCCCTTCCGGAGGCGAGGGACGACGTCGACGTCCGGACTGCCGCCCTGAAGCTGCTGCCGGCGCGCTCGCCCAAGCGGGCCGCCGTCGTCGCGGACCTTGAGCGGTTGGAAGCGGAACTGAGCGCCTGACCGCCGGGGCCGTGAGCTGGCTCACACTCGCGCAACCTGACTGCAACCTTCACACTCCTACGCTGGAACCAACGGCGGACGCCATCATCAGGCGCCACCTTTCATGCACAGCAAAGGAGCTAGCAATGACTGTTTACGCACAGCCCGGTACCGAGGGTTCGAAGGTCACGTTCAAGGACCGTTACGAGAACTGGATCGGCGGCGAGTGGGTTGCCCCCGTCAAGGGCCAGTACTTCGAGAACATCACACCCGTCACCGGCAAGGTCTTCTGTGAAGTGGCCCGCGGCACCGCGGAAGACATTGAGCTGGCACTGGACGCCGCCCACAAGATTGCGCCGTCCTGGGGCAAGACCTCCGTCGCCGAGCGCGCCGCCGTGCTGAACAGGATCGCCGACCGCATCGACGAGAACCTCGAGATGTTGGCCGTCGCCGAATCCTGGGACAACGGCAAGCCCATCCGCGAAACCCTGAACGCGGACATTCCGCTCGCCGCTGACCACTTCCGCTACTTCGCCTCGGCCGTCCGCGCCCAGGAAGGCCGGCTCTCCCAGCTCGACGACGACACCACCGCCTACCACTACCACGAGCCGCTCGGCGTCGTCGGCCAGATCATCCCCTGGAACTTCCCCATCCTGATGGCCGTCTGGAAGCTTGCCCCGGCCCTCGCAGCCGGCAACGCCGTGGTCCTCAAGCCCGCCGAGCAGACGCCGTCGTCCATTCTTGTCCTGATGGAACTCATCGGCGATCTCCTGCCGGCCGGTGTCCTCAACGTGGTCAACGGCTTCGGCGTCGAGGCCGGCAAGCCGCTCGCTTCCAGCCCCCGGATCCGCAAGATCGCGTTCACCGGCGAGACCTCCACGGGACGCCTGATCAGCCAGTACGCCAGCCAGAACCTGATTCCGGTCACCCTGGAGCTCGGCGGCAAGAGCCCGAACATCTTCTTCAACGACGTCGCGGATACCAACGACGCGTTCTACGACAAGGCCCAGGAGGGCTTTACGCTCTTCGCCTTCAACCAGGGTGAAGTCTGCACCTGCCCGTCCCGCGCCCTGGTCCAGGAAGACATCTACGATTCCTTCATGGCCGACGCCGTGGCCCGCGTGGAGAAAATCATCCAGGGCAACCCGCTGGACACCGAAACCCAGCTTGGCGCCCAGGCCTCCAATGACCAGCTGGAAAAGATCCTCTCCTACATCGACATCGGCAAGCAGGAGGGCGCCAAGGTGCTCACCGGCGGTGCCCGGGCCGACATGCCCGGAGACCTGGCGGGCGGCTACTACGTCCAGCCGACCGTTTTCGAAGGCCACAACAAGATGCGGATCTTCCAGGAGGAAATCTTCGGCCCGGTTGTTTCCGTGACCCGCTTCAGCGACTACAACGACGCCATGGGCATCGCCAACGACACCCTGTACGGCCTCGGCGCCGGCGTCTGGTCCCGCAACGGCAACGTCGCCTACCGGGCCGGCCGTGAGATCCAGGCCGGCCGCGTGTGGGTCAACAACTACCACGCCTACCCGGCCGGCGCCGCGTTCGGCGGGTACAAGTCCTCCGGCATCGGACGTGAAAACCACTCCATGATGCTGGACCACTACCAGCAGACCAAGAACCTCCTGGTCAGCTACAACGAGAACAAGCTCGGCTTCTTCTAAGCCGCCCTTAGCCCGGGCGGGGACGGACCAGCACTGGTCCGTCCCCGCCTGCACCATCCTGGCCACCCCTCAGGAAGGCAGCACCACCTCCACCGCACCATCGCTTTATCTACGCAAGGATTTCGCCAATGACGACGACAATGCAAGCAGCAGTAGTAACTGAGTTCGGCAAGGATCTTCAGATCCAGACCCTCCCCATTCCCACCCCGGGCCGGGGTGAGGCGCTGGTCAAGGTCATCACCACCGGCGTCTGCCACACAGACCTCCACGCGGCTGAGGGCGACTGGCCGGTCAAGCCGACACCGCCGTTCATCCCCGGCCACGAAGGCGTAGGCGAAGTGGTTGCCCTGGGCGAAGGTGTCACCGACCTCGCCGTCGGCGACCTCGTCGGCAACGCCTGGCTCTGGTCCGCCTGCGGCGACTGCCAGTACTGCCGCACCGGCTGGGAGACACTCTGCGAGGTACAGAAGAACGCCGGCTACAGTGTGGACGGCTCCTTCGGGGAGTACATGCTCGTGGACACGCGCTTTGCCGCCCGCATCCCGGCGGGCTCGGACCCCGTTGAAGTCGCACCTGTGCTTTGCGCCGGCGTCACGGTCTACAAGGGCCTGAAGATGACCGAAGCCAAGCCCGGACAGTGGGTCACCATCTCCGGTATCGGCGGACTGGGGCACATTGCCGTCCAGTACGCGGTTGCCATGGGACTGCGGGTTGCTGCCGTGGACATCGCGGACGACAAACTCGCCCTGGCCAAGAAGCACGGCGCCGAGCTCACCGTCAACGCGCTGCACGAAGATCCCGTCGAAGTCATCCAACGTGAAACCGGAGGTTGCCATGGAGTCCTGGTCACCGCAGTACACCCGTCTGCTTTTGGCCAGGCGATCGGCATGGCCCGCCGGGGCGGGACGATTGTGTTCAACGGCCTGCCGCCGGGCGACTTTCCGGCACCGATCTTCGAGATTGTGCTCAAGGGCCTGACGGTCCGCGGCTCGATCGTGGGGACCCGGCAGGACCTGGAGGAAGCCCTCGAGTTCTACGCCGAGGGCAAGATCCATCCCACGGTGTCCACCCGGGAACTCTCCGAGGTCAACGCTGTTCTTGACGAGATGAAGCACGCCAAGATCGACGGCCGCGTCGTCATCAAGTACTGATGATGGAGGCGAGGCTTGACGCGGCGGTGACGCTGCCCGGGGAGGACATCTCCCGCGTGGCTCTCACCGCCGAGGCCCTGGGACTGCTCAGGAAGTTGTGGGGGCAGCACGGGCCCCTGATGTTCCACCAATCCGGCGGCTGCTGCGACGGGTCCTCGCCTATGTGTTATCCGGCCGGGGAGTTCATCACCGCGGAAGCGGACGTCCTCCTGGGGCTGTTCGACATCGCCGACGGCCTGGAGCCGCAGCCCCTCGAGTTCTGGATGTCCAAGGAGCAGTTCAACTACTGGAGCCACACCCATCTGACCGTGGACGTGGTCCAGGGCCGGGGGAGCGGGTTCTCGGTTGAGTCGCCGGAAGGCAAGCGGTTCCTGATCCGGTCAAAGCTGATGGACTGGCCGGTCTAGCAGTACGGTCCAACACGCCGCCAGCACCAAGGCACCAGCACCACACACCAGCGCGAACGGACACTTGAGGCCCTCCCGGCGAGGGCCTCAAGTGTCCGTTCGCGCTTAACCGGGGGCGGGCAGCGAGTCTCACCATGCGGGACAGATGTGAACGTCCAGTGGGTGGACGAGTATCGTCGATGGGTCTGTTTCCAACACAAATCAGGATCGTGGAACCTTATGAATCTTCTCCGGACCAAATCCATCGAGCAGTCCATTGCCGACGCCGATGAACCCGGACGCAAGCTCAAGCGGTCGCTCAGCAGCTGGGACCTGATGATCATGGGTGTCGCCGTCGCTGTCGGCGCCGGCATTTTCTCGGTGGGCGCTAAGGCCGCGGCCAACTTCTCCGGCCCCGCGGTGACGTTGTCCTTCGCCATTGCCGCCGTGACGTGTGCCCTGGCCATCATGTGCTACGCCGAGTTTGCCACCGCCATTCCGGTCGCCGGGTCGGCCTACGTCTTTACGTACGCCACCATGGGCGAGCTGCTCGCGTGGATCATCGGCTGGAACCTGATCCTGGAACTGTTCACCGCCGCGGCAGTGATCGCCAAGTACTGGGGCATCTACCTCAGCAAGGTGTTCTCACTGATGGGCGCCGACGTGCCGCCGGCGCTGTCGCTCGGCGGCGTGGACCTGTACTGGGGTGCGTTCCTGATCGTTGCCGTCTTCACCGTGCTCCTGGTGCTTGGCACCAAGCTCTCCGCCCGCGTGGGCAACGTCTTCACCCTGATCAAGATCGCCGTTGTGCTGTTTGTGATCGTAGTGGGCTTCACCTATGTGAAGTTCGAGAACTACACGCCGTTCGTGCCCGCCGCGGAACCTACCGCCGGCGGCTCCGCGGATGTTCTGAAGCAATCATTCTTCGGCTTCCTCACCGGTGCCGCGCCCGCCCAGTACGGCACCCTTGGCATCTTCGCCGGCGCGGCCCTGGTGTTCTTCGCCTTCATCGGCTTTGACGTCGTGGCCACGTCCGCGGAGGAAGTCAAAAACCCGCAGAAGACCCTGCCCCGCGGCATCTTCGGCGGCCTGGCCGTGGTGACGCTGCTCTACATCCTGGTGTCCCTCGCACTCACCGGCATGGTGTCCTACACGGACCTCGCGGCAGCAGAAACGCCCACCCTCACCACCGCATTCGAGGCCGTCGGCAACACCACCGCGGCCAAGGTCATCGCCTTCGGCTCCCTGATCGGCCTCACCACCGTCATCATGGTGCTGCTGATGGGGCTGTCCCGCGTGGTACTGGCCATGAGCCGCGACGGATTGCTGCCCCGCGCGCTGTCCAAGACCAGCGAAAAACGTTCGACGCCGGTCCGCCTCCAGGTCATCTGCGGCGCCGCCGTAGCACTTGTGGCCGGCTTGACCAACGTTGACCTGCTGGAAGAAATGATCAACATTGGCACGTTGTCGGCGTTCGTCGTGGTGAGCCTGGGCATCCTGGTGCTGCGCAAGAAGCGCCCGGACCTGAAACCGTCGTTCCGCGTTCCGTTCGGCAAGGTCCTCCCGGTGGTTTCCGCCGTCCTGTGCCTCTACCTGATGACGAACCTCGCAGTGGAGACGTGGATCTTTTTCGCAGGCTGGCTGGTCATCGGCGTCGTGATCTACTTCGCCTACGGCCAGCGGCATTCCCGCCTGAACGAAAAGTTCGCCGAAGCAAAGTCCGCCGTGGACGCCACGGATTCCAGCGCGGATTCCAGCGCGGACGCCGGCCTTGCCGGCAGTGATGCCGCAGCCGACGACGAGGCACTCACCCGCACCTAGGTGCGTGGGTCAGAAATGACGGGCCGTAATTCTTAAAACGCCGACGGATTAACCATGTCCTGGTAGGGGCGGCTGGGAGAATCGTGGGCATGGTTACTGGTTCTTCCGCGCAGGATGGT
>NZ_JBSRZM010000024.1:0-75512 GCF_054057635.1 Arthrobacter sp. UYNi723
CCCCTCACCCGCCACGAATTCCACGGCGAATGGAACTACACGCTCACCACACCCGACACGCCGTGACCGGCCGGCATTATTGTTTCGCGAGCCCTTAGGGCCCTGGGATCGTGGGCCTCTACTGTCCGTCGCGCCAAGATCTGGGGCCTCAAGTGTCCCCTCGCGCCGTCCGCGGGTGCCCTACCCGCCGGCGAACGGGGGCAGCACGTCAACCACATCGCCCGGATTTAACAAAGTCGTGCGGTCCCGGACGGCCACCTCGTTGAGCAGGAAACTGCTCCGGGACAGGATGCGTTGCAGGGGAGGAGTGCCGGCAGGAGGCTCGGCTCGGTGCACAGCCAGGACTGCCTGCAGCAAGCCGGCCACTGTAGTCCCCGACGCGAGATCAAAGGACTCCTCTTCTACACCCGCAGCGGCGCGTGCGGCAGCGAAGTAACGTACGTTCAAGAATTCAGCCTCCGATGGCGCTCATGCTGCGGTCCGGCTGGACAAAGTCCGCTGCGCCGAGACCTGTGTGGTCCATGCCGTGGGCCTTTGGCTTGACCCACATGGCGTCCTGCCAGCGTTCGGCCAGGGCCTGATCACTGGCACCGTCCCGCAGAAGACCCAAGAGATCAAACTCCTCACGGGAGAACAGGCAGCTCATGATCTTGCCCTCGGCGGTGATCCGTGTGCGACGGCAGTCGGAGCAGAACGGCTCCGTGACGGACGCGATGATGCCCACGGTGCCGAGCACCGGCCCGTGGGCTTCCGGCGCCGCCTCCACGCCTTCGGGCCGATGCCGGTCAGCGGCAGGCCCTAGTCCCTCAGTACCCAGCACTGGACCATCCGGCCCCGCGGTCCCGGCCGTCCGGCGTCGTACTTCAAAGCGTTCTGCGGGGGCTCCATCGCGGGCGCGGGGATCGGGACTCAACACGAAGTCGCGCGAGAGCAGGGAACGGATCTCGGCCGCCGTGATCATGTTCCGCCGAGTCCAGCCGTGGTCCGCATCAAGGGGCATCTGCTCGATGAAGCGCAGTTCGTAGCCGCGGTCCAGCGCCCACGCGAGCAGGGACGGCGACTCGGTGTCGTTGATGCCCCGCATCAGCACGGCGTTGAGTTTGACGGGGCCCAGCCCGGCCGCCCAGGCGGCATCGACGCCGGCCAGGACACGGTCAAGGAACGGGCGCCGGGTCAGCTTGGTGAAGGTCTCTTCGTGCAGCGAATCGAGCGAGACATTGATGCGGGTCAGGCCCGCGGCCTTCAGCGCGCCCGCCTTTTTGTCCAGGCCCACGCCGTTGGTGGTCATGGAGATCGGCAGGTCCGGATGATTGCTGCGCAGGGCCGCAATGATGTCAATCAGGTCCGCCCGGACCAGAGGCTCCCCGCCGGTCAGACGCAGTTCGCGGACACCGAGCAGGTCCACGCCGATCCGGACAATCCGCACGATCTCCTCGGCGGACATCACGGCCTGCTTCGACAGCCATTCAAGCCCCTCTGCCGGCATGCAGTAAGTGCAGCGCAGGTTGCATTTGTCCGTCAGCGACAGCCTCATGTCCGTGGCCCGGCGGCCGTACTGGTCCAGCAGTCCGGGCGCCGTGCCGGCCGGGCGGGCAGGCGGCAGGCCCGGCCCAGCATCTTCGCGGGGTTGCGGCATACCAAGCTGAACACTCATGAATTCAGGCTACGCCACGTTTGGCCGCGGCATGGCGCCGATGCCGCGGGATGATCTTACGGAAGTCGTACACTTCTCCAGGGGACGGCGAAGTCCGGCGCTGCCGGGGCCCGGCGAACCTATGCTGGAGAGGTGAACAGCTCCCAGCCCCTGCAGGAAACGGCTGACGACGGCGCCACCTCTCCCGGGCGCTCGGGAACCGACGGTGCCGCTCAAGGCAGCCGCCGCTGGGCCGCCGCCTCGGGGGCGGTGGCCGCCGGCGCCGCCGTCGTCATAGGGGAGTTGCTGGCAGGACTGTTCAGTCCGTCGCTTTCGCCGCTGACGGCGGTAGGCGGGGCCATGATCGATGCTGTTCCGCCGGGTGTGAAGGACTGGGCCATCTCCCTGTTCGGCACTGCCGACAAAGCGGTGTTCGTGGGCGGGATGCTGCTGGTTATCGTAGCCGTCGGGTCGTTGGCCGGGATCCTGGAACAGCGCAGGCGGTTTGCCGGTGTGGCGGTGATTGCTGTTTTTGGGCTCGTCGGGCTTAGCGCGGTCCTCACCCGCGCCCAGATGACCCCGGCCGCGGCCGTAGTGCCACTGGTCGCAGCCCTGGCCGGTGCGCTCCTGCTGGGATGGCTGATCCGACGCCTCCACGAAGGACTCCCGGCAGGCGCCGCGGGGACAGCAGCCCGGACAGGTGCCGCAAAAACGCAAGTTCCCGCGAGGACGGCAACAACCGCCGGGCGGCGCACGTTCCTGCAGGTCTTGGCTGCGAGCGCCGGGGCCACCGCCGTGGGCGGGGTTGTGGCAGCAGTCTGGCGAGGTGCCGCAGCAGGAATCAGCACCGCCCGCGAAAAACTGCAACTTCCTGCCGCAGCCTCGCAAGCGCCTGCCATCCCGGCCGGCGCCGAGGTAGGACTGGACGGAATGCAGCCGCTGGTCACACCGAACCGTGACTTCTATCGGATCGACACCGCCCTGATCGTCCCCTCCCTCGATCCCGAATCCTGGGTACTCCGCGTCACCGGGATGGTGGAACAGGAGATTGAACTGAACCTGGCCGATCTGCTGGCCAAACCCCTGATCGAACGGCACGTCACCATCGCCTGCGTCTCCAACGAAGTGGGCGGAGACCTGATCGGCAACGCCCGCTGGCTCGGCTGGCCCGTGCGGGAACTCCTGGCCCTGGCCCGGCCGCAATCCGGTGCCGACATGGTGCTGTCCCGAAGCTCCGACGGCTGGACGGCAGGCACCCCGCTCGAAGTCCTCACAGATCAGCGGGACGCCCTGCTCGCGGTAGGGATGAACGGCGAACCGTTGCCGTTGGAACACGGCTTCCCGGTCCGGATGATCGTGCCCGGCCTCTACGGCTACGTTTCCGCGACCAAATGGCTGACGGAACTCCGCGTCACCAGGTTCGCGGACGACGCCGGCTATTGGACTCCGCGCGGCTGGTCCGACCGCGGCCCCATCAAGACGTCCTCACGGATCGACGTGCCCCGCACCGGCCGGCGGGTGGGTGCCGGAACGGTCATGTTTGGCGGCGTGGCCTGGGCCCAGCACACTGGGATCGGCAAGGTGGAACTCCGCGTCAACCGCGGTCCGTGGCAGGCGGCCCGCCTCGCACCCGGGATTTCGCTGGACACCTGGTACCAGTGGCAGCTTGGCATCGAGCTGACGCCGGGCCAGTACGAGGTCCAGGTCCGCGCCACGGACGTCAGCGGCAAGCCGCAGGTGGAGGAACGCCGGCCGGTTGCTCCCGACGGGGCCACTGGCTTCCACACGATTAGAGTTGACGTGAATCCATGACGGCCCGGACCGAAGGCAGGACCATGCACAGCCCTCCGCACCAGCACGGCCACACCGCGAACAGCAGCGAGCACGTCCAGGCCGGGCGCAGCCATACTGAGCACAGCCACACGCCCCACCAGGCACGGTCCGTGGCCGCGCACCGCGCCGCCGTCACCGAACTGCTGGCGCCCCTGCTCGCCCAGGCACGGACGGAGACGCTGGCACTTCGCGACGCGCTGGGCAAGGGCCTGGCCCAGGACGTGTTGGCCCCCTTGAGCCTCCCGCCGTTCGCCAACTCCCAAATGGACGGTTTTGCCGTCAACAGCCTGGACATGCCCGACGGCGGTGCGGAGCTGCCTGTGGTTGTCCCCGTTCCGGCAGGTGCCGTGCCGGCGGCACTGGACCGCGGCACTGCCGCCCCCATCATGACGGGAGCCATGATTCCCGCCGGTGCTGACGCCGTCGTGCCCGTGGAACGTGCCGTCCCGGACCGGTTCCCCTCCCCGGGGGAAACAACCACTGTGTGGCTGCCGGCGACGGCGGCAGGCACCTTCGTGCGGTCGGCCGGCAGTGATATTGCGGCGGGGGAGCGGGCGCTGGCCTCGGGTACCTTCCTTGGCCCGGCGCAGCTGGGGCTGCTGGCGGCCCTGGGGATCGCTGAAGTTACTGTGCGCAGGCCGGTGACCGTTTTGCTCGCCACCACCGGCGACGAAGTAATGGAACCGGGCCAGCCCCTGCCGGCCGGCAAGATCTACGATTCCAACGGAACCCTCCTCGAAAGCGCCATGCGGCAAGCGGGCCTGGCCGTGGTGCGCACGGCCATCGCCTCGGACCATCCTGACGAATTCCGGGCACTCCTGCGCAGCCATGTTGGTGCGGTGGACCTGATTGTTACTACGGGCGGGGTCAGCAAGGGAGCCTACGAAGTGGTCCGCCAGGCCATGGACGGCCAGGCTACCGAGTTCCTGCATGTGGCCATGCAGCCCGGCGGCCCGCAGGGCATCGGGACGTTCGACGGTGTGCCCTTCCTCGGATTCCCGGGAAATCCCGTCAGCTGCCTGGTTTCCTTCGAAATGTTCCTGCGGCCTGTGCTGACCGAATTGTTTGGCTCGCCGGCACCACGGATCCCTGTCCGCGCACGGCTGGGCCACAGCCTTTCCTCGCCTGAACACAAGCATCAGGTCCGGCGCGGAACCCTCCAGGGGGACGGAACCGTCCGCCTGGAAGGGGGCGAAAGCTCCCACCTTATGCACGCCCTCGCCGGCTCCAACGCGCTGGTGCACGTACCCGTTGGAGTCTCGGCGCTCGCCGAGGGTGACGAGGTGGAAGTATGGATGCTGTGAATCCAGAACATAGCCCGTCCGCGCTGACCCACCTGCGCCAGGACGGAAGCGCCCAGATGGTGGAC
Organism: Arthrobacter sp. UYNi723; assembly: GCF_054057635.1. Lineage (NCBI taxonomy): Bacteria > Bacillati > Actinomycetota > Actinomycetes > Micrococcales > Micrococcaceae > Arthrobacter > Arthrobacter sp. UYNi723. Next base: position 4,836 of record NZ_JBSRZM010000024.1, read on the forward strand.
GTGTCAGGTAAAACCGAAACCACGCGGGAAGCCACCGCCACTGCCACCGTCCGCACCACTGACGAAGTGCTAGGCCTGCTCGGATCCGGCGGCCTGCCCAAGGGTGATGCCCTGGCCGTGGCGCGGGTTGCCGGCATCATGGCGGCAAAAAAGACCCCCGAACTCATCCCGCTCTGCCATCCGTTGCCGCTCTCGAAAGTCACCGTGGACTTCGAGCTCGGAACCGATTCCGTGGCGATCCTGGCCACGGTCAAGACCCGCGGGGTCACCGGGGTGGAGATGGAAGCGCTCACGGCGGCCTCCGTGGCTGCCCTCAGCGTGTACGACATGATCAAGGCCGTCGACAAGCACGCCGTGCTGACCGACATCAAAGTGCTGGCGAAAAGCGGCGGCAAGAGCGGGGACTGGACACTATGAGCACCGAGAGCACTTACCCGGCTGAGCCAAGCACGGAGCCGCACACGCCGCAACCTCACCTGCCGGAGCCGCACACTCACGGCGAGGTGCAGGGCCGGAAGGCCGGGGTTGTCATTGCGTCCACCCGGGCCGCCGCAGGCATCTATGAGGACGAAACCGGGCCCGTCATCATCGACTGGCTCACCGAGCACGGCTTCGAGGCGTACCCCGCCATGGTGGTGCCGGACGGCGCGCCCGTCGGTGCGGCGATCCGGGCCCTCCTCACCCAGCATCCCGCCGTCGTGATCACCAGCGGCGGTACAGGGCTCAGCCCGGACGACCGCACACCCGACGTCACCCTGCCCCTTCTGGACCGTGAAATCCCGGGCATCATGGAGGCCATCCGGCGCGAAGGCGCAACCAAAACGCCGCTGGCGGCCCTCAGCCGCGGCCATGCGGGAGCTGCCGGGCAGACGTTCATCATTAACCTGCCCGGCTCACCCAAGGGCGTCATGGACGGCCTGTCGGTGCTGGACCCGTTGATCGGGCACCTGTGCGACCAGCTGGAGGGCGGCCATGGGCACTGAATCGGTTTTCGAAGTGGTCCACGCGGTGCTGAGCGCAGAACCCATCTCCGTAGACCAGGCCATCGCTGCAGTGGAATCTGACACCGCAGGGGCCGTGGTCAGCTTCAGCGGCGTGGTGAGGAATCACGACGGCGGCAAGGCAGTGGAGCGGCTCAGTTACAGCGCGCACCCCACGGCTCACCAGGTCATGGCCGACGTCGTCGCCCGTCTGGCCGCCGAACATGCCGGCGAGGGATCCGCCACGCAGCCCGTGCGGATCTGGGCTGCCCACCGCATCGGCATGCTCGACATCGGCGATCCGGCGCTGGTCTGTGCAGTCTCCGCTGCGCACCGCGGACAGGCCTTTGCCGTGTGTTCCGAACTGGTGGACCGCATCAAGGAGCAGGTTCCCATCTGGAAGGAACAGTTCTTCGCCGACGGCACGGTGGAGTGGGTGGGCGCAGGCAGCTGAGCACCACTGGCTTCCCTTCGCCTGCCTGTGGTTGCGAGGTAACGCACAGCCTCCGGTTCAATCTCGCACCCGGCCCGACGGTAGGGTTAACGGCATGACCGAACAACTCTCCGTGCCCACCCGCGTGGCTGTACTGGGCGCCAACGGGCGCATGGGCGCCGAAGCCGTAAAGGCCGTTGAAGCTGCCTCCGACCTGATGCTCGTAGCCGCCCTGGGGCGCGGCGACTCGCTGGACCAGCTGGCCACTTCGGGTGCCGACATCGTGGTGGACCTAACCGTCCCCGAGAGCACGGAAGCGAACGTGCGCTACGCCGTCGAGCATGGCATGCACGCGGTTGTGGGGACCACCGGCTGGGATTCCACACGGCTCGCCGCCCTGGAAGCATTGCTCGCGGAGCACCCCGAAACCGGAGTGCTGATCGCCCCCAACTTTGCCCTCGGCTCCGTGCTGGCCTCAGCCTTCGCTGCCAAGGCTTCCAAATATTTCGAGTCCGTGGAAATCATCGAACTGCACCACCCGGAAAAGGTTGATGCGCCGTCCGGGACCGCTGTCCGCACCGCCCAGCTCATCGCAGCCGAGCGCAAGGCTGCGGACGTTCCGCCCAGTCCTGATGCGACCACCAGCGAACTCGCCGGCGCGCGGGGTTGCGGCGTTGAGGGAGTCCGCGTTCACAGCGTCCGGCTGCGCGGGCTGGTGGCCCACCAGGAGGTGCTGCTTGGCGGCCCGGGCGAGCAGCTGACCTTCCGGCACGATTCCTTTGACCGTGCTTCATTTATGCCCGGAGTGCTGCTTGGCGTGCGCAACGTCGCTGCGCATCCGGGACTGACGGTGGGCCTGGACGGCTACCTGGACTTGGGACTCTAGGCCGTGGGCGAGTTCCTGGCTGCGTTCCGGAAGAACCGCACCAAGATCTGGGTGGGTGCCGTAACGCTCCTGCTGGTCTTCTACCTGGTGGTGTCCTTCCAGCGCTCCGTGCTCCTGCTGCTGGACAGCAACCCCGCCGCCAAAGCCATCGGGGCTGCCTACCTGGTCCTCCCGGCCATCGGCGCCTGGGCCATGATCCGTGAACTGCTGTTCGGTGCGCGCACGGAACAGATGGCCAAGGTGCTGGAGGCCGAAGGCGGGCTCCCGGTAGACGAACTGCCGCGCACACCCGCCGGCCGGATCGTCCGCTCCGCTGCGGATTTGGAATTCGAAAAGTACAAGGCCGAGGCGGAAGCGGCGCCCGGCGACTGGCGTTCGTGGTTCCGGCTCAGCTGCGCCTATGACGCTGCCGGGGACCGCAAGCGCGCCCGCGCGTCCATGCGCGACGCCGTGAAGCTGTTCCGCGGTAGGGTTCCGGCGTAGGAGCCTGCTCTCCGCGACTACTCTCGGCGGCGGCAGGTCAATGGCGGCATGCTAGCGCAGGCCGGCTGGTCCGCCGCGCCCCAGTTGGTTGGCGGCATGGCCCACTAGTTCCAGTGGACCCCGCCATTTCAGGAGGACAAACACGATGCCCACGGCGATGGCCGTCGCGGCATGTGCCCAGTACATCCCCGCCTCGGTCCAGCCGGTGGGCAGCGGCTTCAGGTAGAACGCCGAAACCACCCACACATGCGCTGAGTAGAGCGTGAGCGTTATTGCCCCCGCGCCGCGCAGCGGCAGCAACAGGTCCAGGTCCAGCCAGTCAGCCAGCCTGCCGAGCAGGAGGAACACACCCACAACGGCGGCCGCCACGCCGCAGGTGTGAAGCAGATCCAGCGTGGTGGCCGAATGCGGTGCCGCGGCCGCCAGCCACCACCAGGATCCTTCCTGCGGGATTCCCGTGAGGTTGACCTGGAGGACACTGTCCAGCGGGTATCCGGGGGCGTTCAGGACCGCCTCCAGCGCGGCACGGCCGCCCCAGTTCTCCATTGCGGCGGTGCCCAAAGCCTTGGCCAGTGCGGCCACCGCAGTCCCGCCGGCAAGCAGCAGGACAGGAACCATCGCCTTGGTGAGGGCCAGCCGGCCAATGACCAGGCCCGCCAGCAGGTACGACAGCCACTGGAACACCGGGTAGTAGCCGGTCAGGAACAGGTCTCCCAGCAGAGGGAAGGGCGTCGAGAGGTCTTCCCAGGACGGGTTGTGCCCCAGATTCAGGGGCGGATTGGCTGCCATAAGCCAGGGGCGGAGCAGATATGCGAGGACCGGGGAAACCACGATCCAGCCGACGGCCCAGGCGCACAGGGCCTTCAGCTTCAGGCCCAGGAATGGCAGGATGCACAGGAACAGCAGCGCGTAATGGACCAGGATGATGGCAAGGTTCACTTCCAGCCCGCCCAATGAGAGCCCGACGGCGGCAATCACCAGGGCGCGCAGTGCGATGCCGCGGCGGGCTGCGTTCAGGGCAACACCTTCCGGAGGTACCTGTTTTCCGGTGGACAGCGCCAGGCCCACGCCCGCCAACACGGCGAAGAGGGCTGCCGCGCGGCCGGAGAAGGTCAGGCCGATCCACGTGGGAGTGAGGTCGGCGTTTGCCTCGAAGGTGGGGAGCAGGTGTGTGGCCATCATGCCAAGGAGCGCCAGCCCCCTGGCTGCGTCAATACCGCGGAGGCGGCCCACGGCCTGTGAGGTTCGAGGCACCCGCGAGGGTCTTGCCGGGGCACGGGACGTCATGAGGCGATGTTCTCACACCAACCTTTGTGGCAGCAGTCAAGAACCGGCCGGAAACACGGTCTTGTAGACCTTGTGTTCGAATATATGTTCGAATAATATGGACACCATGCAAACCCCATCCCAGCCGCGACCCTTTCCGGAATCCCCAACCGCCGGCGGATCGGTGCGCCCCGCCCGGGACGCCCAGGACCCCGGCTCGGCACAGCCTGTTGGACTGATGAAAGCGATGAGCCCGGGAGTGGTGGACTTCCTCTTCCGCCAGCTCGTGGCAGGTCGGCCCCCTGTGGACATCCAGTGGCAGGACGAAGGCGTCACACTCACCGCCCAGCCTGCGGGGGCAGAGCTGGCCCGCAGGTTGGACGAAACCGACCTCGATGCCTTGACGCCCACGGAACTGTTCCACTACGTCCGGGCGGCCCAGCGGCTCGCGGCCTGGGCTGAGGGGCTGCGGGAGGCTGCGGTGGACCGTTACTGCCAGCCAGGGAAGCCGCAGGATGGCGTAGTTCCCTCGGCAAGGCGCGCATCCCTAGGATAGAGGGGTGACTGATGCCCTGACCGTCTCTGCCGTGCAGTACCAGGCGCTGGAAGGCGGGATTATCCCGAACGTGCAAGAACACGTCCGGCTGGTCGAGGACGCCGAATCCCACGGTGCCCGGCTGGTGGTGTTTCCTGAGCTGTCGTTGACGGGGTACAACCTGGCGCTACTGGCTGCTGACGACTCGTGGCTTCAATGCGATGACCCGCGCCTGGCCGATCTCCACGAAATCTGCCGCCGGACCGGGATCACTGTGGTGGCAGGTGCTGCCTATCGGGAACCTGACGGCACGCCGCGGCTCGCCAGCCTCGTGATCCACCCCGACGGCACCACCGAATTCGGCTTCAAAACCCACCTCCACGGCCAGGAGCGGGAGGTCTTCGCCGCCGGCGACGGTGCCGTCGTGATCGAGCTGGATGGCTGGAAGATCGCGCTGGCCATCTGCTTTGATGCCGCGATTCCGGCCCACTCCACCGGGGCAGCCCAGGCCGGCGCGGATATCTACGCCGTTTCGGCCCTGTACACGCAGGCGGAAGATCGGCGGCTTGCCCTGCATCTCGGAGCCAGGGCCATGGACAACCGGATGTTCGCCATTCTGGCAAACCTTGGCGGATCCACCTCGCTGGGCCCCTCCTGCGGCCTCAGCGGGTTCTGGGGACCGGACGGGTTCGAAGTGAAAAAGGCGGCCGGAACCGGCACTGAAGTAGTCACCGCCATCCTGCAGCTGAGTGTATTGCGGAAATTCCGCTGACCCCGCGGGAGTCGATTTGCCAGTGCGTGATGACCGCCGTCCCGGGGGCATCGCGGCCCGCTAGTTGACGCGTATCACGCCGCCCCCATTGTCCTAACCAGCTGCCGACAGGGTAACGTTTTTTCCATGCCTCACAAATCCGCCACCGCTCCTGCCCTTGGTACGCTCCTGACCGCCATGGTCACGCCCTTCACCAAGGATGGCGCCGTGGACTACAAGCAGGCAGCCGAACTGGCCACCAAACTTGTGGACGATGGCTGCGACGGCCTGGTCGTCACCGGGACCACCGGCGAAACGTCCACCCTCTCGGATGAAGAAAACCTTGGCATGTTCCGCGCTGTCAAGGAGGCCGTGGGAGACCGCGCCGCCATCATCGCCGGCACCGGGACGAACGACACCGCACATTCGGTGCACCTCTCCCAGCAGGCCGCAGCTCTCGGCGTCGACGGCCTGCTGCTCGTCACGCCGTACTACAACAAGCCCAGCCAGGCCGGCGTCCGCGCACACTTCGAGACCGTCGCGTCCGCAACCGATGTGCCCGTAATGCTCTACGATATTCCGGGCCGCTCCTCCATCGCGATCGAACCCGAAACCATGATCAGCCTGGCGCAGCACCCGAACATCGTCGCCGTCAAGGATGCCAAAGCCGATTTCATGGCAGCCAGCCGCGTGATGGCAGAGACGGACCTGTACTTCTACTCCGGCGACGACGGACTGACCCTTCCGTGGATGTCCCTGGGCGCCGTCGGGCTCGTGGGTGTGACAACCCACGTCGCAACGCGCCGCTTCCGCGAACTGATCGACGCCATCAACGCGAACGACCTCGAAACCGCGCGTAAGATCAACTTCGAGCTGCTGCCCGTCGTGAGGGCAACGATGACCCGCGTCCAGGGAGCCGTTGCAGCCAAACAAATTCTTAAATGGCAGGGAGTCCTGCCCAACTCGATTGTCCGTTTGCCCCTCGTGGAGCCGGACGAAGCCGAGATCGTAACCATCCGCGAGGATTTGGCGGAAGCGGGGCTGGTCTTTCCCTGAGGGCGAAGACCAGCACCCTTCCGCCTGGAAAGTAGTGCACTATGACCCAAACCGCCCTTCCCGGCCTTGTCACGCCTCCACGCCTGCCGCAAGGCACCCTCCGGATCGTTCCGCTGGGCGGACTGGGGGAGATCGGCCGGAACATGGCCGTGTTCGAAATCGACGGCAAACTGCTCATCGTGGACTGTGGTGTCCTCTTCCCGGAGGAGACCCAGCCCGGCGTTGACCTGATCCTGCCCGATTTCTCCTACATCGAGAACCGTGTCGACGACATCGTGGCCGTTGTCCTGACCCACGGCCACGAGGACCACATCGGCGCCGTTCCCTACCTCCTGCGGCTGCGCGCCGACATCCCCCTGGTGGGCTCGCAGCTGACGCTTGCCCTCATCGAGGCCAAGCTGCAGGAACACCGGATCCGTCCGTACACGATGACCGTTGAAGAGGGCCAGGTCGAAAAGTTTGGCCCCTTCGAGTGCGAGTTTGTCGCGGTCAACCACTCCATCCCCGATGCTTTGGCAGTGTTCATCCGCACGGCCGGCGGCACTGTCCTGCACACGGGCGACTTCAAGATGGACCAGCTGCCCCTGGACGGCCGGATCACCGACCTCCGGCACTTTGCCAAGCTGGGTGAAGAGGGCGTTGACCTCTTTATGTCTGACTCCACCAACGCCGACGTCCCGGGCTTCACCACCGCCGAAAAGGAAATCGGCCCCACGCTGGAACGGCTCTTCGGCCAGGCCACCAAGCGCATCATCGTGGCGTCCTTCTCATCGCATGTCCACCGCGTCCAGCAGGTGCTTGACGCCGCCGCCAAGCACAACCGCAAGGTGGCCTTCGTGGGCCGCTCCATGGTCCGGAACATGGCCATCGCCGCCAAGCTCGGCTACCTCGACGTTCCCGACGGCCTCCTCGTGGACATCAAGAACATCGACAACATGCCGGACAACCGCGTGGTCCTGATGTCCACAGGTTCCCAGGGCGAACCGATGGCCGCGCTGTCCCGCATGGCCAACGGCGACCACCGCGTAGTGGTGGGCGACGGCGACACCGTGATCCTGGCCTCCAGCCTCATCCCGGGCAACGAAAACGCCGTCTTCCGCATCATCAACGGCCTGCTCAAGCTCGGCGCGGACGTCATCCACAAAGGCAACGCTAAGGTGCACGTCTCCGGACACGCAGCCGCCGGCGAGCTGCTCTACTGCTACAACATCCTTGAGCCGCTCAACGCGATGCCCGTGCACGGCGAGACCCGCCACCTGATCGCCAACGGCAAGATCGCCATCGAGTCCGGCGTCCCCACCGCCAGCGTCATCCTTGCCGACAACGGCACCGTCATCGACCTCAAGGACCACCGCGCAGACGTCGTGGGCCAGGTTGAAGTGGGCTTTGTCTACGTGGACGGCTCCAGCGTCGGCGAAGTCACGGAAGCGGACCTCAAGGACCGCCAGACGCTCGGCGATGAAGGCTTCATCTCCATCATCACCGTCATCAACCGCACCACCGGCAAGGTGGTCTCCGGACCCGAGATCCACGCACGCGGCGTGGCCGAGGACGATTCGGTCTTCGACGAGATCATCCCGAAGATCAACGCCGCCCTGGAAGAAGCCGTGCTCAACCGCACGGACCACACCACCCACCAGCTCCAGCAGGTTGTCCGCCGAGTTGTCGGCACCTGGGTCAACCGCAAGCTGCGCCGCAAGCCCATGATCATCCCGGTGGTCCTCGAGGCGTAACAGCCCCGAAGGCAAGCGGAATGGCAAAGGCCCGGTTCTTGTAGAACCGGGCCTTTCCCATCCGCAACATGAGGCCGGGAACAGCCGGAAATCCGCGGAAAACCGCCCCAGTTCCGGTACCGTGGCACGTATGGCCACTCGTACCACTCCCGCGCCCCGAGGCACCGCTGGCGGCAAATCCAGCGCCAAATCCGGCAGCTCGGCGGGCCGCGGTGGAGGCGCCACAGCGTCCAGCCGCACCGGCAGCCGGGCCGGATCATCGGCGGGCAGCGCACGCACCCGCCAGCTTCCCGCCGTCGAACAGCGGCAGCCCTGGCTCCTGCGCGTTGTGGGCGGCGCCTGGCTGGGCGTGGGCCATCTGGTCGGCGGCGGAGTCCGTAGGATCGGCTCCGATGTCAGCGACCTGCCGGCAGAGGAACGCCGCGACGGCGCGGCCCTGTTCAACCTTGCCCTGGGCGTCTTCATCGCCACCTTCGCCTGGTGGGGAATGACCGGCTGGTTCCCCGACGCCGTCTACGGCGTGGTCAACGGAACCTTCGGCTGGATGTCCCTGCTTTTGCCGCTGATGCTTTTTGTGTGTGCCTTCCGGCTCTTCCGGCAGCCCGACGACGGCCGCGGAAACAACCGCGTGGGGATCGGCTTCCTCATCATGACCTTTGCGGGCTGCGGCGTTGCCCACGTTGTGGGCGGGCAGCCCACTGTTGCCGAAGGCTTCGACGGCCTCCGCCAGGCCGGCGGGATGCTCGGCTTCCTGGCGGCCTCACCCCTCGCGGCCATCCACGCGGCGGTGCCCGTTGTGGTCTACGGCCTGCTGGCCTTCATCTCAACGCTCATCATTACCGCAACTCCCTTCGGAGCCATTCCACGCCGCCTTCGGGCAGCCTATGAGCACCTGATGGGCCTGGACCTGCAGGAACCCGGCGCTGACGGGGACAGCCACGACCGCAGCTACCTCGAGGAAACCCGGGCAGCATCTGCGCCGCGGAAGAAGAAGCGGCGCTTCTTCGGCAAGGACGACGAGTCCGACGCCGGGCTGGAAGGCTACGTGGGCGACGAAGCCTTTGAGCACGCCGTCATCGACGACGACGAGACCGACGCAAAGTCGGGCCGCGGACCGCGCCCCGCTCCCGGCGTGCGCCGCCCCACCCAGGCGGAAATCGCCGTCGAAAAAATCAAAGCGGCCCAGGGCCTCGGCGCTGCAGGGAGGGCTCCGGCAGAGGACAACGCCACCGAGGCCATCCCGCTGGTCACACCCGGGATGGTGGCCGCCGGCTCACTCAACGCTGCACCCGCCGCCGTTGCGCAGGTGCCGGCCAAGCCCGTCACGCCCATGCCCCTTCCGGCTCCTATTCCGCAGCGGACCGAGCAACTCTCACTGGCGGGTGACGTCACCTACACCCTGCCGCCGTCGGACGTTCTGACCCCGGGCTCCATCCCCAAGGAGCGCACCGAAGCCAACGACGCGATTGTGGCGTCCTTGACCGAGACCCTCAACCAGTTCAATGTGGAAGCGCAGGTCACCGGCTTCAGCCGCGGACCCACCGTCACGCGGTACGAGATCGAACTGTCGCCGGGCACCAAAGTGGAGCGCGTCACCGCCCTCTCCAAGAACATCTCCTACGCCGTGGCTTCCAGCGACGTCCGGATCCTCAGCCCCATCCCGGGCAAGTCCGCCATCGGCATCGAGATCCCCAACACGGACCGCGAAACTGTCTCCCTCGGCGACGTCCTCCGCAGCCAGAACGCGCGCCGGACCGACCACCCCATGGTGATGGGCGTCGGCAAGGACGTCGAAGGCGGGTATGTTGTGGCGAACCTCGCGAAGATGCCCCACCTGCTCGTCGCCGGCGCCACGGGCGCCGGTAAGTCCTCCTTTGTGAACTCCATGATCACCTCGATCCTGATGCGGGCCACCCCGGATGAGGTCCGCATGGTCATGGTGGACCCGAAGCGGGTGGAACTCACCGCCTACGAAGGCGTCCCGCACCTGATCACACCCATCATCACCAACCCCAAGAAGGCTGCGGAGGCCCTGCAGTGGGTCGTCCGCGAAATGGATGCGCGGTACGACGACCTCGCCAACTACGGGTTCAAGCACATCGATGACTTCAACAAGGCAGTCCGCGCCGGCAAGGTCCAGCCTCCCGTGGACTCCAAGCGCGTCATCCGGCCCTACCCGTACCTGCTGGTGATTGTTGACGAGCTCGCCGACCTGATGATGGTGGCCCCGCGCGACGTCGAAGACTCCATCGTCCGCATCACCCAGCTGGCCCGTGCCGCCGGCATCCACCTGGTCCTTGCCACCCAGCGGCCCTCCGTGGACGTCGTCACCGGCCTGATCAAGGCCAACGTGCCTTCCCGGATGGCCTTCGCCACGTCCTCCGTCACGGACTCCCGCGTGGTCCTTGACCAGCCCGGGGCCGAAAAACTCATCGGCCAGGGCGATGCGCTGTTCCTGCCGATGGGTGCCTCCAAGGCCATGCGTGTCCAGGGCGCCTGGGTCACGGAGTCTGAAATCCACAAGGTGGTGGAACACGTCAAGGGCCAGCTCAAGGTCGACTACCGCCACGATGTCGCCCCCGAAGCGCCAAAAAAGCAGATCGACGACGACATCGGGGACGACCTCGAAGTGCTGCTTTCGGCCACCGAACTGGTGGTCACCACACAGTTCGGTTCGACGTCGATGCTCCAGCGCAAGCTCCGGGTGGGCTTCGCCAAGGCCGGACGGCTAATGGACCTCCTGGAGTCCAGGGGAGTGGTTGGCCCCTCCGAAGGGTCCAAGGCACGCGACGTCCTGGTGAAGCCGGACGACCTCGCGTCGGTGCTGGCAGCCATGAAGGGCCAGGACGCGCCGGCCGTTGCTGATTCACAGACGGCAGCGCTAAGCGACAACGCCAACGCGAACATTGCCCAGGGCGGTTATGCGGAGGACCTCGTGCAGGCGGACTTGGACCAGCGCAGCCAGAAGGTTGAGTACTTCGACGGCGCCGACGGCACCTCGGGCGACGACGAGGACGGTTCCGAAGACGCTTGGTCACTCACCGGACGGTAGCCTAGGAGTGTGACTAGCACCGAAGCAACTGCCGCCGGCTCCAGCAGCCCAGGAATCTGGAATCTTCCCAACATCCTGACCATGCTGCGCATCGCCCTGGTGCCGTTCTTCGTCTGGTTCCTCCTCGCCGATGCCCCCGGGCTGGACAGCGAGTCCGGGCCGTGGCGCTGGTCCGCGGTGGTGGCGTTCGCCGTCGCCATCTACACCGACAAGCTCGACGGCGACATCGCCAGGAGCCGCGGCCTCGTCACCAATTTCGGCAAAATTGCCGACCCCATCGCCGACAAGCTCCTCATCGGCTCAGCCCTGGTGATGCTCTCCATCCTGAATGAACTGCCGTGGTGGGTCACCATCGTCATCCTCGTCAGGGAATGGGGCATCACCGCCCTTCGTTTCTTTGTTATCCGTTACGGTGTCATCCCGGCCTCGCGCGGGGGCAAGCTCAAGACCGTCGTTCAGACGGCCGCGATCTTCCTGTACCTCCTGCCACTCGGCGCGCTGGCACCGTGGCTTGTGTGGGTGGCTTTCGCCGTCATGATGGTGGCCGTACTGATCACGGTATGGACCGGCGTCGAATACGTCATTGAAGCCCTGCGCATCCGGTCACAGGGCAAACAGGCCGGAAAAACTACAGCTGGCAACTAGGGAGCCGACGTGACCAACCTTCACCATCTGGCAGAACAGACAGTCAAAATGGCCTTGGAAACGGGCCGCACCGTCGCGACCGCGGAGTCGCTCACTGCAGGAATGGTCAGTGCCGTCCTCGCCGACACAGCCGGAGCCTCAGGCATGCTCCAAGGCGGCGTGGTGGCCTACCAGAACTCCGTCAAAGTGGACGTTCTCAGCGTTCCGGCAGAGCTGCTGGCCGCCGCCGGATCCGTTGACGGCGCCATCGCAGCGGCCATGGCGGCCGGGGCCAGGACTGCGCTAGGTGCTGACATCGGCGTTGCCACCACAGGAGTAGCCGGCCCGGAGGAACATGACGGCAAAGCGGTGGGGGCGGTGTTCATCGGGGTTGCCACAGCGGACGGTGCGTCATATCTCGAATACGCCTTCACCGGGAACCGCGCAGAGATCCGCGGACAGGCTTGCGGCGCTGCACTCGAAAGTCTGATCGCGGCCCTATCTTCCTGAAGCTACCGGGCGTAAAGTTGCCGGGAACAAATCCCGGTGTCCATTAGTTATTACATTGTGTCGCTTCCGGAGAGCGGAGGCGCCTAGGATGAATAAACCACCACGGTTCGCTCCACGGCGGACCGAACTTATGAGGGAGCAAGGCGATACAGATGGTAAAGCAGCCCGTATCCATAAACGGCGTTGTCCGCTGGAAGGATGTGGGCCTCGCCGATCAGGCCAAGAGCGAACAGAAGGAGCGCAAGATGGTTGTACTTCGTCACGAAATCGGTGATGTCCTGCGCGATGTACGCCAGCGCCAGGGACGCACGCTCCGCGAAGTTTCGCACAGTGCCCGTGTTTCCTTGGGCTACCTCAGCGAAGTAGAGCGCGGCCAGAAGGAAGCTTCATCAGAGCTCCTCTCCTCAATCTGCTCAGCCCTGGACGTGCCGCTGTCCAGCATGCTCAGGGAAGTCAGCGACCGTGTCGCCGTCGCCGAGGGCGTTGCCGTTCCGGACACCGTTCCCCAGGAATTCTCACAGCGCTACGGCCGCGACCTTGATCGCGATTTGAGCGCTGAACTCAACAACGAACTGTCCAAGGGCCTGCTTTCCGGCGCACGGTAAGCCGTCCGCAGGAGCCAGACAGGACGTACAGCAAAGCCTCCGGCCGTGGGTCGGAGGCTTTGTTGCGTGTGGCGGCTATTTTGCAGTGTCGCCGGCGGACGGGTCCTTCGCGAAACCGTCGAGTTCAAAGAGGGAGTTGAGCTTTGCCATGTATTCGGCGAGGGTCTGCAGTTCCCCGACCGGCCACTCACCGAGCCGCTCACGGAAATCCTGGCGGCGCGCATCCTGGACCTGATGCATCTTTTCCTCGCCCTTTTCGGTGAGGCGGATCGACTGCGCCCTTCCGTCCAGGGGGTCAGCTTCCTTGAACACCAGCCCGATGCTTTCCAGGAAAGCGATCTGGCGGCTGACGGATGGCTTGCCCACTCCGATGTTCAGGGCAAGGTCTGTCAACCGGATGGGTCCCTCGCGCCGGATGACCGAAAGCAGGCCGTAGGCCGCCGGTTCCATGTCCGGGTGCACCTGCCGCGAGAGCTGATGGGACACCGACCGGGCGCGCCGCCAAAAGAGACTGATTTGGTGTTCCACGGTGTTCAGGGCCTCATCGACGGTGTCCTTGTCGGTACCTGTCGCCGCAGGGGACGTCGCCGGAAGGCCGGTTTCGGGAAGGCCTGTCGCAGGAGGGCCGTCGGCAGGGTTGCTCATGGCAACAATTCTAGGGTCCGGGACCGTGAGAGACTCTATTGGTGCGGATCAGTGACTATTGGCGGCTTATGGACGACGAATTCGGGGCTGGCTACTCACGGGTCTTGAGCAGCACCCTGGTCCTGGCCGGGGCCGGCGGGCGGACCGCCGACCAGGCCCTCGCGGCCGGAATAAGCCCCCGGCAGGTGTGGCTGGCCATCTGCGATGTCCAGGATGTGCCGCCGGAGCGGCGCCTGGGACGCGACGTCAAACCCCTGCGCGGCTGACGCCGCCACCAACCAGACAGCGTTCCCCAGGCTCACGTGCGCCCTTTCTGCGCTGACACGCCGCCGGATCTGTTCGAATATCTGTTCGGGTAAAGCTATGCTTTTCGTAGTGGGTTATCCACATAGGCGATGTCATCCGGCCAGAATGTCAGCGGGTGCCATTAGCGTCAGAGATGACCAAGAAATGGCCGCTGAGGCCACTCCAAAGCGAGAAAGCATTAGAGGTGTGAACCATGGCGGCAGCCCCGGATCGTCAAAAGGCGCTCGACGCAGCGCTGGCACAGATTGACAAGCAGTTCGGCAAGGGCTCGGTCATGCGGCTGGGCGATGAAGTCCGTGCCCCCATCGAAGTCATCCCCACCGGATCCATCGCGTTGGACGTGGCCTTGGGAATTGGCGGCCTGCCCCGCGGCCGCGTCGTGGAGATCTACGGCCCGGAATCTTCGGGTAAGACCACCGTGGCACTGCATGCCGTTGCCAACGCGCAGCGCCTGGGTGGCATTGCCGCCTTCATCGATGCCGAGCACGCCCTGGACCCCGAATACGCCGCCAGGCTGGGCGTGGATACGGACGCCCTCCTGGTCTCGCAGCCGGATACAGGCGAGCAGGCCCTGGAAATCATGGACATGCTGATCGGCTCCGGCTCGCTGGACGTCATCGTCATCGACTCTGTTGCTGCCCTGGTGCCGCGTGCGGAAATCGAGGGCGACATGGGCGACAGCCACGTGGGTCTGCAGGCACGCCTCATGAGCCAGGCGCTGCGTAAGATCACCGGCCGCCTGAGTCAGACCAAAACCACCGCCATCTTCATCAACCAGCTCCGTGAAAAGATCGGCGTGTTCTTCGGTTCCCCGGAGACCACCACCGGCGGTAAGGCCCTGAAGTTCTACGCGTCCATCCGCATCGACGTCCGTCGGATCCAGACGCTCAAGGAAGGTGCCGACTCCGTCGGTAACCGTACCAAGGCCAAGATCGTCAAGAACAAGATGGCCCCGCCCTTCAAGATCGCCGAATTCGACATCATCTATGGCCAGGGCATTTCCCGCGAGGGCGGCATCATCGACATGGGCGTTGAGCACGGCATCATCAAGAAGTCGGGCTCGTGGTTCACGTACGACGGCGACCAGCTGGGCCAGGGCATGGAGAACTCCCGCCGGTTCCTGCGCGACAACCCCGAGCTGGCGACCGAACTGGAGCGCCTGATCAAGGAGAAGCTTGGTGTCGGGGTAGTTAAGCCCGCCGAAGCTGATGCCAAAGAGACACCGAAGCTGAAGGCTGTTGACGGCTTCTAGGGACGCCCCTGACGTGACGGCCGGGCAGAGCGCCGGATGGCGTGCGGCCGGGCAGGACGCCGGATCGGGGCGACGGCAGCGGAGACGGGGCGGACGCCCCGGCTTCGAACCGGACGGACCCGATCCGGATGCTGCCATCGCCGGAGACGCCGACGCAAACGCAGACACCGAACCGGATCCCGCGTCCGTGGCGCGGGCCATCGTGCTCCGGCAGCTGACCAGTTCGGCCAAGAGCCGGCTGCAGCTGGCACGGAAACTGGCCGAGCGGAACATTCCGGAAGATGTGGCGGAAGCCGTCCTGGACCGCTTCCAGGAGGTCCGCCTCATTGACGACGCCGAGTTCGCCGACATGTGGGTGCGCAGCCGGTCGCAGTCTCGGAAGCTCGCCAAAGGGGCCCTCCGGCGCGAGCTGGCGGACAAGGGGATTGACCCGGAGACCGCTGCCGCCGCGCTGGAACAACTTTCCGACGCGGACGAGGAAGTGTCGGCCCGGCTCCTGGTGGAGCGGAAGCTCCGGGCAGGCACGGATTTGTCCGACCGCGCCGAGCGGGACAAGATCACCCGGCGGCTGGCGTCGATGCTGGCCCGCAAGGGCTATCAGCCGTCGCAGGCGTTCCGGATCGTCGGAGAGGTACTCGACGCACGTGCGGACAGCCAGGCAGAGTCAGCAGAGAGCCTGCCGGATCTGTAGGCCCGGTGAAGCGGCCCCTCCCGCCAAACCGGTAACCGTGGCGACCCGGTACCCTTAACAGGTGAGTTTGACCATTCCTTCCCCCGCATCCGGTACCGCCCCGTCACCCGACCCAGCCCTCCAGCAGCCCCGTACCTATCAGGTGCGAACGTTCGGCTGCCAGATGAACGTGCATGATTCGGAGCGGATGGCCGGCATGCTCGAAGACGCGGGCTACGTACCGGCCAGCGGTGAGCAGGCCGACGTCGTGGTGTTCAACACCTGCGCCGTCCGGGAAAATGCGGACAACAAGCTCTACGGCAACCTGGGCATGCTGGCGTCCGTCAAGGCCGCCAACCCCGGGATGCAGATCGCCGTGGGCGGCTGCCTGGCCCAGAAGGACCGCGAGACCATCCTCAAGAAGGCTCCCTGGGTGGACGCTGTCTTCGGCACCCACAACGTCGGAGCCCTCCCTGCACTGTTGGACCGGGCCCGGCACAACAACGAAGCCCAGCTGGAGATCCTCGAATCCCTGGACGTCTTCCCCTCCACGCTGCCCACCAAGCGTGACTCGGTCTATTCCGGCTGGGTTTCCATCTCGGTCGGCTGCAACAACACCTGCACGTTCTGCATCGTCCCGGCCCTGCGCGGGAAGGAAAAGGACCGCCGCCCGGGCGACATCCTGGCTGAAATCCAGGCCCTGGTGGATGACGGCGCCATCGAAGTCACCCTGCTGGGTCAGAACGTGAACTCTTACGGTGTGGAGTTCGGCGACCGGCAGGCGTTCTCCAAACTCCTGCGCGCGTGCGGCGAAATCAAAGGCCTGGAACGGGTCCGCTTCACCAGCCCCCACCCCGCCGCCTTCACCGAGGACGTCATTGACGCCATGGCCGAAACCCCCAACGTGATGCCGCAGCTGCACATGCCGCTGCAGTCCGGGTCCGACAAAGTCCTGAAGGACATGAAACGGTCCTACCGCTCCACCAAGTTTTTAGGCATCCTGGACAAGGTCCGCGAGAAGATCCCGCACGCCGCCATCTCCACTGACATCATTGTCGGCTTCCCCGGCGAAACCGAGGAAGACTTCCAGGCCACCCTTGACGTTGTGGAGCAGTCGCGCTTCGCCACGGCTTTCACCTTCCAGTACTCGAAGCGTCCGGGTACTCCCGCCGCAGACTTGCCGGACCAGCTTCCCAAGGCCGTGGTCCAGGAGCGATTTGAACGCCTGACCGCACTGCAGGACAGGATCGCCGCCGAGGAAAACGCCACGCAGCTTGGCCGCCGGGTAGAGGTGATGGTCACCGCCCACTCAGGGCGCAAGTCCGAAGAAACCCACAGGCTGTCGGGCCGGTCCCAGGACCAGCGGCTGGTGCACTTCTCCGTTCCCGAGGGGGCAGAGGTGCCGCGTCCGGGGGACCTGGTCACCGTCACAATCACCGAAGCCGCAGCCTTCCACCTCGTGGCCGACCCGTCGTTGCAGGACTACAGCCTGCGGCGTTCCCGCGCGGGGGACGCCTGGGACAGGTCCCAGGCAGATTCGTGCGGCGCTCCCGTGCCGGCTGCCGCAGGCGGCGCCGGCCGCACCGGAGTCTCGCTGGGGATACCCACGCTGCCGGTACGGAGCCGCTGACCGGTGGTCCAGCCTCCGGTTATTGCTGTTGTTGGTCCCACCGGGTCAGGTAAGTCCGATCTAGCCGTGAACCTTGCCCTGGAGCTGGACGGCGAGGTCATCAATGCCGACGCCATGCAGTTCTATCGCGGGATGGACATAGGCACCGCCAAGATCACGCCGGCAGAGCGCAAGGGCGTTCCCCACCACCTTCTGGACATCCTGGACGTCACGGAGGAGGCCAGCGTTTCAGACTTCCAGGAGCATGCCCGGAGCATCGTCAGCGATATCCATGCGCGCGGCAAGCGCGCCATTCTGGCGGGCGGTTCGGGTCTCTACGTGCGGGCCGCCCTCGACGTCCTCGAATTCCCCGGCACGGATCC
Source organism: Arthrobacter sp. UYNi723 (assembly GCF_054057635.1). NCBI lineage: Bacteria > Bacillati > Actinomycetota > Actinomycetes > Micrococcales > Micrococcaceae > Arthrobacter > Arthrobacter sp. UYNi723. The sequence goes on from NZ_JBSRZM010000024.1 coordinate 22,615, forward strand.
TGTCCTCCGGCAGCGGCTCGAGGCTGAGCTCGCTGAAGCCGGCCAGGATGCCCTCCTCGCACGGCTCCGGGAGGTGGACCCGGTGTCCGCGGGCCGAGTCTCCGATGCGCGCCGGATCATCAGGGCGCTCGAAGTCCATGAGCTCACCGGCCGGCCTTTCAGTTCCTTTATGCCCCAGCGGGAGTATTTACAGCCTGCCGTCCAGATCGGACTGGCCGTGGACCGCGACGTCCTCCGTGAACGGCTGGCCCAGCGCGTCCACAACATGGTTGACCAGGGGCTGTTGGGGGAAGTGCGTCGGCTGGACGCGGCGGGTCTCCGCGGCGGCAAAACTGCGTCGCGGGCCCTGGGCTATGCACAGTTCCTGAGAGTGCTCGACGGCGGCTCAACAGTTGCCGAGGCAGCCGAGGACACCATTGTGGCCACCCGGCAGTTCGCCAGGCGCCAGCTCACGTGGTTCCGCGCCGATCCCCGCATCACTTGGCTGGACTGGCAGGCGCCGGATCTTGCGGCCCAGGCCGTGGCTCTCAGCCGGTAATCTAGGACCATGGACGCAACTCCCGCAGAGACCACAGAGCCCGTCTTCCGCACCTTGGGCGGACTCCGCTTCTCCAAGGGACACGGCACCGGCAACGACTTTGTGCTGGTCGCCGACCCCGACGGCGTCCACACGATCGACGCTGGCCAGGTAGCCGCGCTCTGCGACCGCCACCGCGGGATCGGCGGCGACGGGCTGATCCGGGCCGTCCCGTCCCGGTACCTCTCCGAAGGCCGCGAGCTGTTGCTGAGCAGCCCCGAGGCCGAATGGTTCATGGACTACCGCAACGGCGACGGGTCGCTCTCGGAAATGTGCGGCAACGGGGTCCGCGTATTTGTGCACTTCCTGCGTGCCGAGGGCTTGGTTGACCTGCCCGACGGCGGCGCGCTCACCATCGGGACTCGCGGCGGCGTCAAGACCGTGGTCCGGACAGGGGACAGCTATGCGGTGGACATGGGGCCGTGGGAATTCATTTTCCCCGGCGACGCGACGGCGAAAGCCATGGACTCGCTGGTAACCGCAGACGGCCTGGAAGTGCCCCGCCCGGCCCTGTCAGTGAGCATGGGCAACCCGCACACCGTGGTGGCACTGGCTGAACTGTCCGAATTGGAAGCCACCAGGCTCTACACTGCTCCGAAGGTCGATCCGGTGCCGGCCAATGGAACCAACGTTGAATTCGTCGTGCCTGCCGAACCGCTGGTCCACAACGGGATCGGCACCATCACCATGCGCGTCCATGAGCGGGGTGTGGGCGAGACCCAGTCCTGTGGAACAGGGGCGTGCGCCGCCGCAGTGGCCATCCGGCACTGGGCCGGGGCGGAAGCGCCGGACTCCTGGCAGGTCAACGTGCCGGGCGGCGTCGTCGGGGTCAAGTTCTTCGCCGGGGCGGGCGGGCACGAGCACGTCGAGCTCAGCGGGCCCGCCGTAATTGTGGCTACTGGGACGCTTTCCTGACCCGAAGGATGCGGAAGGACTTGGACGTGGACTCCCGGCTCACGGCGAAGGATGCATCCAGTTCCGTCGCGAGCCAGCGCTGAAGCGAATCCGAGCCCAGGTTTTTTTGGACCACCAGCCACGCGGAGCCTCCCGGCGCCAGCCGGGGCAGCCACAGCTTCAGGAGGCTGTGGAGTTCATCCTTGCCGATCCGGATTGGCGGATTGGACCAGATCGTGTCAAAGCGCAGGTCCGGGTCCACCGCCTCCGGCGTGCTGGCCAGCACGCTGCCCAGGCCCAGCAGGGCCGCATTCTCGTTGGTCAGCGTGATGCAGCGTTCATTGACGTCCACGGCGTAGACCTTGGCGTGTGGCGCCCGCAATGCGAGGGTCAGGGCAATGGGCCCCCAGCCGCAGCCGATGTCAAGGAGGTTGCCTGTGGGGTCCGGGGCCGGCACCTCGGCCAGGAGCACCGCCGTCCCCTTGTCGATGCCGTCGGGGCTGAAGATGCCGCCGGACGTCTGCAGCGTGCGCGTCTCGCCGGCCAGTTCCACGGTGAGCGGCTTGCGGGTGAACGGCCCAGCGGGCGATGCGCTGAAATAGTGTGCGGACTCCATAACTGGCCAGATTAGTTGGCCGGGGTGGACAATGCGAAACCGCGGGCAGCGCTTCTGCTAATCTTGAACCCATGTTCTTGATCTTCGAGTAGTCGGCATGGCCGGTGTCCCTCCCGGACGCCGCCTGTTCCGAAGCTGTGCCCCGCAGCGATGCAGGTATTAACCTTCCGCAAGTGCGCCACATACCAGGTCTTACGTATCTGGTATGCCGCCGGGCAATACTCGAGCGATCTGCCGCCGCCGGTCCTTGCTGTTTTGCCCGCGCTTTCCACCACTCCACGCATCCCCGGATGCGAAGACTCCCTGCGCGGCCCGGTCCTGACCGGCGCGCAGCAGACCAGGAGGCCCGGATGACTGCAAGCCGTCAGCCCAGCGCGAATACTTCACCACTGAACAACGATCGGCACTATTCTGAAAATGCCGAAACTTCAAAGGAGACCATGACCAGCCAGCCCAACACCGGTTCAGATCCAGCAGCCCAGGACATGAGTCCCGAGGAGATCCAAGCTGTCATCGACCGGATTCTCGCCAAGGACGTACCGGCCAGGAACGTCACCGCCGCAGACGGTGACAAGGGCGTGTTCGGCAGGGCTCAGGCGATCTCCCGCTTGGACGACGAACACACCAGCTACGACGGCGACCAGCAGGACCGGGAGGAACGCCGGGCACTGAAGCGCGTGGCCGGGCTGTCCACGGAACTCGAAGACGTCACCGAAGTCGAATACCGGCAACTGCGGCTCGAACGTGTGGTCCTGGCCGGGCTATGGTCCGAAGGCACCTTGGCGGACGCGGAAAATTCCCTGCGTGAGCTCGCCGCCCTCGCTGAAACAGCAGGCTCGGAAGTCCTGGACGGGATGGTGCAGCGCCGTGCCAAACCGGACCCGGGCACGTTCCTGGGTTCCGGAAAGGCCCTTGAGCTCAAGGAAATCGTGATGGCCACCGGGGCTGACACCGTTGTGGTTGATGCCGAACTGGCACCGTCCCAGAGGCGTAGCCTCGAGGACATTGTCAAGGTCAAAGTCATTGACCGCACGGCCCTGATCCTGGACATCTTTGCCCAGCACGCCAAGAGCCGTGAAGGCAAGGCCCAAGTGGAACTGGCGCAGCTCGAATACCTCCTGCCACGCCTGCGTGGCTGGGGTGAATCGATGTCCCGCCAGGCCGGTGGCCAGGTGGGCGGCGCTGGCGCAGGCATGGGTTCGCGCGGACCGGGTGAAACAAAAATCGAACTGGACCGTCGCCGGATCCGGACCCGCATGGCCAAGCTACGGCGCGAGATCGCGGCAATGAAGCCGGCACGGGAAACCAAGCGGGCCAACCGCCGTCGTAATTCAGTGCCTTCGGTTGCGATTGCCGGGTACACCAACGCCGGGAAGTCATCGCTGCTGAACAGGCTGACCGACGCCGGCGTGCTGGTGGAGAACGCACTGTTCGCCACACTGGATCCCACCGTGCGAAAGGCCGAGACCTCTGATGGCCTCGGGTACACCCTCGCGGACACCGTGGGTTTTGTCCGGTCGCTGCCCACGCAGTTGGTGGAGGCTTTCCGCTCCACGTTGGAGGAAGTGGCTGACGCGGATCTGATCCTGCACGTGGTGGATGTGTCCCACCCGGACCCCGAGGGCCAGATTGCTGCTGTCCGCAAGGTCTTCAGCGAAGTGGATGCCCGCAAGGTGCCAGAGATCATTGTCCTGAACAAGGCCGATGCCGCTGATCCGTTTGTGGTGGAGCGCCTCAAGCAGCGCGAGCCGCGCCACGTAGTGGTCTCGGCCCGCACCGGCCAGGGGATCGCCGAACTGCTTCGGGCCATCAGTGACGGGATTCCGCGGCCCGGCGTAAAGCTGGAGCTCCTGATTCCTTACGATCGCGGTGACCTGATCAGCAAACTGCACGAGACCGATGCCGAGATCCTGAGCCTGGATCACGGCGAGCACGGTACCCGCGCTTTGGTGATGGTGCGTGAGGGCCTTGCGGCTGAACTGGAATCCTTCATCAACCATGACTGAAGTTGTGGCGAGGGAAGTCAAAGGTACGGCCGGCGAACAGTTCGTGATCGAATTGCTCGACCGCGCCGTGGCTGGCATGGGCGGTCAAAGCCGCAGCGGGCAGCACGAGATGGCCAGGCAGGTGGCCAGGGCCATCGAAACCGGCGACCACCTCCTGGTTCAGGCCGGAACGGGGACCGGAAAGTCCCTGGCCTACCTGATTCCGCTCATTGCGCACTCGCTCGTGAGCAACAAACCCACCCTGGTGTCCACAGCCACGCTTGCGCTGCAGACCCAGATTGTGGGCCGCGACCTTCCCCGGCTGCTGAAGACGATCACCCCTGCCCTGGACCGCCCGGTCAAGGTGGCCCTGGTCAAGGGCCGCTCCAACTATGTCTGCCAGCACAAGCTCGAAGGCGGGTTCCCCTCCGAGGAACCCGCCGAGGGCCAGCTGTTCTCCCTCGGCGAAGACACCAGCGTCCCGCATTTCGCCGCCGCATTGGGCGGGCCGTCGTCCCAGCTGGGCAAGGAAGTGGTGCGCCTGCGCGAGTGGGCGGAGAAGACCACCACGGGCGACCGTGACGAACTCCTGCCCGGCGTTACTGACCGGGCCTGGCGGCAGGTTTCGGTGACGTCCATGGAATGCCTGGGGGCCCAAAAATGCCCCATGGCAGCCGAATGCTTCAGCGAACTGGCGCGCCACGACGCCGCCGAGGCCGACGTCGTGGTGACCAACCATGCCATGCTCGCCGTCAGCGCCTTTGAAGGCCTGGCAGTGCTTCCCGAATACGACGTTGTGGTGGTGGACGAGGCCCACGAACTGCAGGACCGCGTCACCGGGGCGGTGTCGGGTCAACTCTCCGTGGCAATGGTCCACGCTGCGGCGTCGGGCGCACGGAAACACACGGCCATCACCGTGGATGCGCTCAACGCCGCTGCCGCCAACCTGGAACTCGCCCTTGCCGGAGTGCCCAACGGGCTGCTCCCCAACGGCCTCAACGACGAACAGCTGGACTGCGTGGACCAGTTGCGTGAGGCCTGCCGCGCTGCCCTGTCCGATTCCAAGGGTGACGGCAGCCAAACGGCCGACGGCGGCCGGCAGCTCGCGCGCTCACGCCTGATGCTGATCCTCGAACTTTGCGAACGGCTGATTGTTGCCCGGGAAAACCGGGAAGTGGTGTGGTTCTCCCGCGCAAGTTCCTTCGATCCGCAGCATGGCTATGCGCAGCCCGACGAGTCCGCGCCGGCCCTGGTCAACATCGCGCCGCTCAGCGTTGCCGGCAAGCTCCGCGAGGGGCTTTTCGCCGGCCACACCGTGGTGCTGACCTCTGCAACGCTTGCCATCGGCTCAGCCTTTGAACCGGCTGCCGGCGGCTTGGGACTGGTGGGGGAGGGCGCGCCCAGCTGGACCGGGATCGACGTCGGATCGCCCTTTGACTATCCCAAGCAGGGGATCCTTTACGTCGCAGGGCACCTCCCCAAGCCAGGCCGCGGGGCGTCGCCGGAGGCCCTCGATGAACTTGAGGCGCTGATCCGGGCGTCCGGCGGCGGTGCCCTGTGCCTGTTTTCGTCCCGGCGTGCGGCCGAGGAGGCCGCTGAGGCGATGCGTCCCCGGCTTGGCCTCAGCATTCTCTGCCAGGGCGACTCCACCATGACGGCCCTCGTGAAGCAGTTCGCCGACGAGCCCGATACCTGCCTGTTCGGCACCATGTCCCTGTGGCAGGGCGTAGATGTTCCGGGTGGATCATGCCGGCTGGTGGTGATCGACCGCATTCCGTTCCCGCGGCCGGATGACCCGCTGATGACCGCACGGTCCCGCGCCGTTGCGCAGGCCGGCGGAAACGGCTTTATGGCGGTATCGGCGACCTACGCGGCCATCCGCCTGGCCCAGGGCGCTGGCAGGCTGATCCGTTCCACCGGAGACAAAGGCGTGGTGGCCGTGCTTGATTCCCGGCTTGCCACCGAGCGCTACGCCGGATTCCTCCGCGCCGCGCTGCCACCGTTCTGGCCCACCACGGACCGCAAAACGGCGTTCGCCGCCCTGGAAAGGCTGGCCGGGAAGGGCGCCTGACTGAACGCGGATCCTGCGAGGGTCCTACAAGCCAGGGCCCGTCCTAACCAGGGCGCTTCCTAGCCAGCGCGTGCAGCGCCGGCTGGCGTCCTATAGCGACCGCAGGACCGAGACGACCTTGCCCATGATTGTGGCGTGATCGCCCAGGATGGGCTCGTACTGGGTGTTCTGCGGCAACAGCCACGTGTGGCCATCGCGCTGGCGGAAGGTCTTGACGGTGGCTTCGTCGTCCAGCAGGGCCGCGACAATATCGCCGTTGGAGGCGTCTGCCTGCCGGCGGACCACTACCCAGTCGCCGTCGCAGATGGCAGCGTCCACCATGGAGTCGCCGGCCACGCGCAGCATAAACAGCTCACCCTGGCCCACGAGCTGCCGGGGCAGGGGCATCACGTCTTCCACCACCTGATCAGCAAGGATGGGCCCGCCAGCCGCGATCCGGCCCACCAAAGGCACCATGGCGGTGTCCATGGCAGAGGGCAGTTCGGTGACCGTTCCGCCGATGCCGTGCAGCACTGAGGGCTTGGTTGTCCCGTTGGACTTTGTGGACCCGCCGTCCAGCGTCAACGGCATCAGGACTTCCATGGCGCGCGGACGCTTGGGGTCCCGGCGAAGGTATCCCAGCTTCTCCAGTTGTGAGAGCTGGTGGGTCACGCTCGACAAACTCGCCAGGCCCACGGTGTCACCGATTTCACGCATCGACGGCGGATAGCCGTTGTCATTCACCGAGCGCTGGATGGTTTCAAGGATCTTCTTTTGGCGGGCGGTGAGCCCCTTGGGGGTCCGTTGGGGCTGGCGGCGCTGCGGTGTCGCCTTGCCCTCGGCGGCTGGTGCTGCCATGTTCGCCAATGCCTTTCGGTTGTCCGGCTCCGCTCCGGCCGCTGGTGCCTGGAACGCCCCGGGGCTGGTGTCGGAGTTGATTGTCAGACCCTGCTGATCAACTACAGAGGTGGTTGTTCTTTGATCCAAACGTAGGCCAGCCACAGGCCTTTTTCAAACATTTGTTCTAGCGAGTCTCGACAATATTCGTTGATAAGTGCTAAAAATGAAGAAGCAAAGTTCGAACATGTGTTCTACTCGTTGCTTGCGGATTCGAATATTCGAATTTATGGACGGCTCAGGCCGGTACCGGCAAGTGGACGCGGAGGGCGCGCCGGGCAGCACAGTATGGTCCAGGAGGGCTCATTTCATGTCAGCTATATCTGCTTCGCAGGACTCGCGTCCGCAGCTCATTTCCGTGCAGGACCTCACCTCGCGGCAGTGGTCCGCACCCGTTTCGACGTCGGGTTCGGCGCCAAGGCAGCGCAGGGAATCGTTGCCGCCGCTGCGCCTGACCCGCAGGGGCCGGATTGTCCTCATCGGCATCCCGCTGGTGATCCTTGCCGCAATCCTGCTTTCCCTGGCGGGTTTCCTCAACGCCCCGGCAAAGGCCGCCGATTCTGCCGCCGACCTGTCACTGACGCCAACAGTCTCGGTCACGGTGCAGGCCGGCCAGTCACTCTGGGCCATTGCCAGTGCGGTGGCGCCCGAGCGTGATCCCCGTGATGTCATCGCGGATATTGCCCAGTTGAACAACCTTTCCGCCGGGGGCGTTGTCCCCGGACAGCAACTCTTCGTCCCCACCAGGTAAAGAGCCTGCAGGCTCGGGCGTGTGCCGCCGCAGGCCGTCACATTTTCCGGCCGTCTGCTTCGGACCTAAACTGTTCAGGTGAATGACCAGCTAGAGCGTCTGAACAGACTTCCCCTCCGGACCAACCTCCGCGGACTGACCCCGTACGGTGCCCCGCAGCTGGATGTACCTATCCTGCTGAACGTCAACGAAAACACCCATGGCGTCCCGGCGGACGTACGAGCCGCGATCAGCGTGGCCGTGACGGAAGCCGCGGCAGGCCTCAACCGCTACCCGGACCGTGAGTTCACCGAACTCCGGGAAGCGCTGGCCGAATATCTCGGCCACGGTCTGGATGCAACCAACATCTGGGCGGCCAACGGGTCCAACGAGGTCCTCCAGCAGATTCTCCAGGCATTCGGCGGACCCGGGCGCACGGCCCTGGGATTCCCGCCCACGTACTCCATGTACCCGCTCCTGGCCAGCGGCACGGACACCGGGTACATCGTCGGCCAGCGGGCCGACGATTACGGGCTCAGTGCCGAGTCGGCCGCGTTGCAGGTCAAAGAGCTTCAGCCCAACATCGTTTTCCTCTGCTCGCCGAACAATCCCACCGGCACGGGCCTGGGCCTGGACGTTGTGGAGGCCGTGTACGAGGCCGGCGAGGCCAGCCAGACCATCGTCATCGTTGACGAGGCCTACCACGAGTTCGCCCACGACGGAACGCCGAGCGCCCTTACGTTGCTGCCCGGCCGGGAGCGCCTCATTGTGTCCCGCACCATGAGCAAGGCGTTCGCCCTCGCGGGCGCCCGCCTGGGCTACATGGCCGCCGCTCCTGAAGTCACGGACGCACTACGCCTGGTCCGGCTGCCGTACCACCTTTCGGCCATCACCCAGGCAACGGCCCTCGCCGCCCTGAAGCACCGCACTGCGCTGATGGCCGATGTCGAGGACATCAAGGAGCAGCGCGACCGCATCGTCTCGGAACTCACCCGACTGGGACTCAAACCTGCCGCCTCCGATTCGAACTATGTCTTCTTCGGCGGCCTCGACAGCCCCCATGACGTCTGGCAGCAGCTGCTGGACGACGGCGTGCTCATCCGCGACGTCGGCATCCCCGGCCACCTGCGTGTCACGGCGGGAACTGAGACGGAGACCACAGCCTTCCTGACGTCGCTGGAACGCATCCTGGCCAGCCAGGCCAGGCTGCCCGCCTAAACTTGAAGTATCGGCGCCGCCGCGCGCCGGCACTTCTCCTTCGCTTTCGCACCACTGACTTCGCCTAAAGGACATATGACCATGAGCTTCACCGGATCGAACGCTGCCGCGCCCCGGACCGCACGCATGGAGCGTGCCACCAGTGAATCGTCAGTGCTCGTGGAGATTAACCTCGACGGCACGGGCGTATCCGACATCGACACGTCTGTCCCGTTCTACGACCACATGCTGACGGCGCTCTGCAAGCACTCGCTCATTGACATGACGGTCAAAGCCACCGGCGACACCCACATTGACGTCCACCACACGGTGGAGGACGTCGCCATCACGTTCGGTGAAGTTCTGCGCACTGCCTTGGGAAACAAGGCCGGGATCCGCAGGTTCGGCGAGGCCACCGTGCCCCTCGACGAAGCCCTGGCGCACGCCGTCGTCGACGTCTCCGGCCGCCCCTACCTGGTGCACGGCGGAGAGCCTGCCGGGCAGGAGTACCACTTGATCGGCGGCCACTTCACGGGGTCATTGACCCGCCACGTCTTTGAGGCCATCACGCTTCATGCCGGCATCTGCCTCCACATGAACGTCATCGCGGGCCGCGACCCGCACCACATTGTGGAAGCGCAGTTCAAGGCCTTCGCCCGCGCCCTGCGTGCTGCGGTCGAGCCCGATCCGCGCGTGGAGGGAATCCCCTCCACCAAGGGTGCCCTGTGAGCGGCCAAATTCTCCGGGACGGCGCCGTCATCGATCCGGCCACCGGCAAGAAGCCTGTGTCGCCCGAAGGTAAGCCCACGGTCACTGTCCTGGATTACGGTTCGGGAAACGTCCGGTCCGCCGTGCGCGCCCTGGAGCGGGCAGGAGCCGAGGTCATCCTCGGCTCCAAGCCGGAGGACGTGCTTAATGCCGACGGCTTGGTAGTACCCGGCGTCGGCGCGTTCGAGACTGTGATGCGCGAGCTCAAGGCCGTGGACGGCATCCGGCTGATTGGCCGGCGCGTGGCCGGTGGCAGGCCGGTCCTGGCAATCTGCGTGGGCCTGCAGGTCCTGTTCGAGGCCGGAGTGGAGCACGGGACAGAAGCTGAAGGCATGGGGGAGTGGCCGGGCAAAGTGGAACTCCTTCCCGCCGAGGTGGTGCCACACATGGGCTGGAACACGGTTGACGTTCCGGAAGGATCCAAACTCTTCGCCGGCGTCGCGGATCAGCGCTTCTACTTCGTCCACTCCTATGGCGTCCAGGACTGGAACTTCGACGTGATCCAGCCGCGGATGACTGCGCCGCTGGTGACTTGGTCAGAGCATGGCTCGCGCTTTATTGCCGCAGTGGAGAACGGACCGCTCTGCGCTACCCAGTTCCACCCGGAAAAATCCGGCGACGCCGGTGCACGGCTACTGCGCAACTGGGTGGACGGCCTTCGCAAGCCAGCTGCCACGGACGCCGCCTAGATGTGGTCGATTGTCCTGATGGGCCTGGCCGGCCTTTTGGTGGGCGGCGCACTGTCCTTCAGGCAGCAGCACAAACCGCTCTGGACCCAGGTGGGCTTCTACGTCCTGGCCGGCATGGCGCTGCTGGCCGCGTACCTGCTGACGCTTCCTGGAACCTAGCCCACGCAACCCCCAGTTCCGCTTCCACGAGCAACCCAACACCCATAAGGATTTGAGATGACCACCGCAACCGATCTGCCGGTTCTTGAACTGCTGCCCGCCGTCGATGTCGTAAACGGACAGGCCGTGCGGCTGGTCCAAGGCGAGGCCGGCAGCGAGACGAGCTACGGCACACCGCTGGAGGCAGCCCTCAACTGGCAGCGGCAGGGCGCCGAATGGGTACACCTGGTGGACCTCGACGCCGCGTTCGGCCGGGGCTCGAACGCCGAGCTGCTCCGTGAAGTGGTGGGCCGGCTCGACATCAAGGTGGAGCTGTCCGGCGGACTCAGGGACGACGAATCCCTCGAGGCGGCGCTGGCCCTCGGCGTTGCCCGCGTCAACCTCGGCACAGCGGCGCTGGAAAACCCCGAGTGGACCCGCAGTGCCATCGACCGCTTTGGCGACAGGATCGCCGTCGGCCTCGACGTCCGCGGAACCACGCTGGCAGGCCGCGGCTGGACCAAAGAAGGCGGCGACCTCTGGGAGGTCCTGGGCCGGCTCGAAGAAGCCGGGTGCTCCCGGTACGTTGTCACTGACGTGACGAAAGACGGCACACTGCAGGGTCCCAACGTTGAACTCCTGCGCCAGATGGTGGAGAAGACCGGCAAACCGGTGGTCGCCTCCGGCGGCATCTCCAGCCTTGACGACTTGAAAGTGCTGCGCTCCCTGGTGCCGCTGGGTGTGGAAGGCGCGATCGTGGGCAAGGCGCTGTACGCCGGTGCCTTCACACTCCCCGAAGCACTCGACGTCGCCGGCCGCCGCTAGGCAGTTTCCGTGGACAGCACGCATAACGCCGATCCGGCAGCGGAATCGCCGCCGCGCCATCTGCCCGGACACATTGCCGCGGCATTGGCGGGCGCGGGTGGCCGTACTGACTCGGCCGGCCAGCCATGGGAAGGCCGGAGCCTCGCCGGGGACGACGGCAGGATCCACAACTTCGAGGACGACGACGGCACGGCCGACGCCGGCTACCTCGCCGCCGTCGCGGCCCTGGTTGACGGCAACGGCGAGGAAGCGGCTGTGGTGGCCTCGCTGGCCACCGCCCGCGTCTTTGTCCCGATCATCGCGCAGCTTGGCGAGGCAACGGAAGGGGTCGAAGGCCTGACGTCGGACAAGCAAGCGGACATGGCGATGGTCACCCTGAAGGCCGCCGACGGCCGGACGGCCATGCCGGCCTTTACCTCGGCTGAGGCCTTGGCTGCCTGGCATCCAGAAGCCCGGCCGGTGGCGGTATACGCTGCCCGGGCTGCCCTCTCAGCCGTGGCCGAGGGGGCCGAGTTACTGGTGCTCGATCCAGGCTCGGAGGTTACGTTTGTGGTCCGGCGGCCCGCCGTCTGGGCGCTGGCCCAACAACGGGACTGGATCCCGTCCTATGCTGATGCAGCGCTGGTAGCCGAGATGGCTGAGGCAACGGACGCCTTCCCTGCGGTACGCAAGCTTGCCCTCCTCAAGGGTTCCGGCGTCGCTGCCCGCACCGGTACCGGTGCCACGCTCTCCGGGGGCGGTGCCGGGCCGGAACTTCAGGTGCTGCTCCACCTTGAGGATGGGTTGGACGCTCCGGCAGTCCGGGACCTGGTGTCCGGCCTCCAACAGGCATGGTCCCGGAATGTATTGTTTGGAGAGCGTGTTGACTCGATCGAAATCAAGTTGCGGCGCGCAGCACAATAGCTGACGGTTGGCGCGGAGATCCCGGGCTGCCGCGGGCAGACCCAAAGGATTTTCCGTGAACTTCGCTCTTTACCGGGAGCTGCTGGCCCACCGGCCCATCCGGCGGCTGCTGCTGGTCGGCATGATCGCCCGCATCCCCCACTCCGCGGCAGGCATGCTGCTGACCCTGCACATCGTGCTGACCCTGGACCAGGGCTACGCAGCGGCCGGTGCCGCAGCGGCTGTTATGACCATCGGCATTGCCGTTGGCGCACCATGGCGCGGCCGGCGCGTGGACACTGTTGGCCTGCGCCGGGCGCTGATTCCGTCGGTGGTGTCAGAGGCCCTCATCTGGTCCATGGTGCCGCACGTGTCCTACCAGTGGCTGCTTCCGCTGGTGTTCGTCGGCGGCCTGCTGACGTTGCCGATTTTCAGTGTGATCCGCCAGTCCCTAGGCGTTCTCGCGGACGGCGACCAGCGGCGGACCGCTTTTGCGCTGGACTCGATCGCCACGGAGATGGTGTTTATGATCGGGCCTGCCGCCGGAGCCGTTGTGGCCACCAGCGGCTTCACCGTTCTGGGACTCACCGTGGTGGGCGTTTCCACGTCACTGGCCGGGTTGTTCCTCATGTGGTTTAACCCGCCTACTCGAAGTGCCACGCAGACTGAGGAGTGCCAGGCAGACCAGCGCCACGCCGCGGAAGTGGCTGTGGTTTCCGCCGCACCGGCACACCTCCAGGAAGCACCGGCACACCTCCAGGAAGCAGCGGCAGACCTCGTCCCGGCCGGGGCAGAACGCACCCGCAGCGGGTCGGCGGGGCTGCGGGGCAAGGTGGCCCACAACTTCGCCTGGCTCACGGCCACTGTAGCGGCCGTATTCGCAGTGGCAGCTGGAACCGGCATGGTGCTCAGCGGCACGGACGTTGGCATTGTTGCTGCCCTGGAAACAGGCGGGCACCAGGGCGAAATCGGCATTGTTTTCCTCTTTTGGTGCGCCGCATCGGTGGTCGGCGGACTGGTCTACGGGGCCATGCACCGTCCAGTTTCGCCGATCCTGCTGCTGCTGGGGATGGCGGCCCTGACTATCCCGATGGGCTTCGCCCAGGACACCTGGACGCTGGCCTTCGTCTCGATCCTTCCGGGCCTGTTGTGCGCCCCTGTCCTGTCGGCCGCCTCCGAACATGTGGCAGACCTGGTGGCGGAGGACCGCCGCGGCGAGGCAATGGGCTGGTACGGCTCTGCGCTGACTGCCGGCGTGGCGCTCGGGGCGCCACTTGCCGGGATTTTCATCGACGGGATGGGGCCGTCCGGCGGGTTTGTCTCCGTGGGCGTGGCCGGCGTTCTGCTCTGCGTCGTGGGACTGCTGCTCCAGGCCCACAGACGCCGCCGCGCTGCGGTCTGACGCCGGCCTCCAGAGTTTTTGTCCAGATATTCCGCCTTTTCAGGTGCGGAAGTCCCGTTATCTGGACAAAAACTAAGTGAAACACGACGGCGGCGGAGGGTCCGTGTGGACCGTCCGCCGCCGCCGTCGTACTTTGTGAAGTTTGCTGTTTTGGGTCTAGTTGACGGCGCCCGTGTAATTCTCGCCCGGGCCCTTGCCCGGGGCATCCGGGATGATGGACTCCTCGCGGAACGCGAGCTGCAGGGAACGCAGGCCGTCGCGCAACGGGCCGGCGTGCTGGGATCCGATTTCGGGGGCCGCTGAGGTCACCAGTCCGGCAAGGGCGGTGATGAGCTTGCGGGCCTCGTCCAGGTCCTTGAGTTCCTCCGCATTGTCCTCGGCGGCGAGGCCCAGCTTGACCGCGGCTGCGCTCATCAGGTGCACTGCGGCCGTGGTGATGACCTCGATGGCCGGCACCTCCGAGATATCGCGGATTTGCTGGGTCACGTCAGCCTTGGCGGCCGGGGCCTCGAAAACGTGTGAATTACTGTCTGGGGTGCTCATACTGGTAAGCTTGTCACAGACCGACTGGATGTCGTTATTTTGCTGTGGAAGGTCCCACCAACGCTTAGCTGCGTTAGGCGGGATTTGTTCTGTAGAATGACATGCAGTTTGCAAGCGGAGTACTCTCCCACCCGCGTCAGCCGTTTTCCCGCCGGAAGCAATTCCGCCAGGAAGCAAGGTTGCCGGGTACCGGTCGGACAGTTCTTTCAGGCGTTGAGCCTGGGGAAGTGCGCACTGCCTCTGCTGAGGTCGGTGCATCCGATCATCGAGGCCTTCGATTGCTCCGGCAATTGGGGGCCTTCTCTATTTGCCGGGGAATACCACATCAATCACAGGAGCTTTAACATTAGCGAGCCAAGAATCAATGAGCGTATCCGCGTCCCCGAGGTGCGGTTGGTCGGTCCTGCAGGTGAACAGGTAGGAATCGTCCGTATTGACGATGCCCTGCGTTTGGCTGCCGAGTCCGATCTTGATCTCGTTGAAGTTGCACCGCAGGCCAAGCCTCCGGTGTGCAAGCTGATGGACTTTGGCAAGTACAAGTACGAGGCCGCCGTCAAGGCACGTGAAGCACGGAAGAACCAGACCAACACTGTTCTGAAGGAAATCCGCTTCCGCCTCAAGATTGACACCCACGACTACGAGACCAAGCGCGGCCATGCACTGCGCTTCCTCGGTGCCGGTGACAAGGTCAAGGCCATGATCCAGTTCCGCGGCCGTGAGCAGCAGCGTCCGGAAATGGGCATCCGCCTGCTCCAGCGCTTCGCTGACGATGTCGCCGAAGTGGGCGTTGTGGAGTCCAGTCCCCGTATCGATGGCCGCAACATGGTCATGGTTGTGGGCCCGTTGAAGAACAAGGCCGAAGCCAAGGCTGAGGCACGCCGCGCATCGCAGCGTGCAGAGGCCAAGGCGCAGAACGAAGCGAAAGCTACGGGTGGCGGCCGCATCGACGTCTCCGGCGACGACCAGGCACCGCTCACGCAGTCGCTGGCTGACCTTCTTCCGGAAGGTTTCGCCATCACCACGGAGCCGGAAACCGAAGCTCCGGCACAGCCTGAAGCACCTGAGGCGCCTGCTGAAGCCGCTCCGGAAGCCGAAGCCCCTGTCAAGGAAGCGCCGGCGAAGGAAGCTCCCGTCAAGGAAGCCGCCGCCAAGGCAGCACCCGTGAAGGAAGCCGCCGTCCAGGAGGCGCCCAAGCAGGCTGCCCCGAGGGCCGCTGCTCCCAAGCGTGAGGCTCCCAAGGCAGCCCCGGCACCCGTCAAGGCTCCTGTCGCTGCCAAGCCCGCCGAAGCTGCGGCTCCGGCAGCTCCGAGGCCGCCGGTGCCGATGCCTAAGCCGATCGCCCGGCCGGCAGCGCCGAAGCCTGCTGCAAGGCCTGCCCCCAAGGCAGCTCCGAAGCCGACTGGCAAGAAGACTACCTAGTTCAAAGCTGCGGGAGGTTATCCTCCTGCAGTACGCAACCAGCATGCCGCCTGCAGGGGCGGCTGCTCGAAAGAACTGCAGACAATGTCTGTGGACACGTAAGGAGATCGGTTCCCATGCCGAAGATGAAGACCCACAGTGGTGCTAAGAAGCGCTTCAAGCTGACCGGCAGCGGCAAGCTGCGCCGCCAGCAGGCCAACCGCCGCCACTACCTTGAGCACAAGTCCTCCAGGCTGACTCGTCGCCTCGCCGGCGACAAGATTGTCTTCAAAGGTGACGCTAAGGTCATCCGGAAGATGCTCGGCATCTAAGTTCCAAGTTCTCTGACTGATGCCACCTGGCAGCAGTCAACTACCAAAAAGGCTTCTCAGGCCAGCCGGTTGTTCCGGCAGTAGATGCTTGGGATCAGAATTTTCGAAGGAGTACGCACGTGGCACGTGTGAAGAGGGCGGTCAACGCCCACAAGAAGCGCCGGGTTATCCTTGAACGCGCAAAGGGCTACCGTGGACAGCGTTCACGCCTGTACCGCAAGGCCAAAGAGCAGCTGCTGCACTCGTTTGTGTACAGCTACGGCGACCGCAAGAAGAAGAAGGGCGACTTCCGCCGCCTGTGGATCCAGCGCATCAATGCTGCATCCCGCGCCAACGGCCTGACTTACAACCGTCTGATCCAGGGCCTGAAGGCCGCTGAGGTTGAGGTTGACCGCCGTATGCTTGCTGAGCTGGCCGTTTCGGATGCGAACGCATTCGCCGCGCTGGTGAAGATCGCCAAGGATTCCCTGCCTGCCGACACGTCCGCTCCGGCCGTCGAAGCCGCAGCCCCCAAGGCTGCCAAGGCACCCAAGGCCAAGGCTGCAAAGCCTGCCGCTGACGTGGCTGCCAAGTAGCACCCACGCCAGTTCGAGGACTGGTGGCTGAAGCCACTAAGGTTCTTATATGAACGAAACCGGGCGCCCGCAAGACTTTCCACTCTCCAACCCCCGAGCTGATCGGGTGAGGAAGGTGGCACAGCTTGCCGGGCGCCCGGCCCGTTTAAAGCGCAGCGAGTTTCTGGCAGAGGGTCCCCAAGCTGTCCGTGAGGCCCTCACCCTGCACCAGAAAAGGATTGCAGCGGGCGAGCCCGGCGTCGTCTATGAGGTGTACGCGAGCGAGGCCTGCCTCGACCGGCACCCGGACCTGGAGGCTCTCGCGGAGGGCATTGACGCATACCTCACTACCGACGAAGTGCTGGCCGCGATGGCGGACACGGTTACCCCGCAGGGCATTCTCGCGGTCTGCGGTTTCCTGGACGTGAGCCTTGAGCAGGTCCTCGACGCCGGCCCGCGGCTGCTTGCAGTGCTGTGTCAGGTCCGGGACCCCGGCAACGCCGGCACTGTACTCCGGGCTGCTGACGCGGCCGGGGCGGACGCCGTCATCCTGACCTCGTCCAGCGTTGACATCTATAACCCCAAGGCGGTCCGTTCCACCGCAGGTTCCCTGTTCCATCTGCCCGTGGTCCTGGGCGCCGATATCGCGGAAGTGGCAGCCGCCTGCCGTGCGCGGGGGATTGGCATCCTGGCCGCCGACGGTGACGGTGACGTCAACCTGGATACGCTCCAGGACGAAAACGCCGCCCGCCGGATCGCAGGCCCTGGCGTCGAATCGCTGTTCGCCCTGGAGGGTCCCACAGCGTGGCTGTTCGGAAACGAAGCGCAGGGGCTCGCCGAAGATGAACTGGCCCTGGCCGATCACCGGGTGGCCGTGCCCGTTTACGGCGCAGCCGAAAGCTTGAACCTCGGCACGGCGGCAACGGTGTGCCTCTACGCGAGTGCCAGGTCCCAGAAAGCGTGACTGAATACGTGACTTAAGAGGCAGGGCCCCGGAAGTTCTCCGGGGCCCTTGCTGTATGAATCAGATGAGGTAGGGGTATCAGGGCGCCCGTGTGCTCTTGCTGCGTCCTGTGATGGCGCCGTAGACGCCGGCAACTACCAGGCCGCCTACGATAGCCAGGATCCAGGTACCCAGATCAAAGAAGGCAAGGTCACCCTTGCCGAACAGGAGGCTGCCAATCCAGCCGCCTACAATCGCGCCGACCACGCCGAGCACGAGACTCGTCACCCAGCCGCCGCCGACTTTGCCCGGCATAACGGCTTTAACGATGGCCCCTACGATGAGGCCGAGAATAATCCAAGCAAGAAAACCCATGTCTCCTCCTTCATATTCGTCGGGATTAAACGTCCCGATTAGTGTTCAAGCTAACATACGGCCCTTCTAATGTCAGCAGGCTTAGTGCATGTCAGAGATGCGTCTTCTGCACCCAAAAAGGTACGGTGTTCGTGGGCGGAGCCGACTGCGGCGCCGCGAATATCCCTGCTTGTTCTTGAAACCTGTGAAGAGGAGAAGCCTCCGTGGCTGCAAATGGCGGTACCAAGGCGATCGTCGCGGCCCTAGCCGCAAACCTGACCATCGCCGTCCTGAAATTCGTGGCCTTTTTTCTGACGGCATCCTCGTCAATGCTGGCCGAAGCCATCCACTCCGTGGCCGACTCGGGCAACCAACTGCTGCTCCTGATCGGCGGCAAGCGCGCCAGGAAGGCTGCCAGCCCAGAGCACCCGTTCGGGTATGGCCGGGAACGCTACATTTACGCCTTTATCGTCTCGATCGTGCTCTTCAGCGTGGGCGGGCTTTTCGCACTGTTCGAAGCGTGGGAGAAGCTGCAGAACCCGCACGCCATCGAAGGGGACTTCTGGTGGGTTCCTCTGGCGGTGCTGATCGGTGCCATTGTTGCTGAGTCCTTCTCGTTCCGGACCGCCATCATCGAATCCAACCACGTCCGCGGCAAGCAGGGCTGGGTGAGCTTTGTGCGCACGGCCAAGCAGCCGGAGCTGCCGGTCATCCTGCTGGAAGACCTCGGGGCGCTTCTTGGCCTTGTGTTCGCGCTCGTGGGTGTGAGCATGACCCTCGTCACCGGCAACGGGATCTGGGACGCCGCGGGTACCGGCATGATCGGCCTGCTGCTCGTGGCCATCGCTGTGGTGCTGGCTATCGAAACCAAGTCCCTGCTGCTGGGCGAGTCCGCCACCCGGGATGACGTGGCCCGCATAAGTGAGGCCATCGAGGCCGGGGGACACAACCGGATCATCCACCTCAAGACCCTTCACCTCGGACCGGAGGAGCTGCTGGTGGCCGCCAAGATCTCCGTGGGTGCCGCAGAAACCGGCCGGGGCATCGCCGCCGCGATTGATGGTGCCGAGTCCCGAATCCGCACGGCCGTTCCGATGGCCCGGGTGATCTACCTCGAACCGGATCTGCACCGCGAGGACAGTCGCACGGACGAAGTCTCAGGCGCCGGTCAGGTTCCCAGTGCCGGCCAGATAGCCGCGGAGGCCGGGGCTCAGGACCCGCAGGCCTGACGTTCCTTCCTCAGCGCACCGAATGCTTCGGCGAAGCCGCTGCCCGCCCGTTCCCAGGATCAGGCGGCCAGCGGCTTTTTGCGTTCCAGGACGCCGCTGGTCAGCGCGATGCCAAAGCCCAAGACTGCCAACACGGCGCCCACGAGCGCGGGTGCCACGAAGCCCCAGCCCCAGGCGATCACTAGGCCGCCCAGGAAGGCGCCCAGGGCATTGGCAACGTTTAGCGCGGCGTGGTTGAGCGAAGAAGCCAGGGAGGGGGCGTCCGGCGACGCATCCAACAAACGGGTCTGCAGGGCCGGGATCAGCATGGAGCCGGACGCTCCCACCACAAGGACCATCACCAGGGCTGACCAAGGCCAGTGCACAGCCACCGCGTAGACCACCAGTGCGACGGCGATCCCGGGCAGGACCCAGTACAGCGTCCCCATCACTGACTTGTCGGCCAGCCTGCCGCCGACGACTGTTCCGGCCACCATGCCCAGTCCGTAGAGGGCCACCACAATGGGCAACAGCGATCCCGGAATCCCGGCCACCAGGGTCATGGTGTGCGCAATGTAGGTGTAGGTCGCGAAGAAGCCACCAAAACCCACGATGCCGATCAGGATGGCCAGCCACACCTGAAGCCGCTTGAGCGCACCGAGTTCGCGGCGGATGCTCGCGTCAGGATGGGGGGCCTGGTATGGGACATAGCGCCACAGCAGTACCAGCGTCAGCAAGCCAATGCCTCCTACGAGGAGGAACAGCAGCCTCCAGCCGAAGGTCTGGCCCACCCAGGTGGCCGCGGGCACGCCGATAACGTTCGAAACGGAGAGGCCCGCCATCACCATGGAGATGGCCCAACCCCGACGCGTGGGGGAAACCAGAGAGGCAGCGATCACAGCCGCGACCCCGAAGAATGCGCCGTGCGGCAGCCCGGCCGCAAACCGGGAAACCAGCATGCTCCCGTAATCGGGAGCAAGATAGGAGGTCAGGTTGGCCAGCGTGAAGAACAGCATGAGGCCGAGTGCGAGGTATTTGCGTGGCAGTTTGGCACCGACTGCGGCGAGCAGCGGCGCGCCCACCACAACTCCGAGGGCGTAGGCGGAAATGAGGTGCCCGGCCTCCGGGGTGCTGATGCGGAGTCCTTGTTCCACCTCTTTCAACAGGCCCATCATGGTGAACTCCGTGACACCGATGCCGACGCCGCCCATAGCCAGCGCGAAAATTGCTGCGCCAACGTGCGGAGTCTTCGCCTTGGAAGCGGTGGAGGTTTGGACGACGCTGCTCATGTGCCTGCTTTTCAAAGGGGATGCTGGGGGGAAGGCCCCCAAACCATTCTCCCTCATAGACTGGGGCGGTGAGTGGACTGATACAGGTAGTTGGCGGAGCAATAGTGGACTCGTTGGCGAACCCTGCGCGCATGCTGGTGGCCAGGCGGACTGCTCCCGAGCAGTTCGCCGGACTTTGGGAATTTCCCGGTGGAAAAGTGGATGCCGGTGAGGAATGCGAGGCCGCATTGCACCGGGAACTGAGTGAGGAGCTCGGCGTGCGTGTCCGGCTGGGGCTCGAGCTCCCGGCAGCGGCGGCCACCGGATGGCGGCTGAACGGCCGGGCAAGCATGCGGGTCTGGCTGGCCGAAATTATCCAGGGCGAGCCGCAACCCCTCGAGGACCACGACGCATTACGCTGGGTCGCGCTGACGGACCACCGGGAAGTGCTGGACCTGCCCTGGATCCCGGCCGATTTCCCCATTGTCGAAGCCCTCCTGCACTCACTCAGCGCGCAGCAGCCAGACACGCACGCGCGTTGAAATCCTGACGTCAGAACAGGGTAGGTTGACGGAGCGCTGTTGCTTCGTCGGCGTTCCGAAAGTCAGCGCCTGCTGTCCCGGGGACAGGCAGGATTCCTTCCGGATACTGGGCTTCCTCGCCACGGGGATCGTCTTCGAGGTCACGGTGGCTGAAGCCGTGGCCGCTCGTGAAGCCGTGCCGGTGCTTGAAATAGCGCACCTTTGCGGCTAGCCACGTGCGGTATTCCTTGGACGCGTAGGACCCTGTGCCATAGAGGCGCCGATAGCGGCCAGCCAGTTCCGGATGGTTCTTGGCAATCCACTGCATAAACCACTCGCGTGTTCCCGGCTTCAGGTAGAGGGCGCCGGCGGTGACGCCCGTGGCACCGGCCGCGGCCAACGAAGCGAACAGGGAATCAAGGGCTTCGTCACTGTCGGACAGCCACGGCAGGATAGGCATCGCCATAACACCGCAGGGGAGCCCGGCATCGCGTAAGCGGGAGACCAGCTTCAGCCGCGCCCGAGGCCCTGGCGTGCCTGGTTCCACGGCTTCCGAGAGCGCCTCATCCGTCATGGCCAGGGAAATGCCCACCCCTACCGGCACCTGGGCGGCAGCACGCTTCAGGAGCGGAATGTCCCGGGCGAGCAGCGTCCCCTTGGTGAGGATGGACAACGGCGTGCCTGAGTCAGCCAGCGCCGTGATGATTCCCGGCATCAGCTGGTAACGGCCCTCGGCCCGCTGGTAGGGGTCCGTGTTGGTGCCAAGCGCCACCTGGTGACGGCCCCAGGACGGTTTGGCCAGCTCCTTGCGGAGGACCTCGGCCGCATTGACCTTGACCACCACCTGGCTGTCGAAATCCAGTCCGGCGTCAAAGTCGAGATACGTGTGGCTCTTGCGCGCAAAACAGTAGACACAGGCATGGCTGCAGCCGCGGTATGGGTTCACGGTCCACTCAAACGGCATCCGCGACCCGGCCACCACCTTATTGAGCACCGATTTGGCGGTGACCTCATGGAAGGTGATGCCGGCGAATTCGGGGGTGGTCACAGAACGGACCAACCCGGCAAGGGGGAGCAGGGCGGTTGATGGGCCACTTCCGAGGTCATCGGCGGGCGGGGGCGTCAGCGCTTGTGCATCCCATCTCATGTCTTCCATTCGAATATATGTTCGAACTTAAGTCAAGGACCGGACGCTGCGGAAGTACGCGCGCCGGGCTCACCTCCGGCTGGCGGGAACTGCTGGCTCCTGCAGTTCCTGTCGAACCCGTCACCGTGTACTTCCCCCGGGAACCGTCAGGCCAGCAATTCCCACACCACGGTGACGCTGGCGCCAATGCTCGCGTGCCCCGCCTCCACGCTGATGGCTTCGCTGGCGGCGGCGCGCTGGATCCGGGCCACCGGAACCGGCCCGGGTACATCCGGGTGCTCGGCAACGGACATCACGGGTCCGAGCCGCGCGGACGCCAGGGATGCAAACTGCTCGGCCCTGGCAGTGGCATCCTGCCATGCAGCTTCCCGGGCGAGGGAAGCGACGGCTGACTCATCCGAGAAGCCAAGTTCCAGTCCGTTCAGGCGCACGTCATCGCCGCCGGCATCTACAGCGGCCGCTATGACAGCGGACGCCGCGCTCACCTGCCGCAGGCGCACGGTGAGCACACTGGAGGTCACGTACCCGGTCACCTGCTGGCCCCAGCCGTCGCGCCAGACGAACTCCGGCCGGACGTTCAGCCCGGAGGTCCGTATGTCCGCGTCAGCCACGCCGTGCCGGCGGAGCGCACCGGATACAGCTGCGGACGCTGTTCCTGCATCCGCATAGGCGGCGCCGACGCTGTCCCGCCGGCACTCGACGCCCACAGAAATCGTCAGCAGGTCAGGTGGCGCCTCCGCCGTCCCCGTTCCGGTCACGGTGATGGTCCTGTTGTTGGTCGTGGTGTTGGGTTCGCCCGTCATTGTCAGACCTCGATTCCGCCGGCCCCATGGGGCGCCGGCATTGGTGTCCTGATGTCAACGTAACCGCCGGCTGCCAGGCCGGCCTGCAGCTCGAAGAAATTTGCCGACGCCGGATCGCCCGTCCGGAGCAGTGACCAGCCGGCGGCCAAAAAATACAGCGGAAGGAAGGGCAACCCCAGGCAGTAGGCGTACTGGCTGCAGTGCTTTTCCTCATGCCCCAGGAGCGCCGGATTGGACGTCAGGTTCTCAGTCCGGATCCGGCAGATGACAACGTTGCCCAGGGTGAAGGCTCCCGCATACGGAATGCGCCACCGGTAGCCGGACGCTATGACCAGCCCGCGGGGGCCTTTGCTGACGGCGGTTCCCGCAGCCGCGGCAACGGCCAGGCCCAGCAGGGTAGTGCCGTTGGCCAGGTTGGCGAGCTGTCGTACGCGCTGCCCCGGCGTCAACAGCTGCGCGGCTGACGGGCCCTGCCCTTGTGTCATGAGGCCATGGTAACCGGAGCCTTCACTTAGACTGGAGGATAGTGGCCGCCAGTTTGACCGGTGTGCCCGGACCTGGTCATCGAGTGCCTTCACCTTGGGTGAATCCACAACATGACTTGCCAGTGACGGATGCGCTGCCGGGAAACCGCGCACGGCTGCACCCCTCACCGGCAGCCCCGACTCGTAGCTAAGAACAGTAGATGACTGAAACTTTGCCGGGCGCCGCCATCCCGAACCCAACGGATGAAGCCGCCATCACTGCCGCTGTAGACCAGGCCATCGCCGCCATTGCCGGCGCAGGCACCCTTGACGAACTCAAGGCGGTGAGGCTGGCGCACACCGGTGAGAAGTCACCGCTCAGCCTGGCCAACCGGGAGATCGGCGGACTGCCGAAAGACCAGAAAGCGGTAGCCGGCAAACTCATGGGTTCCTCACGGGGCCGGGTCAACAAGGCGCTCGCGGACCGCACCGCCGAGCTGGAAGCACAAAACGACGCCCGGATCCTGCTGGAAGAGACAGTGGACGTCACTGCCGCACCCCGCCGTCGTCGGGCAGGAGCGCGTCACCCGCTCTCCACGCTGCAGGACCGCGTGGCGGACATCTTTGTGGGCATGGGCTGGGAAATCGCCGAAGGCCCCGAGGTGGAATCCGAATGGTTCAACTTCGACGCCCTGAACTTCAAGCCGGACCACCCCGCCCGCGAAATGCAGGACACGTTTTTCGTGGAGCCGCCGGAGGCCCACCTGGTGATGCGTACGCACACCTCCCCGGTGCAGGTCCGGTCCATGCTGGAACGCGAACTGCCCATCTACGTCCTCTGCCCCGGCAAGGTGTTCCGCACCGATGAACTGGACGCGACGCACACCCCGGTGTTCCACCAGTTCGAGGGCCTGGCCATCGACAAGAACTTGAGCATGGCCGACCTCCTGGGCACGCTGGAGCACTTCACCCGGCAGTTGTTCGGCGACGAGGCGTCCGTTCGGCTGCGCCCGAACTATTTCCCCTTCACCGAACCCTCCGCGGAACTGGACATCTGGCACCCGGGCGCCAAGGGCGGCCCGCGCTGGATCGAATGGGGCGGCTGCGGCATGATCAACCCCAACGTCCTCCGCGCCGCGGGCATCGACCCGGATATCTACTCCGGTTTCGCATTTGGCATGGGCATCGAGCGCGCGCTCATGTTCCGCAATGACGTCGGCGACATGCGCGACATGATCGAAGGCGACGTACGTTTCAGCGAGCACTTCGGGATGGAGATCTAACAGTGCGTATCCCACTTTCCTGGCTGCGTGAATTCGCAGCAGTACCGGCCGGGGCAACGGCCGAAGACGTGATGGCCGAACTGGTCAAGGTCGGTTTTGAAGAAGAGGACGTCCACCGTCCCACGGACGCCCTGCAGGGTCCGGTTGTGGTGGGCCAGGTCCTGAGCATCGTCAAGGAACCCCAGACCAACGGCAAAACCATCAACTGGTGCCAGGTCCGGGTTGTCCCCGAAGGCCAGGAACAGACCCTCACCGGCGACGGCATCGACCCGTCCGGGGTGCAGGGGATCATCTGCGGCGCCCACAACTTCGTGGAGGGCGACAAGGTAGTAGTCACGCTGCCCGGCGCGGTCCTGCCCGGCGACTTCCACATCTCCGCGCGGAAGACCTACGGCCACCTGTCCGCCGGCATGATCGCCTCCGTGCGTGAGCTTGGCATCGGCGAGGACCACGACGGCATCCTGGTCCTGTCCCGCATCGGGCTTGATCCGGAAATCGGCACGGACGCCATGGAACTGCTCGGCCTTTATGACCAGGCAGCCGAGATCAACGTGACCCCGGACCGCGGCTACGCGTTCTCCATCCGTGGTGTGGCCCGTGAATACGCCCACGCCACCGGCACGGGATTCACGGACCCCGCTACCAAGGTCCTGGCCCCGGCGGAGCTTTCCGGCGGCTACGGCGTGAAGCTCAACGACGATGCGCCGATCTACGGCAAGCCCGGTTGCGACCGTTTTGTGGCCCGCACCGTCAGCGGCGTCGACGCGACCAAGCCGACGCCCCCGTGGATGACCTCGCGGCTGCGGCTTGCCGGGATCCGCTCCATCTCCCTGCCGGTGGACATCTCCAACTACGTGATGCTCGAGCTTGGCCAGCCCACGCACTGCTATGACCTGGACAAGCTGTCCGGCGACATCGTGGTCCGCCGGGCCGTGGCGGGGGAGAAGATCACCACCCTGGACGACAAGGAGCGCACGCTCGACGTCGAGGACCTCCTCATCACCGACAGTTCCGGCGCGATCGGCATTGCCGGCGTGATGGGCGGCGCAGCCACCGAGGTGAGCGATTCGACGTCGAACGTCCTGGTGGAAGCTGCGCACTTCGACGAGGTGTCCATTGGCCGTTCCCGCCGCCGGCACAAGCTGCCGTCCGAGGCGTCCAAGCGCTTCGAGCGCGGCGTCGACTGGCACGTGGCGGACATCGCTGCCCAGCGTGTTGTTGACCTCCTGGTGGAGCTCGCCGGCGGGGTTGCCGACCAGGCGGGGACCGACGTCGGGACCGCACCGGACGCTGTGACCATCGCGCTGCCGGCAGCCTTCGCCGCCCAGCGGATCGGCATCGATTTCACCGAAGAGCAGATCACCACCTCGCTGGTGGACCTCGGTGCCGTGGTGGAAAAAGTCGACGGCGGCTGGACCGTTACCGCCCCCAGCTGGCGCAACGACCTGGAAACCAAGGAAGACCTCTCGGAGGAAATCGCGCGGCTGGTGGGCTACGACAACATCCCGGCCACCCTTCCGGTGGCCCCTCCGGGACGTGGCCTGACCCGCGTGCAGCAGCAGCGCCGTCGGCTAATCCAGTCACTGGCTGACGCCGGTCTGACCGAAGTCCTGGCCTACCCGTTCGTCTCCAAGGCGGCCAACGACACGTTCGGCGTCGCCGAGCAGGGTGCGGCCCGGAGCGCGGTCAAGCTGGCGAACCCGATCAGCGAGGAACACGGCTTCCTGCGGACGTCCGTCCTCCCCGGGCTGATCGAGGTGGCCAAGCGGAACTATTCCCGCGGGTTCCGCGACCTGGCGCTCTTCGAGTCGGGCCTCGTTTTCCTACCGGGCGAGACCGTGGGTACGCCGTCCATCCCGCCGCTGGGCGTCAAGCCTTCCGACGAGGTACTGGATGCACTGTACGACGGCGTTCCGGACCAGCCGCTGTATGTCGCCGCTGTCCTCACGGGCCACGATTCACCCGCTGCCGCCGGCCACACGCCGCGCTTGTGGGACTGGTCCGACGCGCTTGACATTGCCCGGCTCGCCGGGGATGTCCTGGGTGTGGAGGTTGTGGTCAGCCAGGGTGCGCACCAGGCGTTCCACCCGGGCCGTGCCGCGCAGCTCTCGCTGCGGACCGGCGAAGTAGTGGGTTACGCCGGCGAGCTGCACCCGAAGCTCCTGGCCGCGCACGACATGCCGGCCCGTTCGGTGGCGCTGGAGTTCAACGCGGATGCCCTGTTCGAGGCAGCCGCGGATGTGATTGTGGCCCGCCACATCTCCACGTTCCCGGTGGCCACCCAGGACGTTGCCCTGGTGGTGCCGCAGGAGATTCCCGCGGACCAGGTCCTCGAAGCGCTCCGCGAAGGCGCCGGCGAGCTGCTGGAGGACGTGGCGCTGTTCGACGTCTACGCCGGCAAGGGTATTGAAGAAGGGAAGAAATCGCTCGCCTTCGGCTTGCGATTCCGGGCAAGGGACCGGACGCTGACGGCCGATGAGGCCTCGGCTGCGCGCGAAAGCGCGGTTGCCCTGGCTGCAGAGCGCTTCGGCGCCGTCCAGCGCTAAACGCGGATCCGGATGGCAGGGCTGGTGGGGGCGGGGCCGGTGGCGCCAGTGCCGGTCCTGCGTTCCTGCCCTCCCGGCGTATCCGAAGGGCAGGACCCGACGGCGGGCCACCAGTTAATAGTGCTGGGGCCCGCCGAGCTGGCCCGCGCAGCTGCCCTGGCACCCGGCCCGCGGGCCGTTTTTGTCGCTGGCCGGCGTGCCCTGCGAAGGTTCGCAGCAGAACTGCTGGACGTCCCGGCGTCGGACCTCACCACTCACTTCAGCTGCCCCCGGTGCGGCTCCGGCCCCGAGCTATCGCACGGCAGGCCGGGCTATACGCTCAGGGGAGAGCCGGTGCCGCTCGCGCTGAGCCTGTCCCGGAGTTCCGGGTGGATCCTGTTGGGCGCCGTGGTGGATCCACCGGCCGGAGTCACGATGGGCCTGGACCTGGCGGACCCGTCCGGCATGGCCTTTGAGGGGTTCGACGGCGTGGCCCTCACCACCGCGGAGCGCGCGGCCCTAACCGGGCTGGCCGGGCCTCTGCTGCTGCAGGAGCGGGCAAGGCTCTGGGCACGCAAGGAAGCCTGGCTCAAGATGACGGGCGACGGTCTCGCCACGGCGCCCGACACCCTCGACGTTTTGTCGCGCCCGGAAATCCGGGACCTGGCCGCCGGCGAGGCGGGCCTCCCGCTCAACTTTCGCGCCGCCGTCGCGGTTTCGCACACCGGCAGCTAGCGACGTTGTTGTCAGCGCACTTGCTCGTCAGCGCACGGGCAGCGGCGGAAGGGCGGCCTCAAGCAGCCACGGGTGCAGCAGCGCCTCGGTGTCCAGGCCGGTGGCCCGGTCCGCGGCGAGAATAAAGGCCGCCGTGGACACTGAACCATGACGGTGGGCATCCGTCCAGTCGTGCAGCAACGCAAAGAATGCCAGGTCGCCGCACCGGACCCGCAGGGCATGCAGGGCCAAGGCTCCCCGCTTGTAGACGCGGTCATCAAACATAAGCTCCGGCCCGGGGTCGCCCACGATAATGTCCTGGCTGCCGGCGGCCAGTTTCCGCCAGGCTGCGGCGGCCCGGTTCGCGACAGGCAGGACGCCCGCCTCCTCCGACCAGATCCACTCCGCATAGCAGGCGAAGCCCTCGTGGAGCCAGATGTCCGACCATGATGCGGCAGTGAGGGAGTTCCCGAACCACTGGTGCGCGAGCTCGTGGGCGATGAGCCGCTGGGATTCCCACTCCTGCGTCAGGTGGTTCCGGCCCAGAATGGAGAGCGTCTGCGCTTCAAGCGGTATTTCCAGCTCGTCTTCGGTCACCACCACGGAGTATTCCGGGAAAGGGTAGGGCCCGAAACAGCTGGCAAAGGTGCGCATCATCTCAGGCTGCCTCGCCAGGCCTTCGCGGGCCGTGTCGACCAACAGTGCCGGGACGGCGGCGAACTGCGGAACCTGCCCGTCCACGGGGAAGGGAGTCAGGGCGAGGAACTCATAGCGGCCGATCTGGACCGTGGCCAGGTAGGTGGCCATGGGCTCGGCCTGTTCGTAGACCCAGGTCTCGCGGCTGGCCCTGCTGGTGTGGGAGATCAGGGTGCCGTTACACACGGCCCGGTAATTGGCGTCGGTGGTCACACTGATCTGGTAGCTGGCCTTGTCACCGGGGTGGTCGTTGCACGGGAACCAGGAGGCGGCGCCGTTC
Organism: Arthrobacter sp. UYNi723; assembly: GCF_054057635.1. NCBI lineage: Bacteria > Bacillati > Actinomycetota > Actinomycetes > Micrococcales > Micrococcaceae > Arthrobacter > Arthrobacter sp. UYNi723. Next base: position 51,298 of record NZ_JBSRZM010000024.1, read on the forward strand.
GGCTGGCCGGCCACAAGGACGCCGTCGGTGAGTTCCTCCCAGCCCACCTCGCCCCAGAACCCGCGCCGGGGACCAGGGTTGCCATCGTAGCGGATGTCGAGGGTAAATTCCTCGCCCGCCGGCAGCGCGGCCTCGGGCACAATGACCAACTGCCCGGCGCGCTGGCTGAACTTTTTTACCCGACGCCCGCTGAGCTGGATCTTCGTGGCCCGGAGCCCGGTCAGGTCCAGCACAAGGGCCGCCGTCGCGTACTGGGTGACGGCGTTCAGGACCGCGCGCCCGTTCAGGCGGTTACTGCTGAGCTTGTAGTCAAGGTCCAGTTCGTAGCGGCTGACCTTGTACGCGTTCGTGCCATGGCCGGGCATATAGGGGTCGGGCGAAGATGCGCCGTGCTCCGAGGTGCGTGCAGGGCCGTTACTGGCGGCCGTGGGGCTCGGTGCGGGGGAACTCATAAGACGGTCTTTCCGATCAGCGTAGGGCGGCAGGACAGCTGGTACTGCGGGGCTAGCGTGGTTTGGGAGCGGACGCTGCGGGACCGCTCCAGGGGCTCACCGGGTTGCCCATCCAATAGGTCGCGGCGGGAACCGATTCGCCCCGCATCACCAGCGAGGCCGGTCCTACAGTTCCACCGCTGCCAATGCTCGCCTGCGGCAGGATGACGCCGTGGGGGCCCATAGTTGCTCCGTCTTCGAGGGTAACAGTGTCCAGGCTCATGACCCGGTCATGGAACAGGTGGGTCTGGACCACACAGCCACGGTTGACGGTGGAGTTCCGCCCGAGGGTGACCAGGTCCGCTTCGGGAAGCCAGTAGCTTTCGCACCACGTGCCGCGGCCGATCCGGGCGCCGAGCGCCCGGAGCCACCAGACCAGGGCCGGGGTCCCGGTGGCTGCCCGCGCGAACCAGGGGGCGCTGACCATTTCGATAAACGTATCGACCACCTCGTTGCGCCAAATGAAGGAGCTCCAGAGCGGGTGCTCGCCCGCCCGGATCCGGCCCACGAGGACCCATTTGGCGACGACGGCGCTGCCCGCGGCCACCGCGCCCGCCAGCAGCATCACGACGCCGCCCAGGGCTGCGGCAATCCCGTAGTTGTAGGCGGCAGCCAGCCAGTCAAAAGCAAGCATCACGCCGGCGGCGATCGCCACCGTTACCACCACGGGGATGAAGCGGCCCAGTTCCCAGAGGCAGCGGGCAAACTTGAGCCGCAGCGGCGGCTGATAGGTGCGGGTGTCGTCCGAGGCGATGGCGGTGCGCCGGAGCCGCACAGGCGGGCTGCCCAGCCAGGACGTCCCGGACTTGGCCTTGGCCGGTGTGGCCGACAGGACGGCGACGAGTGAGTTCTTGGGGACATTCCGGCCGGCAGCGGTCATGCCCGAGTTGCCCAGGAAGGAGCGCTTGCCGATCTTCGCGGGCGCAATCCGCAGCCACCCGCCGTCGAGCTCGTAGGAGGCCACCATGGTGTCGTCGGCCAGGAAGGCGCCCTCGCCCACGGTGGTCATCTTGGGGATGAGCAGGACCGTGGAGGCTTCGACGTTCTTGCCGATCTTGGCGCCCAGCAGGCGCAGCCAGACCGGCGTGAAGAGACTGGCATAAACGGGGAAGAGCAGGTCGCGGGCCAGGTCCAGCACACGTTCCGTGGCCCAGACCTGCCAGCCGATCCGGCTGCGGACGCGGTAGTAGCCCTCCGCCAGGCCGATGCCGAGCAACCGGGTGGTGACCAAAATCAGCAGGAGGTTGACGACGAACCACACGAGGGCCGCGGGTGCGAGGGCCAGCAGGAGTTGCGGGACGGCTGCGGAGAGCGATTCACTGCCTTGGATGAAGGCAAAGACCACCAGGGCCGCGGCGGCGGCGGAGACGTAAGGGATCAGGGCCAGCACGGCTGAAGCCACGGCGAATCCGGCGAACCAGAGCCGGCCAATCAGCCGATGTTCTGCAGGAGTGTCCGGCAGCGAGTGCTTGGCCTTGCCCCGGCGCTCAGCCGGGGACCCGGCCACGTGGTGGCCGGCCTTCACCTTGCCGAGGACGGCCGAGCCGGGCTCCACCTGGGCTCCGGCGCCGATGGAAGCGCCGGGCATCAGCGTGCTGCGTGCCCCGACGCTGGCTGCTGCCCCGATACGGACGGCCCCGATGTGGACGATGTCCCCGTCGATCCACCAACCGGAAAGATCCACCTCAGGCTCGATGTTGGAGCCACTGCCGAGGGAAAGCATCCCGGTGACAGGCGGCAGCGAGTGCAGTTGGACGTTGTTGCCGATCTTGGCGCCCAACGCACGGGCGTAGTAAGGCACCCATGGTGCGCTGGCGAGGCTGATGGCCCCGGCGAGGTCCTGGATCTGTTCGGCCAGCCAGAGGCGCAGGTGCACCTGTCCGGAGCGCGGGTACGTTCCCGGTCCCACCTTCCGGAGCAGCATCCGGGCCGCGGCCACGGAAATTAGCATCCGGCCGGCTGGGGAGACGAAGACGAGCCATGAGGCGGCCACCCACCACCAGGAAACAGTGGGGGAAGCGCTGAAGCCGGCCAACGCGGCCAGCACGTTGTTAGCCGCCATGAGGTAGGTCAGCCAGCGCATCCCCACCAGGATGTGCAAGGGAATGCCCATCAGCGTCTGGAAGACCTGGGACTTAAACGCGGTGGGGCGTACAGTCCGGGACGGCGCAGGTCCGGTGGCCACTCCGTCGGGAAGGGTCTGGCGGGCCGCATCAATCAGGGCCCCGATCCTGGGCGTGGCATAAATGTCGGCGACCGTGATAGTCGGGTACCGGACCCTGAGGGCGGAGACCAGCTGGGCAGCGGACAGGGAGCCGCCGCCATAGGCGAAGAAGTCGGCGTCGAGACTTGTTACACGGCTGCCAAGGACTGCAGTCCACTGTTCGGCCACCCAGGAGGCATCTTCGGGCAGGTTCAAGGGGGCAGCGTCGGCCTCCGCCGCACCGGCCCCGGTCAGCGGCCAAGGCAGGGCATGGCGGTCCACCTTGCCGCTGGTCTTGGTAGGCAGGGAGTCGACGACGGTCAGCAACGGAATAAGGGGCGCGGGGAGGCTCGCCGCCAGGAGTTCGCGGGCGGCCGCCAGATCCAGGTCAGGGTCGGCGGCGGCCAGGTAGCCCACCAGGATCTGGTTGCCAGCAGCGGTTGTTCGTACTGCCGCAGCAGCTCCGGCAACGTGCGGGAGGGCCTGTAGGGCGGCGTCAATTTCGCCCAGTTCGATCCGGCGTCCACCAAGCTTGACCTGTTCGTCGGCGCGGCCCATAAAGATCAGTCCGGCGGCTTCGTAGCGGACCAGGTCGCCCGAACGGTAGGCGCGATCCCAGCCGAAGGACGGCATGGGCGCGTACTTCTCCCGGTCCTTGTCCGGGTCAAGGTAACGGGCCAGTCCGACGCCGCCGATAATCAGTTCGCCGATCTCCCCTTCGCCGACGGGCAGTCCTTCAGCATTCACCACGGCCAGGTCCCAGCCGTCCAGTGGCAGTCCGATCCGGACCGGACCGGGACCACCCAGGGGAGCCGCGCAGGCCACAACAGTGGCCTCCGTGGGGCCGTAGGTGTTCCAGACTTCACGGCCCGGGACGGCAAGCCGCTCGGCCAACTCAGGCGGGCAGGCCTCGCCGCCGAAAATCAGGAGCCGGACGCTCTCCAGGGACTCGGCCGGCCAGAGGGCAGCCAGCGTAGGAACGGTGGACACTGCGGTGATGCCGTGGCTGATGAGCCACGGGCCGAGGTCCGTTCCGGTCCTGACCAGGGCCCGCGGTGCGGGCACCAGGCAGGCGCCATGACGCCAGGCAAGCCACATTTCCTCACACGAGGCATCAAAGGCGACGGAAAGCCCTGCCAGTACCCTGTCCTGCGGGCCGAGGGGCTCCGCCTGCAGGAAGATCCGGGCTTCGGCGTCAACAAAGGCGGCGGCGGAGCGGTGCTGTACCGCTACGCCCTTGGGCGTGCCGGTGGAACCGGACGTAAAGATCACCCACGCGTCATCGCCGGGCTCGGCAGCACAGCGCTCGGCCTGAGTGCGTTCAGCGGGTTCCGGGGAGTCAGGCACGGAGACCGCGGCCCCGCCGGTGAGCACTGCGGCTACGCCAGCCTCGCCGAAGACGAGCCGAGCACGTTCTTCGGGGTCGTCGGCGTCCACGGGAACGTAGGCGGCACCGATGTGCAGGACAGCGAGAATCGAGATATAGAGCTCGCTGGTCCCGGACGGAATCCGCACACCGATCCTGTCGCCGGCGCCCAGCCCGGTGGCCTGGAGCTCCCGTCCTTTGGCCAAGACAGCGGCCATCAGGTCGGCGTAGCTCAGGGAACGCCGGCCGTCGTCGAGCGCTGAGGCCTCCGGGAAACGTGCGGCCGAGTCCGCCAGGATGGCCATGAGGGTCCGCTCGGGCGGGGCCAGGGGCAAACCGGCCAGCTGGGGGCGGTAGGGATCCTCCGGCAGGGATGCGGCGACCGTTGACTGATGCTCACTCACGGACGGATTCTGCCTGAGTAAAGTGAACGGAAGGTGTCGCTGGTTCGTTGAAGGTTCATGTTCTGTTCACGCAGGCCCCGGATAGCATCAGGGAACCAGCAGGACCTTGCCCGTGGTACGCCGGCCTTCGAGGTCCTCGTGGGCGCGTCGCGCCTCGGCCAGGGGGTAGGTGGCACCGATCCGGACCTTCAGGTGACCGTTGTCTGCGGCGGCGAAGATCTCCGCCGACCGCCAGCGGCGCTCCTGCTCATTGAGAAGGAAGTGGGCCAGGGACGGGCGGGTCAACGTCAGCGACCCGCCCGCATTGAGACGCTGCGGATCCACCGGGGGAACGGCCCCGGAGGCTGCCCCGAACAGGACCAGCATGCCTCGCGTGCGGAGGCAGGAGAGGGACCCGTCAAAGGTGTTCCGGCCGACGCCGTCGTACACCACGTCCACGCCCTTCCCGTTGGTGAGTTCGCGGACATGGTGGGGGAAGCCCTCGTACCGCAGCACATGGTCGGCCCCGGCGTCGCGGGCAAGTTCTCCCTTGGCCTCCGAGGAAACCGTGGTGATGACGCGGGCGCCCCTCTCCTTCAGCAGTTGGATCAGCAGCAGGCCGACGCCGCCGGCACCGGCGTGCGTCAGTACTGTGTGGCCCGGTTCGACCTTGAAGGAGGAATTGATGAGGTAGTGGGCGGTCATGCCTTGGAGCGGCAAGGCAGCCGCCGTCAGGTCGTCGACGCCGTCCGGCACCGGAAGTGCCTTGGCCGCATCGAGCACCGCGTAGCCGGCGTAGCATTTAGTGCCCTCGGCCGTGGCCACCCTGCTGCCGACTGCGAAGTTTTCGACGCCCTCGCCGAGCTCCTCTACAGTCCCAGCGGCTTCCGAGCCAGGCGTAAAGGGGAACGGGACCTGGTACATGCCCCCGCGCTGGTAGGTGTCGATGAAGTTCACCCCGGCTGCCGCCACTTTGATGAGCAACTGGCCGGGACCCGGCGTCGGCCGGTCCACCTCGGCGATCTCAAGGACTTCCGGACCTCCGGACTGGCGGGCAACGATGGCTTGCATAAAAAGGTCTCCTCTCCGGGCGGGGGTTTCCCGCGGCCGGTGTCTCTGACCATCCTAGGGATACCGCTACCGACGACGAAGCGACGGCCGGTAGCCGGCCGTCGCTTCGGGGCATACGGGGCAGAGTCATGCGGGGGAGCCCGCGTGGCTCGGGGTGCGTGCTAGAACCGCCGGGTCACCGTTGCCATGGGGCACTCGAAGTGGCGTCCTGCAGCAAGGCCTACATCGTTCAGGTAGCGGACGATGATGCCGTAGGACTGCAGCAGCGTGGTTTCCGTGTAGGGAACCTGGTGCTTCTTGCAGTACTCGCGGACAATCTTGGCTGCCTTATCCAGCTGGGGGCGTGCCATGTCCGGGAAGAGGTGGTGCTCAGCCTGGCGGTTCAGGCCGCCGAGCAGGATGTCCATAAACCGGCCACCGGAGATGTTCCGTGACGTCAGGACCTGGCGGCTGAAGAAGTCCACGCGGCTGTCCGCGGGCAGGACCGGCATGCCCTTGTGGTTCGGCGCGAAGGAAGCACCCATGTAGAAACCGAAGACGGCGAGCTGCACGCCGATGAACGCGAACGCCATCCCGAGCGGCAGGAACGTAAAAGCCAGCACGGGCAGGAGGCTGAGCCGGACCAGCAAAATGGGAAGCTCTACCCATCGGTGTGTCACCTTGGCCCGGCGGAACACGAACTTCACTGAATCGATCTGCAGCCCCAGGCCAACAAGGAACAGTAGCGGGAAGAAGAACCAGCCCTGCTTGCGGGTCAGGAACGAAAACCTGCCCTGCCGCGTGGCGGCACCTTCGGTGTGGAAGGCGATGGCCCCCGTGGCAATGTCCGGATCCTTCGAAATGACGTTGGGGTGGTTGTGGTGGGCGCCGTGCTTCTGCTCCCACCAGGAATAGCTCATGCCGGCAACCGAGGTGGCCAGGATCCGGGCGGTCCAGTCGTTGGCCCGGCGCGACGCGAAGATCTGGCGGTGCCCGGCCTCGTGGGCCAGGAAACTCAGCTGTGTGCAGAGGACCCCGACGGCCGCGGCGATGAGGAGCTGGAACCAGCTGTCGCCGATCAGGGCAAACCCGAACCAGGTGGCGGCCATGAGCAGTACCAGGCTGGCAAAGAGCGTGATGTAAAAACCGACGCGGCGTTCCAGCAGGCCTTCAGCCTTGACGCTCTTCAGCAGCTCCGAATAGCTCAGGACAACTGCGTTGGGCTGCCGGACACGCGATTTAGGGCGCTCTGACGTGGGAAGGGTGGTGGTCATGGAGCGGGGCCTCGTAACTGTTTCGGGCAACGGTGCAGCCGACATTCGGACTGCACGGTCATGATCACCCTCACTCCATCTTACGCCTGCTTGTCCAGCGGCCGGGAGAATCGATGCCAACATCGATGCATAAATATCGGGCACACTGAATACTTTTGCTGTAAGATTCACGGCATGACTATTTCTGTTGCCGTCTCCGGGGCCAGCGGCTACGCCGGGGGAGAAGTCCTGCGGCTCCTGGCCGGACATCCGGACGTGACCATCGGTGCCATCACCGCGCACAGCAACGCAGGCTCCCGCCTTGGCGAGCTGCAGCCGCACCTGCACGGACTGGCCAGCCGCATCCTGGAAGACACCACCGTGGAGAATCTGTCCGGGCACGATGTCGTGTTCCTGGCACTTCCGCACGGCGCTTCCGCCGAGATCGCGGCACAGCTCCCCGAAGGCACAGTTGTGATCGACGCCGGCGCAGACCACCGCCTCGAAGATCCAACCGCGTGGGAAAAATTCTACGGCTCGGCCCACGCCGGCACCTGGCCCTACGGTCTGCCGGAGCTCCCCGGCCAGCGCGAGGCCCTCAAAGGCGCCACGCGGATCGCCGTCCCGGGCTGCTACCCGACGTCGGCCCTCCTGGCCCTGGCGCCCGGGTTCGCCGCCAAGCTGCTCCAGCCAGACGACGTCGTGATCGTTTCCGCCTCCGGCACCTCGGGTGCGGGCAAGGCCGCGAAGGTCAACCTCATCGGTTCTGAGGTGATGGGCTCCATGAGCCCCTACGGCGTGGGCGGCGGCCACCGCCACACCCCCGAGATTGAACAGGGCCTCTCCAATGCTGCCGGCGAGAGTGTCACGGTGTCCTTCACCCCGACGCTCGCGCCTATGAGCCGCGGCATCCTCACCACCGCCACCGCGAAGGTCAAGCCCGGCACCACGGCGGCGGACCTCCGCCAGGCGTGGGCTGATGCCTACGACGACGAGCCGTTTGTCCACCTGCTGCCGGAAGGGCAGTGGCCCGCCACCAAGTCCGTCCAGGGCTCCAACCACGCGGCCATGCAGTTGGCACTGGATGAACACACCGGCCGCGTGATTGTGACGTGCGTCATTGATAACCTCACCAAGGGGACTGCCGGCGGCGCCGTGCAGTCCATGAATATTGCGCTTGGCCTGCCGGAAACCGCCGGCCTCAATCTGCAGGGAGTTGCACCGTGACCATTACCGCCCCCCTGGGATTCCGCGCCGCAGGCGTTACCGCCGGCCTGAAGACCTCAGGCAAGCCGGACTTCGCCCTGGTGGTCAACGACGGCCCGTCCAAGGCGGCGGCCGCCGTCTTCACCAGCAACCGGGTGGCCGCGGCCCCCGTCCACTGGTCCCGCCAGGTGGTCTCGGACGGCCGCGTGGACGCAGTGGTCCTCAACTCCGGCGGCGCCAACGCCTGTACCGGTCCCCAAGGGTTCCAGAACACCCACAACACGGCCGAAAAAGTGGCCGCGGTCCTCGGCATCTCGGCGACGGACGTGTTTGTCTGTTCCACCGGCCTGATCGGCGAGCAGCTGCCCATGGACAAGATCCTCCCGGGCGTCGAGGCTGCCTCCGCAGCGCTCAGCACGGACGGCGGGCCGGATGCGGCCAACGCCATCATGACCACAGACTCGGTCCCCAAGTCCGCACTGTTCATCGGCACGGACGCCGACGGCCAGGAGTTCACCATCGGCGGCATCGCCAAGGGCGCCGGCATGCTGGCACCCGGCCTGGCCACCATGCTGGTGGTCCTCACCACTGACGCCGACGTCGAAGCGGAAATGCTCGACGTCGTCCTCCGCGACGCCACGCGCGTCACCTTCGACCGGGCTGATTCGGACGGCTGCATGTCCACCAATGACACCGTGGTGCTGCTGGCCTCCGGCGCGTCAGGCGCCGTCCCGTCCGCGGAAGCCTTTGGTGCCGGGCTGACCAAGGTATGCGCCGAACTGGCGCGCAAGCTGATCGGGGACGCCGAAGGCGCCAGCCACGACATCGCCATCCGCACGTTCAACGCGGCCAGCGAGCGGGACGCCGAAACGGTCAGCCGCTGCGTGGCCCGGTCCAACCTGTTCAAGGCAGCCATCTTCGGCAAGGACCCCAACTGGGGCCGCGTGCTGTCCGCCGTGGGCACCACGGACGCCATGTTCGAACCGGACCAGCTCAACGTGGCCATCAACGGCATCCAGATCTGCCGCAACGGCAGCATCGGCGACGACCGAAACCTGGTGGACCTCGAACCCCGCGAAGTCCTGGTGGAAATTGACCTGCAGTCCGGTGACGCCGAAGCCACCATCTGGACCAACGACCTCACCCACGACTACGTCCACGAGAACAGCGCCTACTCAAGCTGATCCTCAAGCTAGATCCACCAGCAACCCTGGAGATACTGCACGCATGAACACCCAGACCCGTGAAACGACGTCCATGAGTGATGCCCAAAGCAAGGCCGGCACGCTGATCGAGGCGCTGCCCTGGATCCAGCGGTTCGCCGGCACCACTATGGTGATCAAATACGGCGGCAACGCCATGGTCAACGAGGAACTGCGCCGCGCCTTCGCCGAAGACGTAGTGTTCCTGCACCATGTGGGCATCCACCCCGTAGTGGTCCACGGCGGCGGTCCGCAGATCAACTCCATGCTGGCGCGGCTGGGTATCGAGTCCGAGTTTAAAGGCGGCCTCCGCGTCACCACCCCCGAAGCGATGGACGTGGTCCGGATGGTCCTCACCGGCCAGGTGGGCCGCGAGCTGGTGGGCCTGATCAACTCCCATGGCCCGTATGCCGTGGGAATGTCCGGTGAAGACGGCGGCCTGCTCCGTGCCGTCCGGACCGGCACCGTCATTGACGGCGAGGAAGTGGACCTTGGCCTGGTGGGCGAAGTTGTCGGCGTGAACCCGGAGGGCATCCTGGACATCCTGGCTGCGGGCCGCATACCCGTCATCTCCACCGTGGCACCGGAAATCGAGTCCGACGGCCTCGAGACGGCAGCCGGAGAGGTCCAGACCACCGGGCAGGTCCTCAATGTCAACGCGGACACCGCCGCGGCCGCCCTCGCCGAAGCCCTGGGGGCCTCCAAGCTGGTGATCCTCACCGACGTCGAAGGACTGTACGCCAACTGGCCGGACCGGTCCTCCCTCATCTCCTCCCTGACGGCCTCGGAACTGCGCCAGCTTTTGCCCTCGTTGGAATCAGGCATGATCCCCAAGATGGAAGCGTGCCTCAAGGCCATTGATGGCGGAGTGGAACGCGCGCACATCGTGGACGGCCGCCTGCCGCACTCGATGCTCCTGGAAACATTCACGACGGCGGGCATCGGCACGCAGGTCGTCCCTGATGAGGAAGTGAACGCATAGTGACCAGCACTGAACTGAACCATTCCGCTGAAGGCCGCAGCAGCGATGGGGGGCCGGGTGTGGTCGGGCACCGCGAAGCGGGCGGGACCCCCATCGCTGTGGAGGCCACGGCGACCACCCTCGTTTCCCACAGCACCGGCGCTGAGTGGCTCGCGCGCTACTCCACGTCCCTGATGGGCGTCTTTGGCACGCCGCAGCGGGTCCTGGTCCGCGGTGCCGGCTGCCTGGTCTGGGACGCCGACGGCAAGGAATATCTGGACCTGCTCGGCGGTATTGCCGTCAACGCCCTGGGCCACGCCCACCCGTTTGTCACCTCCGTGATTTCCAGCCAGCTGGCCACCCTTGGCCATGTCTCCAACTTCTTCACCAGCCCCACCCAGATCGCACTGGCAGAAAAGCTGCTGGCACTGACGCACGCCCCGGCGGGCTCGAAGGTGTTCTTCACCAACTCCGGCACCGAAGCCAACGAAGCCGCCTTTAAGCTGGCACGGCGCAACGGAGCCAGCCCGGACGGCACCACGGGCAAGCGGACCAAGATCATCGCCCTGGAAGGTGCCTTCCACGGTCGCACCATGGGTGCCCTGGCCCTGACCGCCAAGGAAGCCTACCGCGCACCGTTCGAGCCGTTGCCCGGCGGCGTGGTCCACATCCCGTTCGGCGACGTCGCGGCCCTGGAAGAAGCCATCGACGAAACCGTGGCCGCTGTTTTCCTGGAGCCCATCCAGGGCGAAGCCGGAGTGCGGCCACTGCCTCCTGGCTACTTGAAGGCAGCACGCGAAGCGACCACAAAGGCCGGCGCCCTGCTGATCCTGGACGAGGTCCAGACCGGAATCGGCCGGACCGGCAAATGGCTCGCGACGGAGGACGCCGGGATTGTTCCGGACGCCATCACCCTGGCAAAGGGCCTCGGCGGCGGCTTCCCCATCGGAGCGCTCCTGACGTTCGGTGAGCGGACGTCGTCGCTCCTGTCCGCGGGCCAGCACGGCACCACCTTCGGCGGCAACCCGGTGGCGACGGCGGCCGCGTTGGCCACCCTGCACGCGATCGAAAGCCAGCGGGTACTGGAAAATGTTGCTGCCGTGGGGGACTACCTCCGCGCCGGACTGGCCGCCGTCGATGGCGTCACCGAAGTCCGCGGCGAAGGCCTGCTCATCGGCTTCGACCTGGACGCCGACGTGGCCCCCGCAGTGGTGACCGCAGGCCTGGACGCCGGCTTCATCGTCAACAGCCCCGGCCCGCACACTATCCGGCTTGCCCCGCCGCTGGTCCTCACCAAGGACCAGGCCGGCACCTTCCTCGCCGCCCTCCCGGCACTCCTCCAGACAGCTAAGGACGCGCAGTGACCCCTGTAGCCAGCACCACCCGCCACTTCCTGAAGGACACGGACCTCAGCCCCGCTGAGCAGGCCGAGGTCCTGGACCTGGCCGTCCGCATGAAGGCAGCGCCGTACAGCGTGCAGCCCTTTGCCGGGGAGGGCAACGGCCGCAAGACGGTGGCCGTCATCTTCGACAAGACCTCCACCCGTACGCGGGTTTCCTTTGCCACGGGTATCGCGGACATGGGCGGCAACGCGCTGATCATCAACCCGGGCGAGGCGCAGATCGGCCATAAGGAGTCTGTCGAGGACACCGCCAAGGTCCTGGAGCGTATGGTCTCCACCATTGTGTGGCGCACCGGCGCGCACTCGGGCCTGGTGGCCATGGCGGCGAACTCCAGGGTGCCGGTTATCAATGCCTTGTGCGACGACTACCACCCGTGCCAGCTCTTGGCGGACCTGCTCGCGGTGAAGGAACACAAGGGCGAGCTCAAGGGCCTCACCATGAGCTACCTGGGCGACGCCGCCAACAACATGGCCAACTCCTACCTGCTGGCCGGCGTCACTGCCGGGATGCACGTCCGCATCGCCGGCCCGGAAGGCTACCTCCCGGCAGCGGAGATCGTTGCCGCGGCGGAGGAGCGCGCCGCCCAGACCGGCGGTTCCGTGCTGGTCACCACCGACGCCGCCGTTGCCCTCAAGGGCGCCGACGTTGTGGCCACGGACACCTGGGTCTCCATGGGCCAGGAAGCCGAAAAGGAGGCCCGGCTGCAGCTGTTCCGGGAGTACTCCGTGGATGAGGCGGCCATGGCACATGCGGCGGATGACGCCGTCGTGCTTCACTGCCTGCCCGCCTACCGCGGTTACGAGATTTCGGCGGGCGTCATCGACGGCCCGCAGTCGATCGTCTGGGACGAAGCGGAGAACCGGCTGCATGCGCAGAAGGCACTGATGGCCTGGCTGATGCACCGGTCCGGGCTCGCCGTCGTCGAAGGCCTACAGCCCGTGGAGGTTGGCAACTAGTGTCCGTCCCGCCGGCATCGCCGGGCTCCAGCCCGGCCACCAAAACGGCCCGCCAGGCGCGCATCACCGCGATCCTGACGGGTGAATCGGTGCGCTCCCAGGCGGAGCTGGCCGCTTTGCTGGCGGACGACGGCGTCCAGGTCACCCAGGCCACGCTGTCCCGGGACCTTGTGGAACTCGGCGCCGTCCGGGTCCGCGGCAAGGAAGGCGTGCTGGTTTACGCCGTCCCCGGCGAGGGCGGCGAACGTGCGGCCAAGAGCGGGGTCAGCCAGGAGATCCTGGATGCCCGGCTTGCCCGGCTGTGCAGTGAACTTCTGGTCACGGCGGAAGCCTCGGCCAACATCGCGGTGCTCCGGACCCCGCCCGGTGCGGCCAACTTCCTGGCCCTGGCCATTGACCACTCGGTGATGCCCTCCATCCTGGGGACCATTGCCGGTGACGACACCGTGCTGCTGGTTTCCCGGGATCCGCAGGGCGGGCAGGACCTCGCGGTCCGGTTCCTGCAGCTCGCCGAGGAAGCCGGCGGCGGCCAGTAGGCCCACACCGCCCGAACACCCTCCCGGTGTGACAGGCTTTCCCCAGAACGTTTTTCCCTGAAGAATTTCCCCGATCAACATCTACAACCCCAATTAGGAGCATTTTCGTGACTGAGCGCATTGTTCTGGCCTACTCCGGTGGCCTCGATACTTCCGTAGCCATCGGCTGGATCGGTGAAGCCACCGGTGCCGAGGTCATCGCCGTAGCGGTCGACGTCGGACAGGGCGGCGAGTCGCTGGAGACCATCCGCCAGCGCGCCCTCGGCTGCGGCGCCGTCGAAGCCTACGTGGCCGACGCGTCCGACGAGTTCGCCAACGAATACTGCATGCCCACGCTGAAGGCCAACGCCCTCTACCAGGGCCACTACCCGCTGGTTTCGGCCATCTCCCGGCCGGTCATCGTCAAGCACCTGGTCAAGGCAGCCCGTGAATTCGGCGCCACCACCGTGGCCCACGGCTGCACCGGCAAGGGCAACGACCAGGTCCGCTTCGAAGTGGGCATCCAGACCCTCGGTCCGGACCTGAAATGCATCGCACCGGTCCGCGACCTCGCCCTCACCCGCGACAAGGCCATCGCCTTCGCCGAGGAAAAGGGATTGCCGATCGAGACCACCAAGAAGAACCCGTACTCGATCGACCAGAACGTCTGGGGACGCGCCGTCGAAACCGGTTACCTCGAGGACATCTGGAACGCGCCCACCAAGGACATCTACGACTACACCGCGACGCCGGAGTTCCCGCCGGCCCCGGATGAGGTCACCATTTCGTTCGAAGCCGGCGTGCCGGTAGCGATCGACGGCGTCCGGGTCACCCCGCTGCAGGCCATCAAGGAACTGAACCGCCGTGCCGGCGCGCAGGGTGTGGGCCGGATCGACGTCGTCGAGGACCGCCTCGTGGGCATCAAGTCCCGCGAAATCTACGAAGCCCCCGGTGCCATGGCGCTGATCACCGCGCACAAGCACCTCGAGGACATCACCGTCGAGCGCGAGCAGGCCCGCTTCAAGGCCACTGTTGGCCAGCGCTGGGCCGAACTGGTCTACGACGGCCAGTGGTTCTCACCGCTCAAGCGCTCCTTGGACGCGTTCATCGAAGACACCCAGAAGTACGTCACCGGCGACATCCGCATGGTGCTGCACGGTGGACAGGCGATCGTCAACGGCCGCCGCTCCGAGACCTCGCTCTACGACTTCGACCTCGCCACCTACGACACCGGCGACACGTTCGACCAGTCCATGGCGCGCGGCTTCATCGAGCTGTGGGGCATGTCAGCCAAGGTTGCCTCCGGCCGCGATATCCGCGTCGCAGGAAAGTAAATATCGGTGGTTGAGCCTGTCGAAACCCCGAAATCCGACGCGACCAACACCGGCGCACTGTGGGGCGGCCGGTTCGCCGGCGGCCCCGCGGATGCCCTCGCAGCCCTGAGCAAGTCCACGCACTTTGACTGGCGGCTGGCCCGCTACGACATTGCCGGCTCCAAAGCGCACGCCCGCGTGCTGCACAAGGCCGGGCTGCTGGACGACGCCGAACTCGACGGCATGCTGGACGCCCTGGGCCGGCTGGATGACGACGTCGCCTCCGGCGTGTACTTGCCGGCGGAATCCGATGAGGACGTGCACGGGTCACTGGAACGCGGCCTGATCGAGCGCGCCGGCACCCAGCTGGGCGGCAAGCTCCGCGCCGGCCGGTCCCGCAACGACCAGGTGGCCACGCTGGGCCGGATGTTCCTGCGTGACCACGCCCGGATCATCGCGCGCGGCGTGCTGGCAACCATCGAGGCGCTGGTGGGGCAGGCGAAGGCGCACCAGGGTGTGGCCATGCCAGGCCGTACTCACCTGCAGCATGCCCAGCCAATCCTGCTCAGCCACCACCTGCTGGCCCATGCCTGGGCGCTGCTGCGCGATGTGCAGCGGCTCCAGGACTGGGACAAGCGCGCGGGGGTTTCGCCTTACGGTTCCGGTGCCCTCGCAGGCTCGTCGCTGGGCCTCGACCCGGAGGCCGTCGCGGCGGACCTGGGCTTCTTTTCCGCCACCCACAACTCGATTGACGGCACCGCATCGCGCGATGTCTTCGCCGAGTTTGCGTGGGTTACGGCCATGATCGGCGTGGACCTGTCCCGCGTTTCGGAGGAAGTGATCCTGTGGGCCACCAAGGAGTTCTCCTTTGTGACCCTGCACGATTCCTACTCCACCGGCTCCTCGATCATGCCGCAGAAGAAGAACCCCGACGTCGCCGAACTGGCCCGCGGCAAGGCAGGGCGCCTGATCGGCAACCTAACCGGGCTGCTGGCTACGCTCAAGGGACTGCCGCTCGCGTACAACCGCGACCTGCAGGAGGACAAGGAACCGGTCTTCGATGCCGCCGACACTCTGGAGCTGCTGCTTCCGGCTGTCTCGGGCATGATCGCGACGCTGAAGTTCAACACGGAACGGATGGAGTCGCTGGCACCGCAGGGCTTCGCGCTGGCCACGGACATCGCGGAGTGGCTGGTCCGCCAGGGCGTTCCGTTCCGCGAGGCGCACGAGCTCTCCGGCGCGGCCGTGAAGCAGGCCGAAAGCCGCGACGTGGAGCTGTGGGACCTGACGGATGAGGAATACGCCGCTATTTCGGAGCACCTGACGCCGGAGGTCCGCACGGTCCTGTCCACCGAAGGGTCGCTCAACAGCCGCAACTCACAGGGCGGCACCGCACCCGCCGCCGTCGAACGCCAGCTGCTCGCGCTGGAAGCAGAGCTCGCCGGCGTGCGGGACTACGCGGCCTAACCCCCAGACGCTCTCTCACTTTTGAGGCGATTTCAGCCAACGCTCCTGCAGTCAGTGCAGGAGCGT
This sequence comes from Arthrobacter sp. UYNi723, assembly GCF_054057635.1. NCBI lineage: Bacteria > Bacillati > Actinomycetota > Actinomycetes > Micrococcales > Micrococcaceae > Arthrobacter > Arthrobacter sp. UYNi723. The sequence continues at coordinate 67,133 of NZ_JBSRZM010000024.1, forward strand.
TGGCCGATTTCGCACCAAAGCTGCGAGAGCGTTGGGCGTTAATGGGCGTTAACTCTGTCGGCTACCATGGCGCTATGACTGAGATCACTACTTCAGAACTACTGGCCGAACTGCATAATGCCGCCGACGCCGTGGCCTCGACCGCCGCGAAATTCACCGATGAGGATGTCAAGGCACCGTCGGGACTGCCCGGCTGGACCCGCGGGCACGTCCTGGCGCATCTCGCCGGTATCTCCAACGCCATGGCGCGGCAGCTGGAATTTGCCGCCCGCGGCGCCACTGTTGAGCTGTACGACGGAGGCCAGGACGGACGCACGAAGGCCATCGAGATGGCCGCCGGCCACAATGCGGATGCGCACCGGGCTGACCTGCAGGCCGGCCTGGACCGGGCACTGAAGGCTTTTGATTCGCTGGAAGGAGACGCCGACTGGCAGGCCTCCATTGCCTACCGTGGAGGAGTGGTCTTCGACGGCGGCCTCGCGCTGTGGCGTGAACTGGTGATCCACACAGCGGACCTGGACGCGGGCCTCGGGCCCGAGATGTGGAGCCGGAAGTTCTGCGAGCACCTCTTCGACTTCCTGGCGGCCCGTGTCCCGCCGGGGGAAAAACTCGTGCTGCAGCCACTCGGGCTCCCGCCCGTGACCCTTGGCCTCGGCCGTTCCACCGTCATCAACGGGATGATCACTGACATTGCCGCCTGGCTGGCCGGCCGTGAACCAGCGCTCGGCAGCCTGCGGGCAACAGCCGCCGCGGACGGCGTGGACCTCCCGGAACTGCTGCCCTGGCCATCCGGGACACCCGCAGCGCGGTAGCCCTATCCGGCTTCGCGGGCCAGCAGGCTTTCCGTTGCTTCGCGGGCCAGCAGGCTCTCCTTGATGGCCAGGCCCCAGCGGAAACCGCCCAGGGAACCGTCTGTGCGGATGACGCGGTGGCACGGCACAAACAAGGCAGCCGCGTTGAACGCACACGCGCTGGCCGCGGCCCGGACCGCCTTCGGATTTCCGGAAAGCTCGGCATACTCGGTGTACGTCACCGGTGACCCGGGACGAACGGTCCTCAGCACATCCCAGGCGTGCGACCGGAACGGCCCAGACTTCTGGCGCACGGGGACGGCCATGGCAGGCGCGGGATCGCCGGCATAGAAGGCCTCCACGGCCCGGGAGATGCTGCCCAGGTCCGTGACCGCTTCGACGTCGCCCGGCCGCAGCTCGGGGTGGATCTGGCCGGTCAGCTCACCCGGCTCGGCGGTCCAGCCCGAGGCGAGGACCACGCCGTCCTGGGCAAGGATGGTGAACGGTCCGTCCGGGGTGGACATCACTAACAGCTGGGCTTTCATAGCATCGCTTTCTCTGGAACGGCTTGTATAGGTTTGGAGGATTTGGACTCCGCGGCGGCGCGCCACAGGTGCATGGTGGCGTAGGACCGCCACGGGCTGACCTCGCGGAAATCGGGGCTTGGCGTCACGCCAGGCGCCTCAACGCCGCCGCCGTCTTGGTTCGTGAGGGCTGGGGCGAGTGCCCGGATGCCGTTTCGCACCGCGGCGTCGTTGGCCAGAAACACGTCCGGCGCGCCGAGGACACGCATTGCCACGTAGCCCACGGTCCACGGGCCCACCCCGGGAAGGGGAAGCAGCTTGGCGCCGAGCCCGGGCAGATCGTCCCCGTAGCCAAAATCCAGTTGGCCTCCAGCCAGGGCCGACGCGGCGGAACGGATGGCGTCAATCCGGCGTTGCGGACCGCGCAGCAGCGTGTAGCCGGTCTCGGCGATTTCGGCCGCGGTGGGAAACAGCCGGTCAAGGCCCTCGCCGGGGACCGCGCTGGGACTGCCGGCTGCGGCCAGCTGCGTCAGTGCGGTGCGGGCCGCAGCCACGGTGATTTGCTGCCCGATCATCGCCCGGATGAGCAGCTCCCGCGGATCCACCGCGCCGGGCATCCTGATGCCCGGCGCACTGGCAACCGAGGCGGCCAGGCGGGGCTCCTGGGACAGGGCACTGTCGATGGCTACCGGATCGGCGTCGAGGTCGAAGAGCCGGCGTACCCTGCTTAGCAGTGCGGGCAGGTCCCGGAGGTCCACCGCGCCGATGGTGAGGGTCAGCGGCCGTCCGGGAACGCCGTCGTCGTAAGTCACGCTGAAGCGGGCATCGCCATGCGGAAGCTGCAAAGTACGGGCGTACGACGTCGGCGTCCCCGCCTCGATCCCGGGGATCGCCCTGACGGCGAGGAAGGAAAAGATACCGGGATCGAACGGTACGCGGTACGGCAGGCTCAACGTCAGCGACGTCGCGGCGGCAGGGGAGCGGTGGTGCCTGGCGGTCGCGCGCAGGGCAGTGGGCGTCATGGCGAACACCTCCACCATGGTGTCGTTGAACTGGCGGACGCTGCTGAAGCCGGACGCGAATGCGATGTCCGCCAGCTTCATCGCTGTGGACACCAACAGGGTGCGGGCGGTCTGGGCGCGGCTGGCCCGGGCCAGGGAGAGCGGGCCGGCGCCGAGTTCGTGGCTGAGGATCCGGTTGAGCTGGCGGGAGGAGTATCCCAGACGGGCGGCGAGGCCCTCCACCCCGTCCCGGTTGATCACGCCGTCGTTGATCAGGCGCATCGCGCGGCCCGCCAGGTCCTGCCGGATGTTCCACGCAGGCGTGCCTGGCACTGCTTCGGGGAGGCAGCGCTTGCACGCCCGGTAGCCGGCGTCGTGCGCTGCGGCAGAGGTTTCGTAGAAGGTGACGTTCACGGCTTTCGGGGTCCTGGCGGGGCAGGACGGGCGGCAGTAGATGCCGGTGGTCCGGACAGCAGTGTAGAACTGCCCGTCGAACCGGGTGTCCCGCGCGTCAATCGCGCGGTAGCGCTGCCAGAAGTCCATGCCCTCCATCCTGCCAGCCAGCGACCGGGACTGCTAGCGGAAATCGGACACGGCCGTGGCGTTCGATAGAGTCGGACCATGACCGCCAGCCTGAGTCCCGCCAGCCCGGATCAGCTCCGCGAACTGCTTTCCGGCGACGCCCGGAGGGTCGCTCCGCGGCTGCTGGGATCCGTACTGACCCACCACAGCCACGAGGGAACTGTGGCTGTGCGGATCACCGAGGTGGAAGCGTACATGGGTCCCGGCGACTCGTCGGATCCGGATCCCGGCTCCCACACTTTCCGTGGCCCCACGGCCCGCAACGCGCCCATGTTCGGCCCGGCCGGCCACCTCTACGTCTACTTCACGTATGGCATGCACTACTGCGCCAACATCGTCTGCGGCCCGGCGGGCACCGCATCTGCCGTCCTGCTGCGGGCGGGCGAGGTGGTGGAGGGGCAGCACCTCGCGATGGTGCGGCGTCCGACGTCGAAATCGGCCCTCGACTTGGCGAGCGGCCCGGCCCGGCTGGCCACCACGCTGGCCCTCACTACCGCCGACAGCGGCCGGGATGCGCTGGCTGACCCTTTCGAACTGCGGCTGCCTTCGGTGCCCGCTCCCGTGTTCAGTTCCGGGCCGAGGGTGGGCGTTTCCGGCGACGGCGGCTCCGCGACGTATCCCTGGCGCTTCTGGCTGCCAGGGGATCCCACCGTGTCCCGCTACAAGGCGGCGAAGGTGCGCCGGGCATAATCAGTCCCGCCGGGGTGGTCTCCCGCCAGGGCGAACGGCGCCAACCGGTGCTGGAGGCGCTGTTGCACCGCGGGCCATTCCTGCCCCAGGATCGAGAACACTGCGGAATCCGCACGTGTGCCGTCAGGTGCCAGGCGGTGGCTGCGCAGCACGCCCTCGAACGTTGCCCCCAGCCGTTCGATGGCTGCGGCGCTGCGCACATTACGTGCGTCGCAGCGAAACGCAACGCGCTGAACGTGAAGGCCTTCGAACGCAAAGCCGAGCAGGGCGTGCTTGCTGGCGGGATTTACGTGCGTGCCCCAGAACTGCCGTCCAAAGAAGGTGCCGCCAACTTCCACGCGTTGCTGGGCGGCATCGAACGTATTCAGCGCGGTTGTGCCCAGGAGGGCTCCGGTCCGCTGGTCCGTCACGGCGAAGGCCAGGCTGGCCGGGTCCTCAATCCTGGCCGCAAACAGCCCCGAAAGCTCGTGCGCCGTGGCCGGCAGGGGCGCGGCCATTCCTGCCCACATCGCGGCGTCCACGAAGTCAAACAGCCCTTCGGCATGGTGCGGTGCCAACGGAAGGAGTGAAAGCCCGTATCCGGTCAGGACGTTCTCGTGGTGCATTGCAGTATTGAATCACTCACGGGGCGGAACGGCTACGGAAGTGTGCGGCCTGAAAGTGAACATTGGGTGACTTCCGGGGCAGGGGACCGGCGGGCGCGTTAACCGAAATGGTTGTAGAATGGACGGTCTGTCTTTTGCGATAGGGGAACGTTTAAATGCTCGACGCCGATTTGGCCCACGAACGGAACTATGTTGCCGGCCTGTACGCGCGGCTGGAAGAGCTCCGCACGGAAAAGCGCCAGCAGTTGGCACAGGTCCGCCGGGCCGGTGCCGTGGGCACCATGCAGAATGTCTCCGAACGCGACGCCTTCGCCGCGCTCTACGAGGACCGCCTCGCCCAGCTCGACGCCGTCGACGACCGCCTGGTCTTCGGTCGCCTCGACCTGGATTCCGGTGAGGCCCAGTACATTGGGCGCATCGGCTTGACCACCGATGACCTCCAGCGGCTCATGGTGGACTGGCGCGCGCCCGAAGCCGGGCACTTCTACCAGGCAACGGCGTTTGACCGACAGGGCGTCCGCCGCCGGCGGCACCTGATTCTGCAGGGCCGGGAAGTCAAGGCCATCGAGGACGACGTCCTTGATGCGGACATGCTCGCGGACGACGCCTCGCTGCAGGGCGAAGGAGCATTGCTGGCGGCTCTGGATTCCAAGCGCACGGGCCGGATGTCCGACATCGTCGGCACCATCCAGTCCGAGCAGGACCGCATCATCCGGTCCTCCATTTCCGGTGCCCTCGTGGTGCAGGGTGGTCCGGGTACCGGTAAGACTGCTGTGGCACTGCACCGGGCCGCGTACCTGCTTTACACACACCGGGAACGGCTGAAGACTGCCGGCGTGCTGCTGGTGGGCCCGTCGTCGTCCTTTATGAAGTACATCGAACGTGTTCTTCCCTCGCTCGGTGAGACCGGCGTGGTCATGGCCAGCGTGGGTCGCCTGATGCCCGGGATCAAAGCGGTTGCCGAACCTGAGGCAGAGGTCGCGGCCATCAAGGGGCGGCTGGACATGGTGAAGGTTGTGGCCAATGCCGTGGCGAACCGGCAGCGGATCCCCGCCGAGGACCGTGTCCTGGACGTCGACGGCCGCAAGCTGGTGCTGACACGGCGGCAGGTAAGCCGGGCGCGCGAACGTGCCCGGTCCACCGGCAAGCCCCACAACGAGGCACGCCTGACGTTTATCAAAATTCTGCTCCGCGAACTGACCGAGCAGATGACCGATCTCGTGGAGGCCGGGAGCATCGGCAACAATGCCGACCGCTCGTATCTGGCAGAAGACGTCCGCACGGCCCGCGACGTCCGGATCGTCCTGAACCTGTGCTGGATGCCGATGACTCCGGAGAAGCTGATCACCGAGCTTCTGAGCAAGCCCGCAGTCCTGGCGGCCTGCACACCGAATCTGTCCCTCAGGGAGCGGTCGCTGCTGCTGCGCCCCGCTGGTGCGCCCTGGACCGAGGCCGACGTCCCGCTGCTGGACGAGGCCGCGGAGCTCCTTGGAGAAATGGACCCGGCGGCGGGACGTGGCCTTGCACAGCAGGAGCACGACCGCGCCCGGGACCTTGCCAACGCCAAGCAGACACTGGTGAACATGGGGGACATGGGTGTCGATGTCCTCATCTCCGCGGAGGAACTCGCCGATCAGAACCAGGAGCGCGAGAACCGCCTGACGGCCGCCGAGCGCGCCACCAGCGACCGCACGTGGGCATTCGGCCACATCGTGGTGGATGAGGCGCAGGAGCTTTCGCCCATGCAATGGCGCCTGCTGGTCCGCCGTTGCCCGCTGAAATCCTTCACCATCGTGGGCGACATCGCGCAGACCAGTTCAGTCGCCGGCGCCAACTCCTGGCAGGGAGCCCTGGCGCCCATGTTCGGTGACCGCTGGCAGCTGGAGGAGCTGACAGTCAACTACCGGACGCCCTCCCAGATCGCCGAAGCCGCCGCCCGCATGGCCAACGCGGCCGGACTGGTGGTTTCCGCGCCGAAGGCCGTCCGCGAGGGACGGTGGGCCCCTGTCGTCGACGAGGTTGACCACGGACAGGTGGTGAGCCGTTTGGTGGAGGTGCTTCCGGAGGAACTGGCAGCGCTCGACGGCGGCCTCCTCGCCGTGATTGCCGACGGCGACCTTCTGCCGGCTGCAACGTCAGCCCTTCGTGCCGTGTACGGCCGGCGCATCGGCAACGGCGCGGGCAGCTACGAACAGGACATCGTGGTCATCAGCCCGCGCGAGGCCAAGGGCCTGGAGTTCGACGGCGTTGTGGTGCTCGAGCCGTCCGTCATGCTCAACCGCGAGCATGGCCGGGTGGGCGATCTGTACGTCGCCATGACCCGGCCCACCCAGCGGCTCCGGCTGATCGCCGCGGAAGGTATTCCGGCAGGCATAGAAGGCTGAGCCGGTCCGCTTTGCCCCTTGACGCCCGGCGCCGTTCATTTCGGCGCCGGGCATCGCCGATCCTGCTAACTTAGAAGTCGTGTCAGAACTCAACGATCTCGAATCCCAGCAGAACGACCCCACCTTCGCCAATGTCTGGCAGGAGCTGAAGTGGCGCGGCCTGGTCCAGGTCTCCACCGATGAAGAGGAACTGGAAAAGCTCCTCGCCGGTGATCCGATCACCTATTACTGCGGATTCGACCCCACCGCGCCCAGCCTGCACCTGGGCAACCTGGTCCAACTCCTCGTGATGCGCCGGCTGCAGCTCGCAGGGCACAAGCCGCTGGGACTGGTGGGCGGATCCACAGGACTGATCGGCGATCCGCGGCCCACCGCAGAACGCACACTGAACACCAAGGACACCGTTAACGAATGGGTGGGCTACCTGCAGGCCCAGGTTCGCCGATTCCTCAGCTTCGATGGCCCCAGCGCCGCCCGCATGGTCAACAACCTCGACTGGACCGCACCGTTGAGCGCCATCGACTTCCTGCGCGAGATCGGAAAGCACTACAGGGTCGGCACCATGCTTCGCAAGGATGCTGTTGCGTCCCGCCTCAGTTCGGACGAGGGCATCAGCTACACGGAATTCAGCTACCAGATCCTGCAGGGCATGGACTACCTCCAGCTGTTCCGTGACTACGGCTGCATGCTGCAGACCGGCGGTTCGGACCAGTGGGGCAACCTCACCAGCGGCACTGAACTCATCCGCAAGGTTGAGGGCAAGAGTGTGCACGCCCTGGGTACGCCGTTGATCACCAACTCGGATGGCACGAAGTTCGGCAAGAGCGAAGGCAACGCCATCTGGCTCGACGCCGGCATGTGCAGCCCGTACGCCTTCTACCAGTTCTGGCTGAACACCGCCGACTCTGACGTTGTGGACCGGCTGAAGGTCTTCACTTTCCTGAGCCGCGCTGAAATCGAAACGCTGGCAGCTGCCGTTGCCGAACGTCCCTTTGCCCGGGAAGGCCAGCGGAAGCTGGCGTTCGAAGTGACTTCCCTGGTCCACGGTGTGGAGGCAACGGAGAAAGTCATCGCGGCGTCTGCTGCACTTTTTGGCAACGGTGACCTGTCCGCCCTGGACCGGCCAACCCTGGAAGCAGCCACGTCGGAGCTTCCGTCCGCCCGCATCCAGGTGGATGGCCTCGGGATCATTGACCTGCTGGTGGCATCCGGCCTGTCGGAGAGCAAGTCCGCGGCCCGGCGGACTGTCGGCGAAGGCGGCGCCTATGTAAACAACGAGAAGGTGTCCGACCCGGAAGCTGTTATCTCCGAATCGGAGCTGCTGCATGGCCAGTACCTGCTCCTGCGCCGCGGCAAGAAGAATCTCGCGACTGTCGAAGTCCTGGTTCCTTAGCCTTCCCAAGCCCCCATTCACGCTCCTCCGCAGCCGATTTGCACGGCCTCGGGGGAGCGTGTATTGTTTTCTGAGTCGCCGCCGTTGAGTGGTGACAAACCCCTTCACAAGAGAAGCAATTCATCGTGTGCAAAGCACGAAAATGATGAAAAGCTTCACTTTTTGATGGGCGGATTCGTTCCACAGAGTGAATATCGGGAAAATAACCCGGATTTGCAAAGTGAATAAGAATGAAATAAGCTATAAACATCGCAGCGAAGAAAAGCGAAACAAAAGAATTCATTTGAATATGAATTGTTTCGGGAATTATTCGAATGTGTCTGTTGTTTGAGAACTCAATAGTGTGCCAAGTTTGTTGATACCAATTTATTGTATTGAATTGGTTGAATTGACTGGATCCGCCACCCCGT
>NZ_JBSRZM010000025.1:0-70852 GCF_054057635.1 Arthrobacter sp. UYNi723
GAGCCAGGCGCGGAGAAGATCCTGGGCGCACACATGCTCGAGGTCTGCCCGTCGCTGACGGCCACAAAACCGCGCGTCGAAATCCACCCGCTCGGCATCGGCGGCAAGGAAGACCCGGTCCGGATGGTCTTCGACACCGACGCCGGCCCCGGCGTCGTGGTGGCGCTCTCCGACATGCGGGACCGGTTCCGCCTGGTGGCGAATGCCGTCGACGTCGTGGACCTGGACGAACCGCTGCCCAACCTGCCGGTGGCCCGCGCGCTGTGGCAGCCCAAGCCGGACTTCGCCACCTCGGCCGCCGCGTGGCTCACCGCAGGCGCCGCGCACCATACGGTACTCTCCACCCAGGTGGGTCTGGACGTGTTCGAGGACTTCGCCGAAATTGCCAAGACCGAGCTCCTGACCATCGATGAAGGCACCACCATCAAGCAGTTCAAAAAGGAGCTCAACTGGAACGCCGCCTACTATAGGCTGGCCGGCGGGCTGTGAACGGCGTCGAACTTCAGCTCGTCTCGGGGGACTACACCGCCGCCGTCCTGGTCCTTGATGCGGCGGTAATACTGCTGTTCAGTGGCCGCTACCAGCGCCCGCTGTTCGACCTGCTGATGGGCTTCAACCGCTGGATCTACCGTGTCATCACCTACGCAGCCCTGATGCGCGATGAATATCCGCCGTTCCGTCTGGACCAGGGCGCATCAGAACTCCAGGCGTGGCAGCCAGGTGCCGGCGACGGCAGCACGCTGCCCGCCCCGGCCCCGCCGGATGGCCCCCTTCCGCCGGCCAGCCCGCCGCCGCCGTCGGATCCTACAGTTAACGATCAGGGTCAACGACCCTGATCGTTAAGCGGAGGCCACCACCGCGACGTGGGAGCAGTTGTGAGTGCGAACGTCCTGCTCAGCGTCGCTTACGTTTGGACCGTTGCTCCTCCCGCCGCTCGGAGCTGTCACGTTCAGCGGAACGTTGCGATTTCCCTGCCACCACCACCTTCTGGTGCCACTCGCGCTGGTAGGCCCGGCGGGCGGCGGCATCGGTGCGGCGGGCCAGGGCGGCGAGTTCGCGCTGAAGTTTGCCGTAGCTCAGCCAGCGGCGCTCATCGAGTGTCCCGTCCGCCAAAGCCGCCTGCACGGCGCAGCCGGGCTCCTGCTGGTGGGCGCAGTCAGCGAACCGGCAGCGGCTGGCCAGTTCCTCCACGTCCCCGAACATCTCCACCAGGCCGTCATCGGCGTCGAACAGGCCGAATCCCCGGACGCCCGGGGTGTCCATGAGGACGGCTCCGTTCGGCAACGGCACGAGTTCGCGCGACGTGGTGGTGTGCTTGCCTTTGAAGTCGCCGGAGCGGACCTCGCCGGTGTGCTGGACCTCGCGGCCCGCCAGGGCGTTGATGAGCGTGGACTTGCCGGCGCCCGACGGGCCGAGGAGGACCAGCGTGCCGTGCGGCGGCAAGTGCGCCAGCAGCGCATCGATCCCGTCGCCGTTCTCTGCTGACGTGGTGACCACGTCCACGCCCGCCGCCTGCAGGATGACCTTCCCGACGACGTCGTCCGCTATGTCCGCAAGGTCGGCTTTGGTAATGATCACCAGCGGAACCGCGCCGGAATCCCAGGCTGCCACGAGTGTGCGTTCCAGGCGGTTGTGCGTGAGCGGCCGGTCCACCGGGACCACCACACCCACGACATCCATGTTCGCGGCCAGGACCTGCGCCTCCGAGGAATCTTCAAAGGCGCGCTTCCGGCTGAGCTCAGACCGGCGCGGGAGGATCCCGGTGATCTGGCGGTCGCCCGCGCGGTTGGGCCCGATCCAGACCCAGTCGCCGGTGACCGGAACGCCGGCGTCGAGCGGGTACGGCAGGTGGAGAAGTTCGCCGCCAACGGCTGTGAGCACGAGGTTGCGGTCCAGGCGCACCACCCGTCCGCGCTCGCTGTGTTGGTTCGCTGGGTGGCGGGTCCGGTGTTGGGGTTGGTGGGCGTCAAAATAACCGGCGACGGCCGGGGAGTAGCCGTACGTTATGGGCCCTTCGGGGCCGGGGATCGAGTCGGAGGTTGATGGGGAGTAGCTGTCCAGGCGTGTGCCTGAGGAATTGTTCAAGGTGAGTCCTCGGGAGAGGTCTCCAGACTCCGGAATGAGCGCAGCCCTGCGGCCGTTAGGCCTGTCCGTTGGTGTGTTGCGCGCTTACGCCGTGCGGATGCTGGAGACGTTGGTGATTGGTTTGATGCGTGCGGGGCGCTCTGGGCGCGGGGCTGTAGCAGTCATCAAAACCACCTCCGTTCCTCTCCAGATGTCCGAATGCTGTCACGGACTCTCGGCTCTGAGTGTAGCTGCCTGGGGTTACGTTGAATAGGGAAGCTTCCGCTTGGTTCGGCCGCGCCGGTTCCCGTCAGCCGGTGGGGCCGGTCAGTTGATAGTTCAGCAGCACGATGCCGGACGGAAAGGAGCGGCACTCCCGGAGCGCAAGCTTTTTCCATTCGCTGATCCTGCCGAAGAAGGGCGCTCCGCCGCCGAGGATGACCGGCACGACGGCGACGCCCAGTTCGTCCAGCAGACCCAACTCGATGAATTCAGTGATGAGCTGACCGCCGCCGAACACGCAAATGTCCTTCTCCTCAGGGATGGCGGGCTTTATCCGGGCGACAAGATCGCGCAAATCGCCGGAGTACACGTGCGTGTTCCGTCCCGTGGCCAGAGTTTCATCGTGGAAGAGAACATATGTGGGAACCGCGGAGCCCCGGCCGCCCATTGCCGCCATTTCCCGGTAGGTATTGGCACCCATGACATAGGCTCCGGTTCTGCGCTCAGTTGCCTCGAATCCGTAATCCTCATTCTTGGCCATGGCATCGTTCAGCCATGACAGGTCCCCGCTCTCTGAACGGATGTAGCCATCGAGGCTGACCGCCATGCCGCCAAAGATAGTGCCCATAGTCGCGACGCTATCCAGCGCCGATGTCACGGTCAAGACCACCGCGGCGCCGGCCGGCAACTCTGGCTTACGCCATTGTGGTGGCGGCTCATCGGTCCGTGCGGCAAGCAATAGAGTGGAGCAGCCCATTCTTTCCAGAGCGAGGAATGCCCAGATGTCAGAGACGTACTTCCAGGTGGTAGTCCGCTACCAGGTGAAACCGGAAGAAACGGAAACGGTCCTGGGCCTGCTGGGCGAGATGGCCGCAGCCACGCGTACGGAGGAGGCCAACATTTCCTACGAGTTCTTCCAAGGCGTGGAGGACCCCGCGCAGATCGTGATCCTGGAGCGCTACACGGATGCCGCGGGTTTTGACGCCCACCGCGAGTATGAACACATCGAGCGGATCGGGGCTGCACAGATCATTCCGCGGCTGGAGCGCAGGACCATCCAAACGTTCGAGGTTACGGCGGACGCCTAGGTTTATCAGCCCTGGGCTGCAGCCACTACGCGCTCGCCGTTGAAGTATTCGAGCTGCCAGCCCTCGGTGGCATGGTAGTGGGCAAGGTTCAGCACCGCGTTGTCGATCCTGTGCAATGTGCGGCCGATGGCGCGGTTAAGGCTCACCCGGAGGAGTGTGCCGTGTGCGACCACAAAGACGCGGCGGGCGGGGAATTCTTCGGCTAGTGCTTCCAGTGCACCCAACCCGCGCGCAGCCGCGTCTTCCTCGCTTTCGGCGCCGCGGTAACCACCGGGTATGCGCAGGGCCTCCAGCTCGGGGCCGGCCTGCAACCCCTCTGCCGGTCCGAAGCTGCGTTCGGCGAGCGCCGGAATGTGCCGCGTAACGCTCAGCCCCAGCCCGTCCGCAATCACGCTGGCGGTTTCCGCGGCACGGCTAAGCGGCGAGGACACGATCGCATCCCACTCGTAGTCTGACAGGACGTCGACGGCGTCGCGCGCCTGGCCGCGGCCGACGTCGTTCAGCGGAATGTCGGTGGCTCCCTGGAGCCGACGCTGCGCATTCCAGTCTGTCTGGCCATGGCGGATCAGGGCGAAGGTCGTAAGGGTCATGCTGTCTATTCTGCCCTGACGGCGGGCTCGGTCCGGGCGGCCGCGAGGATCAAGGCAACCTAGGCCCAAGGGTCCGGTCCGGCGTTGCGGTCGATGAAGTCCAGGACAGCCGGATGGGCGGGATCAATGAGATGCCCGCCCGGGACCAGAACCGTATGGGTAAAGGGCAACGCACCCGACAACCTTGCGTTCACGGACCGGCAGGCCTCGGGGGAGTCCTCGGCGGAGACGATCAGGGCGGGCCGGCGGATCCCGGCGAGTTGCTCCTCGTTCAGTTCCAAAGCATGGTCGCTGAGATCCAGGCCGTGGCCGTTGATTTCGGCCAGGACAGCGTGGCTCGTGCCGGCAAACATCTGTTTGAGCCCTGCGGGAAGCGACTCCCATGTCGCGTCCCCAAGGGCTTCCCGGATTACAATCTCGGCGGCAAGCCCGGGCTGACCGTTCGTGCGCTCGAGCACATGGCGGCGCAGGCCGCGGGCCCAGGCGTCCGCATCCGGAGCGATGGTGAACAACGCCGGTTCCAGGAGGACCAGCGCTTTGACTTTGTCCGGGAAACGGCGGGCAAGTTCGACGGCGATCAGGCCGCCTGTGCTGCGGCCGATCACGACTGCCGGCCCGGCACGGAGCGCCGCCAGGACTGCCGCTGCGTCGTCGACGTGATCCACCAGGTCCAAGGTCGCGAACGGCCGCGGCGGGGCACTGCGGTGGAAACCCCTGCGGTCGTAGATGATGCAGCGGCCATGCCGGGCGAGTTCGGTTGCGGCGTCCGCCCACATCACAGCCGAACTCGGTGTTCCGTGCACGCCCAGTATTGGTTGCCCTTGGCCGCTCTCTTCGTAGTAGAGATCAACACCGTTGACGCTGAGGTGGGGCATGTCGTCAGCCTGGAGTTCGCGCGCTCATTGCAGGACACCACCCGGGCTCACGGGCCGGGCCACTGCTCCGGGTCGAAGCCATAGGCGTTGGGAGCAGCTTTCCGGTCAGCCGCTGCGGCAGGGCCGTTCCGTTCGTCGTCGTGATGACGTGGCGGGGCGTGCGGGTCCGAAGCCTGCTTCAAGGGCACGCGGGGCGCGGTCTTTACGGGTGCATCTTCGGCCAAGGGGAAACCTCACAAACACAAAAGGTTGGCCCGCTGCTTGAACCGATAGAGGCATCCTAACCCCATGGGAGCGTTCTGTCGCTGGTAAATGCTCGTAGCCCGGCAGCTGCTTCCGTGTCAGGATCAGGTATGCCACACCGCCTGATGCTGCTTGATACTGCGTCGCTGTACTTTCGCGCCTTTTATGGCTTGCCGGACACGATCCGCAGTGCTGACGGAACGCCGGTGAACGCGGTTCGCGGCCTCCTGGACATGATCGCCCGCCTCACCACGGATTACGGGGCCACGCATCTGATTGCATGCTGGGACGACGACTGGCGTCCGCAGTGGCGCGTGGACCTCATCCCGACCTACAAGTCGCACCGGGTTGCCGAACTTGTGTCGGATGCTCCCGACGTTGAGGTGGTCCCGGACGCGCTTGAGGCGCAGCTTCCGATGATCCGCCGCGTGCTCGAGCTCGCCGGCATCGCCATCGTGGGGGCTACTGAACACGAGGCCGATGACGTCGTCGGCACCTATGCAAGCCACGCGGACCTCCCCGTCGATGTGGTCACCGGCGATCGTGATCTTTTCCAGACCGTCAACGATGACCGTCAGGTCCGGGTGATCTACACCGCGCGGGGCATGAGGAACCTCGAAGTCGTGACGGACGCCGTCGTCGCCGGGAAGTACCGCGTGCTGCCCGAACAGTATGCCGATTACGCGACCCTTCGCGGCGACGCCTCCGACGGGCTGCCAGGCGTTGCCGGCATCGGCGAGAAGACCGCCGCGTCGCTCCTGGGCGAGTACGGCACACTGGAGAACCTGCTCGCTGCAGCCGCCGACGGGGGAGGCGGGGTATCCGCGTCCGTGCGGTCAAAGCTCGCCGCGGCCGCGGACTACCTGACGGTCGCGCCAACGGTGGTGAAAATTGTGCGCAACCTCAAGCTTCCCACCCTCGAGGAAGCGGGTGCGCAGCTTCACCCCGTCGACGGGGAATCGCGCGCCGAACTGGAGCGTCTCGCCGTCGAATGGAACCTTGGAGGCTCGGTCAAACGGCTGCTCGACGCGCTTGACCAGCAATAACGGTCAATGCTGCATACGCCGACTGGGTCGTCCGGTCCGCACGGGCAGTCGAGTCCCGGAGGAACTAGACCAGCTGAGGGACGCCCCACTCCGGCCATGGCTCGTCGACTGGTGTCTGTTGCCAGATCCAAGCCGGAAGGGGATCTTCAGGCATGGCCACGCCAAGACATGGTTCCAGCTCGTCAGGTGGGAACAGGTCAGGTGAGAGCTCGTCCGGGTCAGGATCGTCGAGCGGCCACTGCAGCCAGACGCACTCCGGCATGGGATCTACCGGGCGCAGACCTTCAAGCGGTTCGCCGGGCAGGGAGTCTTCGGGCAGGGCAGGACCAACGTCCCGGTGCCATAGTTGGTTCAGGATTTCGGGTGGCCAATCGGGTGGTTCCCAGTCCTGTTGTTCGCTGGCGTACTGACGGCCTGTCGGTGAAATCCAGCCGGGTGGCTTGTCGGTGGTCGCCCCAGTGGGTGTCCAGCCGCTGGCGTGTTTGAGCCTGTGGTGCTTGGGGCATGGCTGCCCGAGGTTAATGATGCCGGTGGTGCCGCCGTCGGCCCAGGCGAGGAGGTGGTCGGCCTCATTGTCCAGAGACTGGTTGCTGCAGCCGGGGAACGGGCATTTCCCGTCCCGCAGACGGAGCCATTGCCGCATGCTGACGGGGATGCGGTAGCTGGTCCGTCCGATCTCCAGCGGCGCCCCGTTGCGGGGATCAGTCAAGACACGGTGGAACGACGAGGAACTTTCGCCCATCAGACGACTGGCCATCGACGCCGGGATGGGGCCGTACCCATCGAGCATTGCGGGTTCGTCGGTGAGGCCCATGAGGGCGAACACCGGCACGGTCACGAGCACCTGCGCCGACGGTGACGGCACGTGCTCCGCCGTGCCGCCAAGGAGCCACTTGGCGGCCACGTCGGCGCGGATTTGGCTCAGGTTCCGGTCCTCATGGGGTCCTTGGAGGGCGCGGGCCGCGGTGGTGGTGCGGTCCCAGATCCCGGCCGCCTGGTCCGCGGGGAGGTACGCGCTCAGCCAGGCCATGCCGTCCCGGTCCGGGGCGAACTCCAGCCGGCGGTCCAGGGCGCTTTTGGTGTGGCGTTTTTCGATGCTGTCCGGGTGGTGGCGTTCGCGCCAGGTCCGGGCTTTGTGCCGGAACCGGGACGGCACGAGTTCCCCGGCGGGGCAGCCCTGTGCAGGGTTGGGTGCGTCGGGGTCCAGAAAGTGGGCTTCCAACGCGGCGGCGCCGTCGGGGTCCAAGTTCGCGGTTTCGTCGACCATGGCCCGGGCGTGCTGCCACGAAATGTTCCCATCCTGCAGGGCGGCCAGCGTCAGCGGGAGGGTGGTTGTCAGTTCGTGGGCCTCGGACAGAAGCGCACCGGCCGTCCGTTCGCTGACCGTCAGGACGCACGCGACCTCGGAGACCACGGCCATGTCCTGCGCGATGAGGCCCTGTGGCTGCGCATTCGGGGAGGCCACCGCCCGCGTAGTGTCAGCGAACCCGGCGGCGGCGTGGACTACCAGGGCTGCCGTGGCAGCTTGCAGCCGGGTAGCCTCCGCGAGCGTGTCCAGCCAGCCGTCAGACTGATGCCGCAGCGGATCCGGTTCCCCTTGACCCGTAGGATCTGCGCCAGGGATCACCAGAGCAAGCGCAGCGACAGAAGCCTTGATGGCCTCGAACGCCTCCACTGCGGTTGTCCCCTTCATACTCACATCCTCTTGCGAGCCACTGACATTTAAGGTCCCCTCTAGCCAGTGACGAGAAATACTTTGGGAAAGTTTTTCGCGCGGGGCCTCAAGTGTCCGTTCGCGCAGGGGTGTGGGGGGAGTGGCCGCAAGTGTCCGTTCGTGCAGCGTGCGGGCCTGGAACGGTGCCGCGCTCTGACGCGTTGGCTGCTCAGTCAGCCGTGAGGAACCGTCCGTTCCTGATCCGCGACGGGCCAAAGACGAGGGTCACCGGGGCAATCGTCCGCGGCCGGTGATCCCGCGACAGGGGACGGCCGACGGCGACATGGGGCACCCAGTGCGGGTACCGGTAGCCCAGTGCCGGTGAGCTGAGGATGAAATCGTCCACATTGTCCACGAGGAGCCGGTCCAGGAGATCATGCAGGCCCTGCACCAGGGACACCTGGTAGTCGTGCACGCGATCGGGCACGTCCACTTCGAGTCCGGAGATGCCGCCGCCACCCAGCACGATCACTTGTTCCGAGGTGCCCGCAAACCCGTCCAGAACGGGCAGGCCCTGCAACCAGCCCGTCGTGCGCCGGACGGCTTCACCGGCCGAGGTGATCCCCTTGGTCCAGTCCGCGACGTCCTGCGCAAAATCCGCCAGGATGCCGATATGCAGCAGCGTCAGGTGCAGCCCCTGCGGCCTGCGCAGGGCATTGACATAGCTGGCCAGCGCCTCGTAGTCGGACGGGCCCGCACCAACCGTGAGGACGGGAACCTCCACTGTGATGCGCGGAACCGGCTGCATGGGACCCCCTCACAGTGGCACGGACTCGTGGGCTCTGGCTGCCATTATCCTCCGCTGCGGCCACCTCGTCCCGGCGCGTGCTCTTGCCCTTGCGCCCGTCAGGGTGTCGAATCAGAGAACACGATTCGGCCCGGTGCATGGCAAAGACGCCAGGAGGTTCCCATGTCAGTGAAAGCCGCAAAGGACGCAGCACGGACACCGGGGCGGGGAGGGCCGGAGGTGCGCCGGGCTGATGCTCCGCACGGCATCGCGGCAACAGATCCGGAACAGGTGCGCAACGTGGCGCTCGTGGGGCATTCGGGCGCCGGGAAGACCCTGCTGATCGAAGCAATGCTGGCCGCCCACGGCATGATTTCACGCAAAGGCTCCATCGCGGAGGGCACCACCGTCAGCGATTCCGACCCTTCGGCAGTGCGGCAGCAACGGTCGGTCACGCTGTCCCTGGTTCCGCTGCTCGTCGACGGGATCAAGGTGAACCTGCTGGATACTCCGGGATATCCGGACTTTATCGGCGAACTTCGGGCGGGGCTCCGGGCTGCGGACGCCGCCCTCTTTGTTGTCTCCGCCGTTGACGGCATCGACGCCACCACTACGGCGCTCTGGGGCGAATGCGAAGGCCTCCGGATGCCGCGGGCTGTGGTCATCACCCGCCTGGACCACCCCCGGGCAGATTACGACGGCGTCCTGGCCGCCTGCCAGCAGGCGTTCGGCGACGCGGTGCTGCCGTTGTACGTCCCGGTCCGGTCCGGCGGCGAAACCAGCGGGCTGCTGGGACTACTGACGGGCACAGTCTCTGACTACTCCGCCGGGGAGGCGGCCGCAGGTTCCCGGGCCGTTGACGCCGGTGAGCGCGCGGCGTCGGAAGCCGCCCGGGGCCGGCTCATCGAAGGGATCATCGCCGAGAGCGAGGACGAGACCCTGATGGACCGCTATCTGGGTGGTGAGGACATCGATACCGATGTCCTCATCGCGGACCTGGAAACCGCCGTCGCCCGCGGTTCCTTTTTCCCGGTGGTGCCGGCCTCGGCTGTCACCGGACTCGGCACGGCGGAACTGCTGGAAGTCCTGACCCGGGGCTTCCCGTCGCCGGCGGAGGGCGGCCTCCCGGAGGTGGCTGACCTGGCGGGCGCGCCGGCGTCCGCCTTGGCCTGTGACCCGGACGGGCCGCTGGCAGCTGAGGTGGTCCGCACCACCATTGATCCGTTCCTGGGCAGGGTCTGCCTGACACGGGTCTTTTCCGGCACGCTGCGTACTGACACTCCAGTGCACGTGGGCGGGCACGGGCTCGGGGACCGCGGCCATCAGGACCATGACACGGACGAGCGCGTCACCCACCTGTATTCTCCGCTGGGCCCCAACCTGCGTCCTGTCGCGCACTGCGTGGCCGGTGACATCTGCGCGGTGGCGAAACTCGGAAGCGCCGAAACGGGGGACACCATTTCGGCCAAGGACCAGCCGCTCCTGCTGGCCACCTGGGAGATGCCGGAGCCGCTGATGCCGGTGGCCGTCGAGGCGGACTCGCGCAGTGACGAGGACGCGCTGGCCCGGAGTCTGGCGAAGGTGGCCGCCGGCGATCCCACGCTGCGTGTTGAGCGGAACGCGGAAACACACCAGCTGATCCTCTGGTGCATGGGGGAGGCCCATGCCGAGGTGGTGCTGGACAGGCTGCGCGACCAGGGCGTGAAGCTGCACACCATTGACGTAGTGACGCCACTGCGGGAAACGTTCGCCGCCCCGGCAACGGGCCACGGCCGGCACGTCAAACAGTCCGGCGGCCACGGGCAGTATGCCGTCTGCGACATCGACGTGGAGCCGCTGGACCGTGGCGGCGGGTTCGAATTCGTCGACAAAACGGTGGGCGGGGTGATCCCCGGAACGTTCATCTCCTCCGTGGAGAAAGGGGTGCGTGCGCAGATGCAGAAAGGGCTGGCTGCCGGGTTCCCCGTGGTGGACCTCCGCGTCACGCTGGTGGGCGGCAAGGCCCACAGCGTTGACTCTTCCGACGCCGCCTTCCAGGCGGCGGGGGCCCTGGCGCTCCGTGAGGCTGCCGCGGCCGGTCGTATCCAGCTGCTCGAGCCGGTTTCTGCGGTCAGCATCACCGTGTCCGAGGCGCACGTGGGGGCCGTGATGAGTGACCTCTCAGCACGCCGCGGACGGCTCACCGGCACGGCCACCTCCGGTAGTGAGCTGACCGAAATCAGCGCGGAAGTCCCGGACCAGGAACTGCTGAAGTACGCTGTGGAGCTGCGGGCGCTGACTGCCGGGACCGGCCGGTTCCGGCGCCGGTACCTCCGGCATGACCCGGTGCCCAGCGGCTCATGAACGCCACGTCATGAACGGCACGTTATGAACGGATCGTCATGAACGCCGCCGCGCGGAAGATCCAGCGCATCTACCTCACCCTGACGCTGGGCAACACCCTTGCGGCCTCGTTCATCTGGGGCATCAATACGCTCTTTCTGTTGGATGCCGGGCTGAGCAACCTGGAAGCATTCGCGGCCAACGCCTTTTTCACGGCCGGCATGGTCCTGTTCGAAGTGCCTACCGGGGTCATCGCGGACGGTTGGGGACGCCGGGTCTCATTCCTGCTCGGCACCGTGACCCTGGCTGCCTCCACCTACCTGTACTACCTGCTCTGGCAGTTGTCCGCTCCCTTCTGGGCCTGGGCAGTGGTGTCGGTCCTGCTGGGCCTGGGCTTCACGTTCTTCTCCGGGGCCGTGGAGGCTTGGCTGGTGGATGCGTTGCGTTTCTCCGGCTACGACGGTGAGTTGGAGGCAGTGTTCGGGCGGGCATTGATGGTCTCCGGCATCGCGATGCTCGTCGGTTCGACGGCCGGCGGCGTGATTGCCCAGGCCACTGACCTCGGCGTGCCGTTCCTGTTGCGCGTTGGAGTGCTCCTGGCGATGTTCGGGGTGGCCTTTTGGCTGATGCGCGATGTGGGCTTCACTCCGGAACGTTCTCCCCATCCGCTCAAGGCGAGCCGGGATGTGCTGTCCGCCTCCATCGACAACGGCCTGAAACACCCGCCCGTACGGTACATCATGCTCGCAGCGCCTTTCAGCGCCGGCGTCGGGATCTATGTTTTCTATGCTCT
Organism: Arthrobacter sp. UYNi723; assembly: GCF_054057635.1. Classification (NCBI taxonomy): domain Bacteria; kingdom Bacillati; phylum Actinomycetota; class Actinomycetes; order Micrococcales; family Micrococcaceae; genus Arthrobacter; species Arthrobacter sp. UYNi723. The sequence goes on from NZ_JBSRZM010000025.1 coordinate 11,685, forward strand.
GCAGCCCTACCTGCTGGAGCTCTTCGGTGACCCGCGCGCCTACTCCGTCGCCGGCCTCGCGGCGGGCATTGTGGCCGGGGCCCAGGTGGTGGGCGGCTGGCTGGCGCCCATGGTCCGGCGCCTGGTCCGCAAACGCACCACGGTCCTGGTAGTGAGCAGCGGCATGGGCGCCTTGATCCTAGTGGCCCTCGGCATTACGCGTGTGTTTTGGGTGGCGTTGCTGCTGCTGGTGCTGTGGGCCCTGATCTCAGCGGCGGGCACTCCGGTGCGGCAGGCCTATTTGAACGACATGATTGCTTCAAAGCAGCGGGCAACGGTGCTCAGCTTCGATTCACTCATGGGATCCAGCGGTGGAATTGTGGTGCAGCCGCTGATGGGCCGGGCCGCGGACGTATACGGCTATCCGTTGTCGCTGGCCATCAGCGGTGTGATCGAGCTGTTCGCCGTGCCGTTCCTGCTGGCGAGCCGGCGGCGGCGCTCGCCGGCCGACACAGCAACCACCGAAGCCGGCACACCGGCCTGAAGCCATGGCCTTGGCACAAAGAAGTTGAGCCTTGAGAGTCCCAACAGGGCGGAGTATCGTGGCGCAAACCCACCCTGCGCAACACCCCCGACTTGGGAGAGATCATGCCTAGTGTGCGACGTCAATTAGCTGCTGTAACGGCTGTTCTGGCCTTGAGTGTGACGGGTGGGGCGGTGACCGGTCCCGCGTTTGCTGATCCCCGGGAAATCAAGAAGGAGGCGATGGCGACCGGGTACGGCGGGGCGGTGAGCACCGTTGACGCGGAGGCGTCCGCTGCGGCTATCGAGGTCCTGCGCGACGGCGGCAATGCGGCGGATGCCGCCGTGGCCGCGGCCGCGACCCTGGGTGTGACCGAGCCGTACAGCGCCGGCGTCGGCGGAGGCGGATACTTCGTGTTCTACGACGCGAAGACCGGCAAAGTGGGAACCATTGATGGCCGGGAAACGGCTCCGGCAACGATGCCGACCACTGCGTTCGTGAATCCGGCCACCGGCGTCGTATACACGTTCGCAGAGCTCGTCTCGAGCGGCGTCTCCGTGGGCGTCCCCGGAACGCCGGCGACGTGGGAACGGGCGCTGGAGCGTTGGGGGACGCTGGACCTTGACGAGGCCCTCGAACCTGCCATCAAGGTGGCCAACCGCGGCTTCGTGGTGGACGAGACCTTCCGCCAGCAGACACTCGACAACAAAGTCCGGTTCTCGGCCTTCCCCGCCACGGCGAGTCTCTTCCTGCCCGGCGGTGACGCTCCCGCCGTCGGCAGTATTTTCCACAGCAAGGACCTCGCCAAGACGTACCGGCTCCTCGCGAAGGAGGGAACGGATGCCTTCTACGGCGGCTCGCTCGCGACGGAGATCGCCGCCACGGTCCAGGCTCCGCCGAAAGACCCCGCCTGGGTGCCTCCTGTGACTGTCCCGCCCACCAGCATTCCAGCCCTTCCGGGCTACCTGACGACGGCGGATCTCGCCGCATACCGGACGCTGGACCAGGAACCCACACATGTGGAGTACCGCGGTTATGACGTGTACGGCATGGCGCCCTCCAGCAGTGGCGGGACCACCGTGGGCGAAGCGCTGAACATCCTGGAACCGTTTGACTTGTCGCCCACGGCAAAACCAGCTGCGTTGCACCACTACCTCGAGGCGAGCGCGCTCGCCTTCGCTGACCGCGGCAAGTACCTCGGGGACCCGGCATTTGCCGACGTCCCCACCGAAGCCCTCACTGACCCGGTGTTTGGCAAGGAACGGGCGTGCGCCATTGGCCCCGGGACGGCGGCAACCAAGCCTGTACCTGCCGGGGACGTGGCATCGTACGACGGTGCGTGCACGGTTTCGCCTGAGGCGGCCGCAGACGAGAAGGACACCGAAAACATCTCAACCACCAACCTCACGGTCGCTGACAAGTGGGGGAACGTCGTGGAGTACACCCTCACTATCGAGCAGACCGGCGGCTCCGGCATCGTGGTTCCCGGCCGCGGGTTCCTGCTTAACAACGAGCTCACCGACTTCTCCTATACGTCGACCAATCCGGAGGACCCGAACCGGATCGAGCCGGGGAAGCGTCCGCGCTCCTCGATGTCTCCCACCATCATCCTTAAGGACGAGAAGCCGTTCCTGGCGCTCGGTTCGCCCGGCGGATCGACCATTATCACTACGGTGCTGCAGACCATCCTCAACAGGGTGGACTGGGGGATGAACATCCTGGACTCACTCGCGGCCCCGCGTGCGTCCCAGCGCAACACCGCCAACGTCACGGCCGAGCAGGGCTTCATCACGCAGTACGGAGACGCCTTGGCACCCTACAAACACAAACTGGTACTAGCAGGTGATGCCTTCACATCGGCCGCAGAGATCGGCGCGGCGACAGCCATCGAGTTTGGACCCGGCAAGAGCATGACTGCGGTTGCCGAGCCCGTGCGGCGCGGTGGCGGTTCGGCGATGGTGGTCAACCCGTCGCGGTGAGCCGGGGTGCCGGTGAGGCGGTGAGCAGGAGTGCCGCAGCTAGCCGCGTGGGGCGTTGGCCCGGGTTACTGCCCCATCCCGGGCCGGACGGGGACAAACTCGATGCTGGTCTGCACCTTTTTCTGCGGACCACGGGAAAAACCCTTGGCATCAAGCTGGTTCTGCGCACGGAACAGCGAGAGGGCGTCGTCGTAGAGCTCGTTGAGCCGGCGGCCGGAGAATTCCTCCTGGGAGCCGTCGCTGAACGTGACAGTCACGGTGGCACTGGCGGGAAAGTGCCTCTTCATGCGGATGAAGCCTTCGGAGTCCTGCTGGAGGTTGATCAAGGGAAATCCTGCTTTCATGGTCGACGACCTCCAGTCTGACGTATCCCACCGCACGTGCGCTGACGGCGGTGGGGGATTGCGGCGACAATGGACGGGTGACACCGCCAACCAACTCCGCCGCCGTCCCTGCTGGCACCCCTGGTGCCGGCACCTTTGATCTGGCGGTCATCGGCACCGGTCTGGCCTTTGCTGAGTCGCTCGCGGAGTTGTCCTCTGTGCTGCGCGCCGGCGGTGCGGCGGGTACGGCAGTGGTGCAGGCGCCGCCTGGTACCGGCAAAACGACGCTTGTCCCGCCGCTGCTCGCCAACCTGACGGGACGCACCACGGAGGCCCGGCGCGTGGTGGTCACCCAGCCCAGGCGGGTTGCCGCCCGCGCAGCTGCCCGGCGACTGGCCTCATTGGACGGCAGCCGGATCGGAGACCGCGTGGGGTACACCGTCCGCGGTGAACGCCAGGCCGGGCCCGCCACCCTGGTGGAGTTTGTCACACCGGGGATCCTGCTGCGGCGCTTGCTCGATGATCCCGGCCTGGAAAGCACGGGCGCGGTCATCCTTGACGAGGTCCACGAACGCGGCTTAGAGACCGACCTGCTGCTGGGGATGCTGACCGAAGTGCGGCAGCTCCGCGGCGACCTCACCCTGGTGGCGATGTCCGCCACCCTGGACGCGCCCCGCTTCGCCGCCCTGATCGGGGGCGCAGCCGCGAATGCAGGGACAGGACAGGCAGGGACAGCGGACGACGGCGGCGGGCCGGCTCCCGTCGTCGACTGCCCCTCAGCGCTGTACCCCATGGCAGTGGAGTGGGTACCCGCCGCCGGGGCGCGGCTGGATGACCGTGGGGTCACGCGCGGATTCCTCGACCACGTGGCCGATACAGCCGCGCAGGCCCACACCGCCGCCGTGGCGGAGGACGCGCGCACCGATGCGCTGGTCTTTGTCCCGGGAGCCTGGGAGGTTTCCTATGTGGCGGCCCGCCTCCGCGGCCGGGCTGCCCCCGGAACTGAGGTGCTGGAGCTCCACGGCCAGGTCAGCCCAGCCGAACAGGACCAGGCAGTTTCGGGGCGCCGGCCGGGCGGCCCGGCACGGATCATCGTGTCCACGGATCTGGCCGAGTCATCCCTGACCGTCCCTGGAGTGCGCCTCGTCATCGATTCCGGGCTGACCCGCGAACCCCGCCGCGATGCCAGCCGCGGCATGTCCGGGCTGGTCACTGTTTCCTGCTCCCGGGCATCAGCCGAACAGCGGGCCGGCCGGGCCGCGCGGCAGGGCCCGGGCCGGGTGGTCCGGTGCTACGACCAGCGGACCTATGGCGCCGCGCCGGCGCACGTGACGCCGGAGATCGCCGTAGCGGACCTGACCGGTGCTGCGCTGGTCCTGGCCTGCTGGGGATCACCGGGCGGCGCCGGGCTGGCGCTTCCGGATGCACCTCCCGCAGCTGCCATGGGCGAAGCTGTTGAAGTCCTGCGCGAACTCGGAGCCGTGGCCCGCGACGGGCACGCCACCGCGGTGGGGCGGACGCTGGCAAGGGTCCCGGCCGATCCACGGCTGGCCCGGGCACTGCTCGACGGCGCAGCGGCCGTAGGTCACCGCGCCGCAGCGGAAGCGGTGGCACTCGTAGCCGGGGACCAGCGGGCCCCGGGGGCCGACCTCACCCGGCTCCTGTCCGGCCTGCGCAGCGGAAAGGACCCCGCCGCCAGGCGCTGGGCGGAGGACGTCCGCCGGCTGGAGACAATCGCGCGGAAGGAAGGCTCCGGCGTCGGCCCGTCCGCCATTGCGTCCCTGATGAGGTCCGCGCCGGTGACCGCTGCGGAGGCGGTGGGCGTCGTCGTCGCGCTGGCGTTCCCGGACCGTGTGGCCCGTCGCGTCCCGGGCGATGGCCCGGCGCGGTACCTGCTGTCGTCCGGCACGCGTGCGGGGTTGCCGGCGGGCAGTCCGCTCACCGGGCATGAGTGGCTGGCCGTGGCGGAAGTTTCACGCGCCGCCGGCCGGGACGCAGCCGGTACCGGCGCGGTGATCCGGTCCGCCGCGCCGCTGAGCGCCGACGCCGCCGAGGCCGCCGCCGGGCACCTCCTGACCGACACGGTGGAAGCACAGTTCAGCCAGGGCCGGGTGAAGGCCAGGCGGGAACGCCGGCTGGGTGCCATCAGCCTGTCATCCACCCCCGTCCGCCCCTCCGCCGAGGAGGGCCGTGCCGCCGTGGCCCGTGCCCTCGCCAAGGAGGGGCTGGGAACTATCGGATGGTCGACTGCGGCCGGTGTGTTGCGCCGCCGCCTCGCCTTGCTGCGCCGCGAATTGGGTGAGCCGTGGCCCGACGTTTCCGAACCGGCTCTGCTGGCCCGGCTGGACTCCTGGCTGGGACCGGAGCTTGAAGCGCTGGCCGGCGGCGCCGCCACCAACAGCATCGACCTCACCGACCCCCTGCGGCGGCTGCTGCCCTGGCCGGAGGCGGTCCGCCTAGCGGAGCTGGCACCGGAGGCACTGAAAGTACCCAGCGGATCGATGGTGCGGATCGACTACCCCGAGGTGTCGGACAAAGCGGCGTCAGGCGGTGCCGGGTCAGGCTCGGCCGCGGCGGACCAGGCAGGACCCGGGCAGGAAGCGCCTCGGCAGCCACGCGCGGACGACGGCGGCCGGCCGGTTGTTGCGGTCAAGCTGCAGGAGTGCTTTGGCTGGGCTGAGACCCCACGGCTGGTGGACGGCAGGGTGCCTGTCCTCTTCCATCTGCTGTCACCCGCGAGGCGGCCCCTCGCCGTGACGGATGACCTGGCGTCGTTCTGGTCCGGGCCCTATGCACAGGTGCGGTCCGAGATGCGTGGCCGCTACCCCAGGCATCCCTGGCCGGAGGATCCCTGGACAGCACAGCCGACTGCCCGGACCAAAGCCCGCATGTAGTACCGGCCCGGCCGGGTGGGCTTCTTTCGCTGGTTGCACAGGTGAGATGTCCGATACGTCGCCGAAACGTTGCGTCGACGCGCTGAAACATCGTGCAGTTAGGCTCGTTCCTACTTGGACAACGTGGTCCAGACCACCACACGAAGGGACACAATAATGTTGCTTTTGAGTAGCCTGAACTTCCTCTTTGACGCCGGCCGCGGAGAGGGTAGCCGCCCGCACAATGGCGGGATCGGGAAGACCGATTTCCCCACCGGTCGGCTGACCTCCACCGCCTGGGAAGGCTGGTGGCACGAGGACGCTGCGTAGCCGGACCGTTACGGCTGGCAGGACCGGTTAGCCGCGGCTCCGCATGAACTCGGCCACCTTCGGCGCCAGCGACGCTCCGATCTCGGCGGCGTCGCGCTTCTTTCCTGCGACGGCGAAGGAATGGTCACCGCCGTCGATCCAGTCAAGGACAGCTGACGGGCCGATCCGGGAGACCACGCCCTCCAGCAGATCCGGCGTCGCAAAGGTGTCGCGGGTGCCCTGCAGGAACAACATGGGGAGCGTGAGCCCGTAGAGGTGCTCGTCGCGGAGCTTTTCCGGCTTGCCGGGCGGGTGGAGGGGGTAGCCGAGGTAGACGAGCCCGGCAGTGTCCATTCCGTCGGCAACGGCCATGGACGCCATCCGGCCGCCGAACGATTTGCCGGCAGCCCACACCGGTCCGGTATCACCGTGGGCTTGCGCCTGGCGCGCGGCTTCGTCCGTGGCGGCGCGCCAGGCGGCGATGGCTGCCGGCGGCCGGTCCGGGAATTTCCTGCCGGCCTCGCGGTAGGGGAAGTTGAAGCGCAGGGTGGCAACGCCGTCGTCGTTCAGTCCACGGGTGAAACCGCTCATGAACGGGTGCTCCATACCGGCGCCTGCCCCGTGCGCCAGCACCAGGGTGGCGAAGGGGCTGTCCGGGCGGGCGTAAACGCCGGAGACCTCAACGTCGCCGACGGGAAAGGTGACAGGGGATTCAGCTACGGCCATAGGTCCATGATGCCGGATCACCGGCAGCCCTGGGTGCCGGGGTGCTGACGCCGCGCGTGGCGCAGGGTAGGTTGTCCCCATGGCGAGCGAACAGACCACCATTACTGTCCCGGGACCGCACGGCGAGCGCGAGATGCGTGTTTCCAGCCCCAGCAGGGTGCTGTGGCCTGATCTCGGTCTGACCAAGCTGGACCTCGCACGCTACATGGTGGATGTGGGGGAGGCGTTCATTGCCGCGAACGGTGACCGGCCGGTGGCACTGCAGAGGTTCTCCGAAAACGTCGAGGGGGACCAGTTCTTTTCGAAGAACCCGCCCAAGGGAACCCCGGACTTCATCCGGTCGGTGAAGGTGGTCTTTCCGAGCGCGCGCTCGCACCCCATGCTGGTCCTGGACGAACCCGCCGCGGCCGTATGGGCGGTGCAGATGAATACGGTGGTGTTCCACCCGTGGCCGTCGCATACAGCGAACACCGATAACCCGGACCAGTTGCGCATCGACCTTGACCCGCAGCCGGGCACAGACTTCGACGACGCCGTCCCGGCTGCCCTGGCGCTGAAGGAGGTGCTGGCGGAGGCCGGGCTGGACACGTTCATCAAGACATCGGGGAACCGCGGCCTGCACGTCTACGCTCCCATCGAGCCCAACCACGAATTCCTGGACGTCCGCCACGCGGTGATCGCTGCGGCCCGCGAGCTGGAGCGGCGGATGCCGGACAAGGTCACCACGGCCTGGTGGAAGGAGGAGCGCGGGGTGAAGGTTTTCCTGGACTTCAACCAGGCGAACCGGGACCGGACCATCGCCGGCGCGTACAGCCCCCGTGCGCTGGCGCATGCGCCGGTCTCCTGCCCCATCAGCTGGGACGAACTGGGCAGCGCGGATCCCAAGGACTTCACCATCCTGACGGTCCCCGAACGGCTCAGGACAAAAGGCGATCCCTGGGCGGACATGAAGGCGCATCCGGGCACCATTGACGTGCTGTTGGAGTGGTGGGAGCGGGACGTCAAGGCCGGTCTCGGCGAACTGCCGTTCCCGCCGGACTACCCGAAGATGCCCGGTGAGCCCCCGCGGGTGCAGCCGAGCCGGGCCCGCAAACAGGACTGAGTCCGTTCGAGCCGGCTACTCGAACCGGGACGGGTCGCCGGTGCCGCGACGCACCACCTCGGCCACGCCGCTGGAATAGTCGATCACCGTGGTGGGCTCTGCCCCGCAGTCGCCGGAATCGATGACCGCGTCCACCTCGTGCTCAAGCCGTTCCTTGATTTCCCAGCCCTGGGTCAGCGGGTCTTCCTCGTCCGGGAGCAGGAGGGTGCTGGAGAGGAGGGGCTCGCCGAGTTCGGCCAGCAGCGCCTGGACCACCCGGTTGTCCGGGATGCGCACGCCCACGGTCTTTTTCTTCGGGTGCAGCAGCCGGCGCGGCACTTCCTTGGTGGCCGGCAGGATAAACGTGTAGCTGCCGGGCGTGACGGCCTTAATGGCGCGGAAGACGTCGTTGCCGATGTTCACGAACTGGCCCAGCTGGGCGAAGTCCTTGCACACCAGCGTGAAGTGGTGCTTGTCGTCGAGCTTGCGGATATTCCGGATCCGGTCCAGGGCATCCTTGTTGCCCAGCTGGGCCCCGAGGGCGTAGCAGGAGTCCGTGGGGTAGGCGATCAGCCCGCCGTCGAGCACGATCTTCACGGCCTGCGTGATCGCGCGGGGCTGGGGATCCTGGGGATGAACATCAAAGTATCTGGCCATGCTCCTGAGCCTACGACAATTGGCGCCCTGGCCAGTAGACAGGCACGGCGCCGTGCGTGCAACGCCGAGGGAGGATAGGTTCAGTGCCTATGGGTTCAGTCAGCAGGGTGAGTCCCGTGCGGGGCGAACGAAAGGTGGCAGCATGCCGGTGTGGCTTCAGGCGTTGATGTGGGGAACCGTGGCCGGTGCCGCCCTGGTGCTGGGGGCCGCCGCGTCGTGGAAATGGGCCATTCCGTCCAAACTAGTCTCCTCGATCATGTCCTTTGGGGCGGGTGTGCTGATTTCGGCACTGGCGTTCGAGCTCGTCGCTGAGGCGGTTGATGGAGGGGGCCTGTGGCCCACCGTGACCGGATTCCTGGCCGGCTCCGTGGTCTACGTGGGAGCGAACATGCTCCTCACCCGGGCCGGCGCAAAACACCGCAAACGCTCAGGCAGCCAGCAACCGTCGGAGCAGGACAGCCCGGGCAGCGGCACGGCCATCGCCTTCGGCGCCCTCCTCGACGGGATCCCGGAGTCGATAGTGCTCGGCGTCGGACTCGTCACCGCGGGATCGGTCAGTCCGGCCATGCTTGCGGCTGTCTTCATTTCCAACGTTCCCGAGGGTCTTTCCGGAACTGCCGGGATGAAAAAGGCAGGACGCAGTACCGGCTACATTTTTGGGGTGTGGGGAGGCATAGCCGTCATGTGCGGGTTCGCCTCACTGCTCGGGTACGTGGCGCTGGAGAACGCTCCGGACGCCGTCATCGCCTTCATTACCGCGATCGCGGCGGGCGGGATCCTGGCGATGCTCGCCGACACCATGATCCCCGAGGCGTTCGAAGAGCACCACAATCTCACCGGACTGACCGCCTCCGTCGGGTTCCTGACGGCCTTCACAGTCCACCAGCTCGGGGGGTGAAGTCCCGCCGTCGTCAACGGTCAGCCCACGTGCACCCACGGCCGCTTGGTGACATCCGGTTCGGCCTCGCGGAGGATCTCGCGTGTCACGGGGGCGATCTCGCCTTCGCCCAGCACCAGGAACTTCAGGAGGTTCACGGCAGGATTTCCTTCGGTCCAGCGGAAGTAGACGTGCGGCATCAGCCCGGTCACATCGCGGATGTGCAGGAGCACCGAGGCGATGGTGTTGGGCACAACCGGTCCATGGACTTCCAGGACGGCGAACCCGTGCCGCACCACACCCCGGACCTCCAGGGCCGTCTCGAAGTCGGAGGAATCGTCCACAGTGACTTCCAGGAACAGGGGCCGGTAATCAGAGGGGAAATGGCTTGCTTCGGTGGATGACGCCAGTTTCTGCCGGTAAGCGTCCGCCGACTGGCGAAGCGGTTCGTGGGCGATGATCCCGATCGGCCCGCTCAGATTCTCCGCCATGAACTCCAGGGCCTGGGTGTCCAGCCGGACGTGCGTGGCGTGCAGTTCGAAGGATCGCAGCACCCTCGAGAGCAGCGAGATGCTGATGATCCCCAGGATGAAGAAGCCGGCAATCCGGATGCCTTCGGGACGTTCAAAGATATTGGTGACCGTTGTGTAGACAAACAGCACCGTGATGATGCCAAAGCCGATGGTCCGCTTACGCTGCTGAAGCCGGCGGGCCGAGAGCGTCACGGCTACTGCAGCCGAGGTCATCAGCACCAGGACGCCGGTGGCGTACGCCCCGCCCTGGGCATCGACGTCGGCCTCAAACAGCCAGGTGATCAGGAACCCGATCAGCGTGAAGACGAGCACGAGCGGCCGGACTGCCTTCGCCCACGCAGGGGCCATGCCGTACCGCGGCAGGTACCGGGGGACAAGGTTCAGCAGGCCGGCCATCGCGGACGCACCGGCGAACCACAGGATGGCGATGGTGCTCACGTCATACACCGTGCCGAAGCCGGGCCCGAGGTATTCGTGCGCCAGGAACGCCAGCGCCCTGCCGTTGGCTTCCCCGCCGGGCAGGAACTCAGCCTCGGGGATCAGGACAACCGTGGTGAAGCTGCTGGTCACGAGGAAGGAACTCATGATCAGGGCGGCGGTGGTCAGCATCCGCCGGGTCCCCTGGATCCGCCCGGCCGGGTTCTCGTGGGTATCGCCCGCGCCGCCGCGGACCTGCGGCATCACCGCCACGCCGGTTTCAAAGCCGGACAGCCCCAGCGCCAGCTTGGGGAAGACCAGCAGGGCGATGGCCACCGCCATCAGCGGATTTCCGTGGGAGGTGTTAAGAGTCTGCCACCAGTCACCGACGGCCACTGGGTGGGCTGCTGCCTCCGCGAGCGACCTCGCGATGACCACCACGTTGAGCCCCAGGTACAGGACCACCAGGACAACGGCGACGCCGATGGCCTCCTTGAACCCGCGCAGGAAAACGGCAGCGAGCAGGGCAAGCAGGACCAGCGTTACGGCCACCTCCTGGCCGTGCAGGGCGTCCGGTGCAAACGGATTCTCGATCAGGTGTGCCGTGGCGTCCGCGGCGGACAGCGTCATGGTGATCATGAAGTCGGTGGCCGCGAAACCCAGCAGCACCAGCACCAGGAGCTTGCCCCGCCACTTGGGGAGCAGCCGCTCCAGCATGGCAATGGAACCTTCGCCGCGGTGGCTCTCGCCGGCAACCCGGCGGTAGACGGGGAGGGCGCCGAACAGAGTCACGGCCACCAGGACAAGCGTTGCCAAGGGGGAGATGGCACCGGCCGCGAGCGCGGCGATGGCCGGCTGGTAGCCCAGCGTGGAGAAGTAGTCCACGCCGGTCAGGCACATCACCTGCCACCAGTGGTGCTTCTTTTGTTCGTCGGCGAGCCCGCCCGGCCCCTGATGGGTGCCCTTGGCATCCTCCAATCCATGCAGCAGCCAACTGCCAAGGGCCGCCTTCCGCGTCGCACGGAGTGCCGAGGGATCGGCAGGGGGTCTGCTCATGGTGGTCATGAAAGCCTTTCAGTCTGCGGCACAGCACCGCGGGCACAGCCGAATCTAGTACTGCCCACTCGCCTTGGAGCCGGATTCGGGCGGATCTTGACGCATCCTTAACGTCCGTATGACCAAAGCCACCAACCCCGGGAAAGGCCCGCACGGGACGTGGGGATCCGGGTGGGAGAATGGCGGAATGGCACGGGAACGGATAGTCATTGGCCTCAACGGCAGCGACGACGCAGAACTGCTCATCCGGCGCGCCGCCAGGATTCTCGAAAGGACCGACGGCGGCGAGCTGGTGGCCGTCCACGTCCGCACTACGGGGGGTACCGCGGGCGAGTCTCCCCAGGTTTTGGAGGCACAGCGGCGGCTGGTCAATGACCTGGGCGGGACCTACCACACCGTTTCCGCGACGGATCCGGCCCGGGCCCTGCTCGATTACGCCCGCAAGTCCAGTGCCACCCATATTGTTGTGGGGCAGTCCCGCCGCGGACCGCTTGCCGGTGTGCTGGCAGGGTTGTTCGCCGGCGGCACCGTGGAAGCCCGGGTGGTCCGTGGTGCGGGCGACGTTGATGTCCAGGTAGTTCCCCGCGTCCCGCCCCAGCGGAACGCACCACGCCGGCGGCCTGACCTGGGCCGCACCAGGGTTGCTATTGGCTTTGCGCTCGCAGCAGCCCTGCCCGCCCTGTTGCAGCTGCTGCTCGCAGCCTTCGACCACAGCGTTGCCACCGCCGTCCTGATCCAGCTTGCCGGCGCCGTTGCGGTGGCGCTGGTGGGCGGGTTGTGGCCTGCCGTGGTCGGCGCGCTGTGGAGCAGCGTGCTGGTGAACTACTTTTCCACGCCGCCCTTGGGGGACCTGGCCATCAGGGATCCCCAGGACCTCCTGTCACTGGCCGTTTTTGTGGGGGTGTCAGTGGCGGTCGCCGGGGTGGTGGACGGGTCTGCCCGCCGGTCCAAGGAGGCTGCCCGCGCGCAGGCGGAGGCGGCGACGCTGGGCGACCTCGCGCTGGGCGCCTCCCGTTCGGAGGACACCCTGGACGGGATCCTCGCGGAGGCCCTGGACGTTTTTGGTGCCACCGGTGCCGGTGTTTTCAGCTGCCGGGAGGGCACAGCGCAAGGTTCCGGTCCGACGTCGGGACACTCCGGAGTCCGGGGCGCGGACGGCCGGATCTGGTCGCTCGTGGCCGCCGCGGGGGATACCGCCGGGTGGGAGCATGGCGTCACCGGACTGCCGGGCAGCACTGCAGAACCGGTCGACGCCGACACCCGGCTGGTGCTGTTCGGCCGGAACGTGCCGGCAGTGGAAAGCCGGTTGCTGGGTGCGTTTGCGGTCCACGTGAAAGCCCAGCTGGAACGCCGCCAGCTGGCCGTCAGCCGGCGCGAGGTGCTGCGGCTGGCCGAAGGGAACTCCATGCGCACGGCGATCCTGCGGGCGGTGTCCCATGACCTGCGGACGCCCCTGGCGGGGATCAAGCTCGCCGCCGGTGGTCTGCTGCAGCAGACCGTCACCTATACGCCCGCGGAAGAACGGGAGCTGCTGGAAACCATTGACGAATGCACGGACCGGCTGGATCAGCTGGTGGGAAACCTCCTGGACATGTCACGGATCACCGCCGATTCCGTCCGGCCACTGCTGGGACCCGTGCGGTGGAGCGAGGTTGTTGCCCCGGCCCTGCGCGGGCTCCCCGACGGTACAGTCCGGGTGGAGCTGCCCGCCAACATGCCGACCGTCGAGGCCGATCCGGTGCTGCTGGACCGCGTGATCGCGAACATTGTGGAAAACGCCGTCAAATACGCGCCGGGTTCGGGGATCACCATCACCGGCACTTCCGACGGCATGGGTGCAGCCACGCTGGATGGCTATCCGTCCGGCGAACTGCGGATCATCGATCACGGCGCCGGTGTGCCCGCCGGGAAGGTGCTTGAGATGTTCCAGCCGTTCCAGCGGCTCCACGACCGGCCACAGGCCACCGGAGTGGGACTGGGCCTGGCAGTCGCCGACGGGTTCGTCAGGGCCATGGGCGGCACGCTGACTGCACAGGAAACTCCCGGCGGCGGGCTGACCATGGTGATCAGGCTGGCCCTTTCCACCGGCTCGCCGGGCGCGCGTCACGCGGCCGGCCAGCCGCGTCAGGAGGCCACGTGAATTCGGACCAGGCTGATTCTTCCGGCACGCAGGGCGGCCGCCGGACCAGTGTGCTGGTTGTCGACGACGATCCCCACCTGCTGAAGGCACTCCGGATCACACTCCAGGCCCACGGCTACGCCGTGGAGTCAGCGTCCGACGGCGGCACAGCCCTGCGTGCCGCTTCCCACCGTCCGCCGGACGTGATGATCCTGGACCTCGGACTGCCGGACCTGGATGGCGCGGAAGTTCTGCGGGAACTCCGTCGGTGGAGCAACCTGCCCGTACTGGTGCTGTCCGCACGCCACGGCTCATCGGACAAAGTCGACGCCCTGGATGCAGGTGCGGACGACTACATTACCAAGCCGTTCGGACTCGACGAGCTGTTGGCCCGCCTGCGTGCGCTCCTGCGCCGCGTTCCGGATCCGGCATCGGCACCCACGGTGGCCGCATCCTCCTTCACCGTGGACTTGGCCCGGCGGCAGGTCACGAGGGACGGGGACATTGTCCGGCTGACGCCCACCGAATGGAACATCCTGGAACTGCTGGTCCGGAACCCTGCCCGGCTGGTGACCCAGCAGCAGCTGCTGCTGGACGTCTGGGGACCGGCCTACCAGACGGAAGCCAACTACCTGCGCGTGTACATGGCCCAGCTGCGGCGGAAGCTGGAGGCGGATCCCGGGAAACCCCGCCACCTCCTCACGGAACCTGGTGTGGGATACCGCTTTATGCCCTGAAAACTGCGGGGCATCAGGTTGCCGTGAACCCTATGAACGCGGCGGGAAGTGCGGCAGGATGTTGACTGTTCCGATTCCGTTTCAGTTCTGTACTTCAAGGAGAACCGGCAATGCCAACGACGCTCAACCCCTATCTTGGCTTCCGCGAGAACGCCCGTGAGGCAATGACCTTCTACCAGTCCGTCTTCGGCGGCGACTTGGCCCTCAGCACGTTCGGGGAGTTCCACGCCAGTGAAGATCCGGCGGAAGCCGACAAAATCATGCACGGCATGCTGACGGCCAGCAACGGCCTGGTCCTGATGGGGGCGGACACGCCGAACGGCATGGACCTCGCGACCGGCAGCTCCATTTCGGTTTCGCTCAGCGGCGACGACGAAGCCGAACTGCGCGGCTATTGGGAAAAGCTGTCCGCCGACGGCGGCACGGTCACCGTTCCGTTGGAGCCGGCGCCCTGGGGCGACATCTTCGGCATGTGCACGGACCGGTTCGGGACTGCCTGGCTGGTCAACGTCAACAACCCCCAGGCCGCTCCCGCGTCATAGGCTCCCACGTCAAACCATGACAGAGAACGACGGACCAAAGGCGTTCTCTGCCTAGGAGACGCTCCTTATCCGCGAGTCCTTGAGGAGGGGCTGGGCGCAGTGCAACCATTGATGCGTGCAGCCCCTCAATCACTTAAGTGCCGTTCCGGGCCTGCTGGCCTGACCGGGAGCGGCAGTGCGGAACGTCACCCTGTACCTGGACGTCGACGGCGTCGTTTGCCCGTTCGGAGCGACGGGCAAGACGCCATGGGGTTCCGGCTGGATACTTGCGAACGCCGGCGTGCTTGAGGTGGCATATGCGGGTCAGCTGGTTGACGGGCTGAACCGGCTTTCCGGGCTGCCGGGAGTCCGGTGCGTGTGGCTCACCAGCTGGGAGGACATGGCCGCGGAATACTTATGCCCTGCCATCGGACTTGCAGGCGGCCACTGGCCCTGCCTGACCGCGGATGGTGCCGGAACGGGGGAGGGCTGGTGGAAGCTTGCCGCTCTCCAGGAGGACCTGGCGGCCAACGCCCCGGATGGCATCGTGTGGATTGACGACCAGCTCCGCTATGAACAGCAAGCACTGGCGTGGGCCGGATTTCTGGGCCCACGCATCCTCACAGTGTCGCCCGATCCACGCCGGGGAATCTCTCCCGCCGAGCTGGCCGCCGTCGGAGGGTTTGTCACGGAGCAGCTGTTTTTGACCTGATGCCATGGACGCGTACGATCGATAGGGTTTCACCCCGGTTCTGTTAACACCACAGGTCATTTCACATGAACTACAGGTGAATAATACGTTGCAGGGCACGGCGGGTAATGGAACTGCTGAACGTCGACTCTGCAGATTGGGCAACAGGTGGATATCACCTTTATGGTGGCGCTGGTCATCGGACTGGCACTATTTTTCGACTTCACAAATGGATTCCATGACACCGCCAATGCGATGGCTACGCCGATCGCCACCGGTGCCATCAAACCGAAGACCGCGGTGACTCTCGCGGCAATCCTGAACCTGGTAGGTGCCTTCCTCTCTACGGAAGTGGCCAAAACAGTCTCCGGCGGCATCATCCGGGAAGGCTCGGACGGTGTCCAGATCACCCCGGACATCATTTTCGCCGGCCTGATGGGTGCCATTCTCTGGAACATGATCACGTGGCTCAAAGGCCTGCCGTCCAGCTCATCGCATGCGCTCTTCGGCGGGCTGATCGGTGCAGCAATCGCAGGTATCGGATTCAATTCCGTGAATCTGGAAACGCTGCTCCAGAAGGTCATCCTGCCCGCCATCTTCGCCCCGCTGATTGCCGGCCTGGTGGCGTACCTTTGCACGCGGCTCGCGTATGCCCTGACGTCGCGGCACGATCCTGAAACCGGCAGCAAGCTGACGCAGAAGCGGGGTGGGTTCCGCACCGGCCAGATCTTCACATCCAGCCTCGTGGCGCTGGCCCACGGAACCAACGATGCACAGAAGACCATGGGCATCATCACCCTGGTGCTGATTTCGGCTGGAACCCAGTCCCCGGGGTCGGGCCCGCAGTTCTGGGTCATAGCGGCATGCGCCCTGGCCATCGCCGTCGGCACCTACGCAGGTGGCTGGCGCATCATCCGGACCATGGGTTCCGGGCTCACAGAGGTCAAGCCTGCCCAGGGATTCGCAGCCGAGACCAGCACCGCCTCTGCCATCCTCGCGTCCTCCCACCTGGGCTTCGCCCTTTCCACTACCCAGGTGGCGTCCGGCTCCGTCATCGGGTCCGGCATGGGCCGGAAGGGCACGACGGTGCGCTGGAACATGGTGGGCAAGATCGCCCTGGGCTGGCTGTTCACACTTCCCGCCGCCGGCGTTGTGGGCGCGCTGACCGCGCTGCTCGTGAAGACCGGCGTTGTGGGTGTGGTGATTGCCGCCGTCGCCGGCACCGCCGCGGTGCTGTTTATGTTCGCCTACTCCCGCAAGTCCGCGGTGGGCCACCACAATGCCGTGGAAGTCGAAGAAGCGGGCCAGGCCGTCCGCTTTGCCAAGAAGAAGGCATTCGCCCGGGCGCGCGCCAAGGCGAACCAGCACAAGGATGTTCAGCGATGAAGTGGTTGGAACTCTTGGCAGTGGCCGGCGCTACCCTGGTGTCCGCGGTGACCGTTGTGGTCCTGTATTCATTGGGCGTGCGGCTGACGGCCATCGCCGGTGACGCCCGGCAGGCCTCACCCCGCACCAAGCGCTACTTCGCCTACACCTGCTTTGGCCTCTGCGCCGTGGCTGTCCTGTTCGGGCTGTACCTGATCATTCCGTACTTCAGCAAGTAGCCCTTCAGCCCGTCCACACCGCAGCGCTACGCTGGTTCCATGTCCAGGATCCAGTATTTTGTCGCGGCCTCCATCGACGGGTTCATTGCCACCACCAAGGATGACCTTGCCTGGCTTCTCGAGTTCGACGGCTTCGAGGGTGGCAAGGAAAGCTACGAAACCTTCATGGCCGGCGTCGGCTGCATTGTTATGGGCGGCGAGACGTACGCCTGGCTGATGGAGCACGAACCCGGCAACTGGCCGTACCCTTCCACACCTTGTTATGTGTTTACCCGGCACGAGCACGTTGCCCCGGCCGGCACGGACATCACGTTCGTCCGCGGTCCCGTCCAGGAGTTCATCCAGGACTTCCAGGATCACGCCGGCGGGAAGAACGTCTGGGTGGTGGGTGGCGGCAACCTCGCTGCGCAGTTCGCCAACGCAGGACTGCTGGATGACCTCATCCTTTCTGTCATCCCCGTGGTCCTGGGCGACGGCAAACGGCTGCTGCCACTGGAGGGCCCGACGACGCCACTTGAGTTGACGGCGTCCCGCACCATGGGGCGGGGGATCGTGGAGTTGCGCTATACCCTCACATCCCCTGATCCGGCCCGCTGATAGGGAGCTGAACCGCCTGAGGCGCTTAAGCGTCCGCGGGCTCGTTGTCCCGCAGCATGTTGGTGATGCGTGCGGTGGAGAGGCGGCGGCCTTGTTCGTCGGTCATCACGATTTCATGCGTTGTCAGTGTCCGGCCCAGGTGGATCGCGGTGCACGTACCTGTCACGGTGCCCGCGGCGATTGCACGGTGGTGTGTGGCGCTCACTTCGATGCCGAGGGCATGCCTGCCGGCGCTGGCGTGCATCCCGGCGGCGAAGGATCCCAGGGTTTCGGCCAGCACCACATGGGCGCCGCCGTGCAGGATGCCTGCCACCTGGGTGTTCCCTTCCACCGGCATGGTGGCCACCGTTCGTTCCGGGCTCATCTCGAGGAAGTGGATCCCCATCTTCACCACCAGGGCACCGATGCCCAGGCGGCCGAGCCAGTCGTGGAGGTGCGCCGGGACGCCTGCTGTGACCAATTCCTCAGTGAAGGGCCCGGGCGTGAAATTGTCCATCATGGGAACTAGGCTGGCACCTGTGAGTGAAACTACCAAACCGGCCCCCTTCCCGTCCGAGACCGCAGTGCTTGACGCTGATGCTGCCCTGCAGGACATCAACGTCCTGCCGGCCGGAGGCCAGGTTTCCGCCACGGAAGCCCCCGTGGTTTCCATCACCGGCCAGCCGCGGCTCCTGGTGCTGGATGGCCACTCGATGGCGTTCCGCGCGTTCTTCGCTTTGCCGGCGGACAAGTTCTCCACCGCCAACGGACAGCACACGAACGCCATCCACGGTTTCACGTCCATGCTCATCAACCTGATCAAGGAACAGAAGCCCACCCACATTTGTGTCGCCTTCGACGTCTCGGATGACACCACGCACCGCAAAGCCGAGTACAGCGAGTACAAGGGGGGACGGAACGAAACGCCCCGTGAGATGAGCGGCCAGATCGACCTCATCGACAAGGTCATGGGCGCCTGGGGCATCAAAACCATCAAACTGCCCGGCTATGAGGCCGATGACATCCTGGCCACCCTCGCCGCCATGGGGGAAAAGGCCGGTTTCGAGGTGCTGCTCGTCTCGGGCGACCGTGACGCCTTCCAGCTGATCACGGACAACGTTTTTGTGCTGTACCCGAGGAAGGGCGTCAGCGACATTCCCCGAATGGACGCGGCAGCCATCCGGGAAAAGTATTTTGTGACGCCCGCGCAGTATTCGGACCTTGCCGCTTTGGTGGGCGAGACCGCGGACAATCTTCCGGGCGTTCCGGGCGTCGGCCCGAAAACCGCGGCCAAGTGGATCAACCTTTACGGCGGTCTTGAGGGCGTCCTCGAGCACCTGGATGCGATCGGCGGCAAGGTGGGCGATGCCCTCAGGGAAAACGTGGAGGACGTCAAACGCAACCGACGCCTGAACAGGCTCCACACGGATCTCGAACTTCCCCTCACCCTGGACGATCTCGCGGAACCGCGGCCGGACGAAGCCGCGCTGGAGTCTTTGTTCGACGAACTTGAATTCAAGACCATCCGTACCCGGCTCTTTGCCCTGTACGGTAGCGAAGACGTGGAATCTGCGGAGCGCGAAAGCATCGCCGCTCCGGACTTCGTGACTCCCGCCGGGGCAGCCGAGCTGGGTGCCTTCCTGGCGGCGGGCGCTGGCAAGACGTCGGCAGTCGCCGTCGACCTGGTGCCCGGGCGGATCGGCGAAGACGCCGCCGCACTGGCCATCGTCCGTGACGATGCCGCCGTCTATATCGACCTCGCGGCGCAGGATGCCGCGGCCGAAAACGTCCTCGCGGACTGGCTGCGCGATGAAAACAGCCCGAAGGTCATGCATGGCTACAAGGCTGCGCTGAAGGCCCTGTCCAGCCGTGGCCTGGGACTGGAAGGCGTGGTGGATGA
Organism: Arthrobacter sp. UYNi723; assembly: GCF_054057635.1. Lineage (NCBI taxonomy): Bacteria > Bacillati > Actinomycetota > Actinomycetes > Micrococcales > Micrococcaceae > Arthrobacter > Arthrobacter sp. UYNi723. Next base: position 31,166 of record NZ_JBSRZM010000025.1, read on the forward strand.
CACGTCAATTTCCGGATACCTCATCCAGCCGGACCGCCGCACCTATGAACTCGCTGAGTTGGCCCAGCACCACCTCAACGTCAGTGTCTCGGCGGAGACCTCCAAGGCGGGCCAGCTGGAGCTGGCGTTCGACGGCGACGACGCCGCCGCTGCCGGCGCGCTGGTCCAGGTGGCGGCCGTGGTCCAGGCCCTGAGCCGGCACTTCGCATCAGAACTCACCGAACGCAAGGCGGGGGACCTGCTGACCACCCTGGAACTGCCCGTCAGCCGCGTGCTGGCCGACATGGAAACCGCGGGCATAGCCATCGACCTGCCGCGCATGGACGAGCAGATCGCCGATCTGGCCAAGGTGATCGACAACGCGCAGGAACTTGCCTTCGCCGCGATCGGCCACGAGGTTAATCTCGGATCGCCCAAACAGCTGCAGACCGTGCTCTTTGACGAACTCCAGTTGCCGAAAACCAAGAAGATCAAGTCCGGCTACACCACCGATGCCGCGTCGCTGAAGAACCTGTTGGAAAAGACCGGGCACGAATTCCTGGTCCAGCTGATGGCGCACCGGGAGTCCTCCAAGCTGCGCCAGATGCTGGAGTCGCTCAAGAAGTCCGTGACCGAAGACGGCCGGATCCACACCACCTACGCGCAGAACGTGGCAGCGACGGGCCGCATCTCCTCCAACAACCCCAACCTGCAAAACATCCCCATCCGCAGCGAAGAAGGCCGTCGCGTCCGCGGCATCTTTGTGGTCAGTGACGGCTACGAGTGCCTGCTGTCCGCGGACTACTCACAGATCGAAATGCGGATCATGGCGCACCTTTCGGGGGACGCAGGCCTGATCCAGGCCTACCAGGACGGCGAAGACCTCCACCGGTTTGTGGGCTCGAACATCTTCCACGTGCCCACCGAAGAAGTAACCAGTGCTATGCGCTCCAAGGTCAAGGCCATGTCCTACGGCCTCGCCTATGGCCTGACCTCGTTTGGCCTGTCCAAGCAGCTGGAAATTTCCGTGGACGAGGCCCGCACGCTGATGAAGGACTACTTCGACCGGTTCGGCGCCGTCCGCGACTACCTCCGCGGCGTGGTGGACCAGGCCCGGGTGGACGGCTATACGGCCACCATCGAGGGGCGACGCCGCTACCTGCCGGACCTGACCAGCACGGACCGGCAGCTGCGAGAAAACGCGGAGCGCATCGCACTGAACTCACCCATCCAGGGATCGGCCGCTGACATCATCAAGCGCGCCATGCTGGGCGTGCACGCTGAACTGGCGGCCCAGGGCCTGAAGTCGCGCATGCTCCTGCAGGTCCACGACGAACTGGTCCTTGAAGTCGCCGCCGGCGAACGTGTTGCGGTGGAGAAGCTCGTCACCGAGCAGATGGGCTCCGCCGCCGACCTCAGCGTCCCGCTGGATGTCCAGATCGGCTTGGGCCCCAGCTGGTACGACGCCGGCCACTAGGCTGCTGGGAACAGGCTGCTGGGAACGAATGGGGCGGGGCGCGATGGACAAGTACGACGTCAAGATGCAGTTCAAGGATCTGTACGCGCCCCGGGCCCGGGACTTCGAGCTGGGCACAGTCCCTCCACTGAGCTACCTGATGCTGGACGGGCAAGGTAATCCGGGGACGGCCCCCGCCTACGCCGCCGCCCTCGAAGCCCTGTATTCGGTGTCCTACGCCGTCAAGTTCGCCAGCAAGCACGCGGGCCGGGACTACGTCGTCGGGCCGCTGGAGGGCCTGTGGACAGCAGACGATCCGGACGCCTTCACCCGGGGCGAGAAGGACAGCTGGAAGTGGACCATGATGATCCATCAGCCAGGCTGGATCGGCGCCGCCGAGGTGCAGGACGGTATCGCGAAGGCGGCGGCGAAGAATGTTCCGGGGCTGGACCTGCTCCGTCTTGAGACCCTCGATGAAGGCCTCTCGGTGCAGATCCTGCACATCGGGAGCTACGACGACGAGGCCCCCACGCTGCGCCGTCTGCACCATGAATACATGCCGGCCAACGGCTTCGGATTTGCCGGCCTGCACCACGAGATCTACCTCAGCGACGCCCGCAGGCTGGCACCGGAAAAGCTCAAAACCATCCTCCGCCAACCCGTGCGGCGGCTCTGAGCCATTTCCCGCCGGCGCGGGCGTGTTGCTGCTGGCCAGGCGCCGGATTCATTGGTTAGGCTCGGCGGTGTGGCTGAACTGAGTGATGACTATGAAATCCGGCGCTTCCCAGCGGCATCCCAGGACGAGGCGGGTTATCCGGACGCCGAATCATGGGTGAAGGCGGTGGCCTTTGGCTTCCACGAATCCACGCGGACACCGGAGCATGTTGCCAAATCCTTGGAGACCTACGCAGCTGACGGGCGGATCTTCACCGGGGCCTACCAGACCCGGGAAGTCGCGCCTGGGTCGCTCCCCGCGGACGTACCGGTGGCAACCTTCGGCACCCTGCGCAAAACACTCAACATCGGCTTCGGCAGGCTGCTGGAGACGCAACTGGTCACCGCAGTGACGGTCCGGACCTCGCATCGGCGGCGCGGCCTGCTGCGCCGGATGATGTCCGAGGACCTGGCCATGGCAAAGGACGATGGCCTGGCGATGGCAGCCCTGACAGCGTCCGAGGGCTCCATCTATGGGCGCTTTGGCTACGGCGTGGCCAGCTTCGAACGGACCGTGAAAGTGGACACCACTGCCCGGTTCCGGCTCAACCACCACGCCGTCGGTACCGTGGACATCGCGGACCCCCGTGTGCTGCTGGACCTGGCGCCCGAAGTCTTCGACCGCGTGCACCGCCTGACGCCGGGATCGATCGGCCGCCAGGACTGGTACCGCCAGCTTGCTTCAGGATCCTTGGGCCGCGAGGGCAAGGAAGATCCTGCCGTCAAGGCGGCACTGCACTACGGCCCCGACGGCGCCGTGGACGGCTACGTGTCCTACAAATTCCTCGGCTGGGACACCGAGCCCTACACCATGCAGGTGGTGGACCTCGTGGCGGCCACGAACGAGGCGTACCTGGAGCTCTGGCAGTTCCTGGCTGCCATCGACCTGGTGGAACGCATCACGTGGGACGAAGCACCGCTGGATGACCCGCTCACGTGGGCACTGGCCGATCCCCGCTGCATCGACTCCTCAGACAGCCGGGACATGCTCTGGCTCCGCATCCTGGACGTGGCCCAGGCGCTGGAAGCCCGGCACTACCCGCTGGACGGCAGGCTGATGCTCGAGGTGCAGGACCCGCTTGGACTCACCGCTGGAACGTTTGCCGTGGACGTCAGCGGCGGCGAGGCCGCCGTCGTGCGTCTGGAAGCTGCGCAGGATCCGGACCTGACGCTGGATGTCTCCGCGCTGTCATCCATCTACCTCGGCGCCGTCAGCCCGGTGACGCTGACGGCGGCGGGCCGGATCCGGGAACACACCCAGGGCGCGGCGCTCCGGGCACGCGGGATGTTCGCGGTGGAACGCGCCACGCACTGCCTCACGCACTTCTGAGCCCCGGCATTGCAGGCACGCTCAGCCAGGCCGGTCATTGCCATGCGCTTTGACCCTCGTTGGTCGAGGCGACTAGAATAAGTGGGCGCGTACTACGTGCGCGTTTCTAGAATCCACAAATCAGGAAGACCCGGAAGATCCCTGCGATCGCCCGAAGACCTGCGCCTGCGTTCCATAACGCGGGCGCGGCGGTTTGCCTGACCGACTAACTATCCACAACGGAGCCCCTACTACATGACCATCACCTCCACCGAGAAGCCCGGTACCCCCGTAGTCGCCATTAACGACATCGGTACCGCTGAGGACTTCCTCGCAGCAGTCGACGCCACCATCAAGTACTTCAACGACGGAGACCTCGTCGAAGGTACCGTCGTCAAGGTCGACCGCGATGAAGTTCTGCTCGACATCGGTTACAAGACCGAAGGTGTCATCCCCTCCCGCGAGCTGTCCATCAAGCACGACGTTGATCCCGGAGACGTTGTCTCCGTTGGCGATCTCGTCGAAGCCCTGGTGCTCACCAAGGAAGACAAAGAAGGCCGCCTGATCCTCTCCAAGAAGCGGGCTCAGTACGAGCGCGCCTGGGGCGACATCGAGAAGGTCAAGGAAGAAGACGGTGTTGTCACCGGTACCGTCATCGAGGTTGTCAAGGGTGGTCTTATCCTCGACATCGGTCTGCGCGGCTTCCTGCCCGCATCCCTCGTCGAGATGCGCCGTGTGCGCGACCTCGCTCCGTACATCGGTCAGAAGATCGAAGCCAAAATCATCGAGCTGGACAAGAACCGCAACAACGTTGTGCTGTCCCGCCGTGCCTGGCTCGAGCAGACCCAGTCCGAGGTTCGCTCCACGTTCCTCAACAAGCTGGAAAAGGGCCAGGTCCGTCCCGGCGTCGTTTCCTCCATCGTCAACTTCGGTGCATTCGTGGACCTGGGCGGCGTAGACGGCCTCGTTCACGTTTCCGAGCTGTCCTGGAAGCACATCGACCACCCGTCCGAGGTTGTCGAAGTTGGCCAGGAAGTCACTGTCGAGGTTCTCGAAGTCGACCTGGACCGCGAGCGTGTTTCCCTGTCGCTCAAGGCTACGCAGGAAGATCCGTGGCAGACCTTCGCCCGCACCCACGCCCTCGGGCAGGTTGTTCCGGGTAAGGTCACCAAGCTCGTTCCGTTCGGTGCGTTCGTACGCGTCGAAGACGGCATCGAAGGCCTCGTGCACATCTCCGAACTGGCAGTCCGCCACGTGGAGCTGGCTGAGCAGGTTGTCTCCGTTGGTGACGAGCTGTTCGTCAAGGTCATCGACATCGACCTCGAGCGCCGCCGCATCTCCCTCTCCCTCAAGCAGGCTAACGAGGGCGTTGACGCCGAGTCCACCGAATTCGATCCGGCTCTCTACGGCATGTCCGCTGAGTACGACGAAGAGGGCAACTACAAGTACCCGGAGGGCTTCGACCCGGAGTCCAACGAGTGGCTTGAAGGCTACGAGAACCAGCGCGCCGTCTGGGAGCAGCAGTACGCTGACGCCCAGACCCGCTGGGAAGCACACAAGAAGCAGGTTGCCCAGCACGCTGCCGACGACGCTGCAGCTGCAACGTCCGGTGACAGCGATTCCGGCACCACCAGCTACTCTTCGGAGCCTGCTGCCGAGTCCAACGCCGGGGCCGGTACCCTTGCTTCGGACGAGGCTCTTGCAGCTCTGCGCGAGAAGCTGACCGGCAACTAATTGCCACCGGCCCGGGGCTTCCCGGGCCAGCACAGCGGGCCCCTGCGAAAGCAGGGGCCCGCTGTGCTTAATGCGCCATCCGTGGTTGGCCGGCCATCTGACCAGCACTTAACGCTCCCAAACGAGCGTTTCGGTGCGTCTACTGCGAGTCAGCTGAGAGTACGACGACGGCACTCACCGCGCCGCCGTCGTTGTGCGTCAGGACCGCGCCGGCGGCGGTGAGGAGCCGCTGCGCGCCAATGTTGCCTGCCGCGGTATGGGCCACGACCTGGTGCAGCCCCACGCGCCGGGCTTCGGCCAGTACCAGCTCCAACGCGGCGCCGCCGACACCGCGGCCCCGGTAGCTCCGGCCCAGCCAGATGCCCGTCTCGGCTGTTTCGTGTTGCGCCGTTTCCTCGTCCGTCAGCTTGAGCCTGATCGCGCCGGCCGGGCTGCCGTCGCAGAGCACTGCCCAGCTCTTTTCCGCGGCCGGTCCCTCCAAGCCAGCGGCTGCAGACCGGTGGTAGGTGCGGAACCAGTCGACGCGTTCCGGATTCCAGCCCGTCCCGTTGCCCAGCGGCGGCGTGACGTCATCCGCGGCCGCATCCAACTGTGCCAGCTCCAGCAGCCGCTCCATCATGGGGTCGTCGACGTCTGCCAGACGGACTTCAGGGCAGCGGGACATCGAGCCACTCCGTTCCGGCCGGCGTGAGCACGGTTCTCCCGGCGGTAAGCGACAACACGCGATCGGTGGCGGCAGAAACTTCCGCGGCATCGTCAGGCACGGCCAGGCGAAGGACCGTGTCCTGCGCTCCGTAGGTGGTTTCCGCCATCACAAACCCGGCCGCGCGAAGATCGTTCTCCAGCCGTCCCGCGGCGGAGTGCGGCACCGACGCCGAACAGATCCGCAGCCGGCTGCGGCGAACCAGTGGAGCCCGTTGCAGGGCCGCGGAAACCGACTCGGAATATGCACGCACCAGCCCACCCGCCCCCAGCAGGATGCCGCCGAAGTAGCGGACGACGACGGCGCTGACGTCGCTGAGGTCCGTCACGCCCGGCGCTGTTTCCCTCTTGATGATGGCCTCCAGCATGGGGATGCCGGCCGTGCCGGAGGGCTCGCCGTCGTCATTGGAGCGTTGGATGTCCCGGTCCGGCCCCAGGACGAACGCCGAGCACTGGTGGCGGGCATCGTGGAACTCGCGGCGCAGGGCGGCCACCAGGTCCCGCGCGGTGTCCTCACTATCGGCGCGGCGCAGCACGGTGATGAACCGGGAGCGTTTGATCTCGAGCTCGTGCCGGAACTCCGGCCCCAACGCGAGCGTGGTGTAGGCGGTGGCCCTGCTGTCTGCGGCGTCAGTGCTCTGTGTATCCGCTGTTTGTGCCACGTCTTCAGTTTAGGGTGGTGGGATGCTGAAGATCGGTTTGACGGGCGGCATCGCCTCAGGGAAGTCAGTGGTCGCCACACGCCTGGCGGAGCTCGGTGCGGTGCTGGTGGACGCGGATGCGCTGGCCCGGGACGTCGTTGAACCGGGAACGCCGGGGCTGGCCAGCGTGGTGGAAGCCTTTGGAGCGGACATGCTCGACGGCGGCGGCCGGCTGGACCGGGCCAGGCTGGGTGCCGTGGTCTTTGGCAATCCCTCGCAGCTGTCCGTGCTGAACGGCATTGTGCACCCGCTGGTCCGGGCCGCCGCGGCCAGGATCATCGCCACAGCCCCGGCCGGCGCCATTGTGGTCCAGGACATTCCACTGCTGGTGGAGACCGGTCAGGGCAGCGGCTTCCATCTTGTCCTTGTGGTGGACGCACCCGATGACGTCAGGATCGGACGGATGCTCGAACACCGCGGCATGACGGCCGAGGACGCCCGGTCGCGTATGGCGGCCCAGGCCTCGCGCGAGGCGCGGCTGGCCGCTGCCGACGTCGTGCTGGACAACTCCGGTTCGCTGGCGGACGTGACGGCGCAGGTGGACCGGCTCTGGGCCGAACGACTGGTGCCGTTCGCGCGCAATCTCCGGCGCAGCGTCAGGGCGGTCAGGGCAGGCATGGCAGTCTTGTCGGTGCCGCAGCAGGATTGGGCGGTCCAGGCTGCACGGCTTGGCGCCCGAATCACGGCCGCAGCACCGGACGACATCCTGGCTGTGGACCATATCGGCTCCACAGCCGTGCCTGGCCTGGCAGCCAAGGACGTCATCGACCTCCAGGTCACGGTGTCGGATCTCAACGCCGCGGACCGGATCGCACCGCTGCTGGCCGCTGCTGGCTTCCCGGCCGTGCCGGGGGTTGGCTTCGACACTCCGAAACCGACGGATCCGGACCCGGCGCAGTGGCAAAAACGCTTCCACGCCAACGCGGACCCCGGCCGCCCCGCCAACGTGCACGTACGGGCGGCCGGATCGTCCGGCTGGTGCTACGCGCTGCTCTTCCGCGACTGGCTCAGGAACGACCCGGAAGCCGCCGCCTTGTATGAAGACCATAAACGCGCGTTGACCGAACAGTTTGCCGGAACTAGAGGTACCCACGCCTATGCGGAGGCGAAGGAGCCGTGGTTCACGGACGTCGCCTGGCCGCGTATGGACGGTTGGGCTGCGCGCACGGGGTGGGCGCCGCCGTCGTACGCGTCCTGATCCTCTCCGCCCGTTTCGGGTGATGTTCGCCGGTAACTGATCCGGCTTTCACTGTCGGTCCCCGGTTGTAGATTGGATGCATGAGCCTTGCCCAGGAGATCAACCGCGTCGTCGCTCCGTTTGAAGTCATCAGCGAGTTCCAGCCGGCCGGCGACCAGCCTGCCGCCATCACCGAACTCACGGAGCGGATCAGGAACGGCGAAAAGGACGTTGTCCTGCTGGGCGCCACCGGTACCGGCAAGAGCGCCACCACGGCGTGGCTCATCGAACAGGTCCAGCGGCCCACGTTGGTCATGGTGCAGAACAAGACCCTGGCCGCCCAACTCGCCAACGAATTCCGTGAACTCCTGCCCAACAACGCGGTGGAGTACTTCGTTTCGTACTACGACTACTACCAACCTGAGGCCTACGTAGCGCAGACGGACACCTTCATTGAGAAGGACTCGTCCATCAACGAGGAAGTGGAACGGCTCCGCCACTCCGCCACCAATGCGCTGCTGACCCGCCGGGACGTTATTGTGGTGGCCACAGTGTCCTGCATCTACGGCCTGGGCACGCCGGAAGAGTACATTGCCGGCATGGTCACGCTCCGCAAAGGGGCGCAGATGAACCGCGACGACCTGCTCCGGAAATTCGTATCCATGCAGTACGCGCGCAACGACATGGACTTCCACCGCGGCACGTTCCGGGTCCGCGGCGACACCGTGGAAATCATCCCGATGTACGAGGAACTCGCCATCCGCATCGAATTCTTCGGAGACGAGATTGAGAACATCCATACTCTCCATCCGCTGACTGGCGAACTGATCCGGGACGAAGAGGAAATGTACGTCTTCCCGGCCTCGCACTATGTGGCCGGGCCCGAGCGGATGGCCCGGGCCATCAAGCGGATCGAGGACGAACTCGCCGAACGCCTGGCCGTCCTGGAAGGCCAGAACAAGCTGGTGGAAGCCCAGCGGCTCCGGATGCGCACCACCTACGACCTCGAAATGATGCAGCAGATGGGCTTCTGCAACGGCATCGAAAACTACTCGTCGCACATCGACGGCCGTGCCCGCGGGACCGCTCCGCACTGCCTCATCGACTACTTCCCGGACGACTTCCTGCTGGTGATCGACGAATCCCACGTCACCGTGCCGCAGATCGGCGCCATGTACGAGGGCGACATGTCCCGCAAGCGGAACCTCGTGGACTTCGGCTTCCGCCTGCCGTCGGCCATGGACAACCGACCGCTGAAATGGGACGAATTCCTCCAACGTGTAGGCCAGACGGTCTACCTGTCGGCCACTCCCGGCAAGTACGAACTCGGCAAGGCTGACGGCTTTGTGCAGCAGATCATCCGGCCCACCGGACTGATCGACCCCGAGGTGGTGGTCAAGCCCACCAAGGGCCAGATCGATGACCTCCTCGGCGAGATCAAGACCCGCACGGCAAAGAACGAACGCGTCCTGGTCACCACCCTGACCAAGCGGATGGCGGAGGACCTCACCGACTACCTGCTGGGCCACGGCATCAAGGTCGAATACCTGCACTCGGACGTGGACACCCTGCGACGGGTTGAACTGCTCCGGGAACTCCGGATGGGTGTCTTCGACGTCCTGGTGGGCATCAACCTGCTTCGCGAAGGCCTGGACCTGCCCGAGGTCTCCCTCGTGAGCATCCTGGACGCGGACAAGGAAGGCTTCCTGCGCTCGGCGACTTCGCTGATCCAGACCATCGGCCGTGCTGCCCGCAACGTGTCCGGCGAGGTCCACATGTACGCGGACCGCATCACCGACTCCATGGCCAAGGCTATCGACGAGACCAACCGGCGCCGCGCCATCCAGGTGGCCTACAACACGGAACGGGGCATCGATCCGCAGCCGCTGCGGAAGAAGATTGCCGACATTACCGACCAGCTGGCCAAGGAAGACGCGGACACCCAGGAGCTGCTCAACAACAACCGGCTGGCCAAGGGCGCCAAACGTGGCAAGTCTGCGGCAAAGGGCTCGGCACAGCTCCGCAAGGACGGCCTCGCCGCGGCACCGGCCGAAGACCTCGTGGGCCTCATCGAACAGCTGACCGAACAGATGCACGGCGCGGCCGCCGAACTCCAGTTCGAGGTGGCCGCGCGGATCCGGGACGAGGTCAGTGACCTAAAGAAGGAGCTCCGCCAGATGCAGGCGGCCGGCCACGCCTAGTCCACCCCCGGGCGGCGAAGGGACGTGGCAGTCGGGGCATGTTTCCGCATGTCGGGACGCCTACTGTACAGTTAAGGTCACGTAGGGGAGTATCCCGAGCGCTACGATCGTCAACACGCCAGTCACAGTTGCCTGGCCGGGCGTAGCGGGCCGCCATTTCAGCACTAAGTGCACAGGCTGGCCGGAGAGACTTACACCATTTCTCTGTACCCTGCGAAAGGCTAACCTGTGCCCGAATTACCCGTGTGGTTCGAGGTCGGCTCACTTGTCGTCCTTGGCCTGATCCTCCTCATTGACCTTCTGCTCGTCGTCCGGCGCCCCCACGAGCCTTCCATGAAGGAAGCCGGCCTCTGGGTTGCGTTCTACGTCTCCCTTGCCCTGTTGTTCGCCGGGGCCATGTTCTTCTTTACCGGCGCCGAATTCGGCGGCCAGTTCGTGGCCGGCTGGGTCACTGAATACAGCCTCAGCATCGACAACCTGTTTGTCTTCATCATCATCATGGCCCGCTTCTCCGTGCCCCGTAAGTACCAGCAGGAAGTCCTGATGGTGGGCATCATCATCGCCCTGATCCTGCGCGGCATCTTCATCCTCCTCGGCGCCATCGTGATCGAGCAGTTCAGCTGGGTGTTCTACATCTTTGGCGCGTTCCTGCTCTGGACCGCCTGGAAGCAGGCCCAGGACGAAGGCGAGGACGAAGAGGACAAGGAAAACCCGCTCATCGCCCGGATCCGCAAGGTCATCCCCATGTCGGAGAAGTTCGACGGCGGTAAACTGCGCACCACGGTGGACGGCAAGAAGGTCTTCACCCCCATGCTGATTGTGTTCATCACCATCGGCCTGACCGACCTCCTCTTCGCCGTTGACTCGATTCCAGCGATCTTCGGCCTGACGCAGAGCGCGTTCATCGTCTTCACCGCCAACCTGTTCGCCCTGATGGGCCTGCGCCAGCTGTACTTCCTGCTGGGTGGTCTGATGAACCGCCTGATCTACTTGAAGCACGCGCTGTCCTTCATCCTGGCGTTCATCGGTGTGAAGCTGGTGCTCCACGCCATGCACGTGAACGAACTGCCGTTCATCAACGGCGGCAACCACATCGAGTGGGCCCCGGAGATTCCGACATTCGTCTCCCTGGCCGTCATCGTGGGCACCATCATCGTTGCCGTGATTGCCAGCCTCCTGAGCTCCAAGGCAAAGACGGCCCACCTGGACCCCCGCCTCGAGGAAGACGCCAAGAAGAGCAAGAGCCTCAGCGACGCCGAGTAGGCTGTCTCCGCGTTTCGTTGACGCACACTGCATTTCCACTGATCCCGGCCGCACTGCGGCCGGGATCAGTGGCTTAATCTGCCCCCTGTAGGACCTGGCCGCCCAGGACTATGCTCGGACCATGGCCCGCACCCTGATCACGGAACGAGGAGTGCGCCAGGTGCAACGGCGCACCGTGGTGCTGCTGAGCGCGGCCCAGGTTTTCGGTGGCATCGGTACCGGAGCCACGGTTTCGATTGGTTCACTCCTGGCCGTGGAACTTTCAGGTTCCAGCGTGTGGGCGGGTGCCGTGGCCACGGTTATGACCTTGGGGGCCGCGCTGACAGCACTGCCCCTTGCTTCGCTGGCGGACCGGCGGGGCCGTCGGGCCGGGCAGGTCACGGGGCTTTCCGCCGCCCTGGCCGGCACAGTTCTGATAGTGCTGTCGGTGGTGTCCGGCTTGTTCGTCCTGCTGGTGCTGGGGGCGGTGGGCATCGGTGTGGGTACCGCGGCCAGCCTGCAGGCACGCTTCGCCGCCGTCGACCTTGCGGACGCTGAACACCGCGGCAGGGCGCTTTCCGCCGTGGTGTGGGCTGTGACGGTCGGCGCCGTGGCCGGACCCAACCTGATCCAGCCCGGCACGGTGGTGGGCCTGGCCCTCGGCCTGCCTCCCGTCGCCGGACCGTTCGTGATCTCCGCAGCCGGACTCCTGCTGGCGATTGTGCTGCTTTTCGCTGGCCTCAGGCCGGACCCGCTCCTGCTCGCGCGGGAAATCGATGCCCGGGATCTTGCCACTCAGGAACCCGCCGCACTGGATCTCGACGCCCAGCCAGCTGGCGGGAAGATGCAGGGCACGCCACCACGTACGGCAAATCAGCAAGGCGCCACCGCGCGCAACGCAGTCGGGGGATCGCTCGTCCGCGGGCTGCGGGCAATCCGCCAGTCCAGGGCTTCCTGGCTGGCGCTTGCCGCCGTCGTCGGAGCGCACGCCGTGATGGTGGGCGTGATGTCCATGACCCCGCTGCATTTGCGGGAACTCGTGGCCGGGCCTGGTGCCTCCCATGCCGGCCACGCCGCCTCCGGCGATGTCCTGGTGATCATCGGCTTCACCATCTCCCTGCATATCGCAGGCATGTTCGCGTTGTCGCCGGTTATGGGCTGGCTGACGGACAAGGCAGGCAGGACTGAGACCATCATGATCGGCTTCGCCACGCTGATCGCTGCCGTCGCCGTCGCAGGGTTTGGCCAGACGTCCACCGTCGCGGTGGCCGTGGGACTTGTGCTGCTGGGCTTGGGCTGGTCTGCGGCCACCATTTCCGGGTCCACGCTGCTGGCGGAGAGCGTCCCCCAGGAGTCCCGCGTGCTGGTCCAGGGGGTGTCGGACATGCTGATGGGCGCCGCAGGTGCGGTGGGCGGGGCCACTTCCGGACTGATCCTCAGCTGGGCCGGCTACCTGGGGCTCAACATGGCAGGCGGACTGGTGGGGGCTGCTGTCCTGACCGCCGCCGTCGTTGCCCTGGTGGCGCGCCGCCGCAGCCCGGTTGCCGGCTCAGCTGCCGGCTGAGCCGGCAACCGAGCGCACCATACCCAGCAGCCGCCCGAAAATAGCCTCGCCGTCGTCCGCTATGCCGTCATGGTGGAAGTCGGCCGTCTCCCATACCCGGAGTCCGCGCACAGCAGCCGCCGTCTCCAGTGACAGGCTGCGGTCCACGTAAATGTCGTCCTGGTAAACCGCGGCGGCGACCGGCACGCTGTTCGCGGCCAACTGTGTGGGGTCATACAGCGGCTTCCAGTCAGTTTTGGTGGCCAGCAGATGGGCCACCTGCCGCAGCGGCACCAAAGCGGGATCCTGTTCGAAATACCACGGGTACACCATCTCGCCGGTCAGCAGCAGCGCCTCCGCATCCGGGTGGAATGCCGGATTTTCCTGCAGCACACGCCAGGCAGCCCAGTCGGTCGCCTGTCCCTGCCCGTAGATGGACTCGTGCAGCAGGGCATAGAGCGGGCTCGCCAGGCGGGACACGATGCCCTGGACCTGCTCCAGGAAGGCATCGGAGAGCGTGTTCCCGTGTGGTGTCTCGGTGAAGGCGTCCTCCAGCAGGTAGTGCAGGCCATCCACCCGCGTGTTTCCGCCCAGGAAGGAGCCCACCATCTGGAACCGTTCAACCGTGAGCCGGCCGCCGTCGGGAAGGAACTCCTCGGTCTGCCGAAGGTGCGATGCGATCGCGTTCACTGTCCGGCGGTCCTCCGGATACCAGCTGAAGTACTCGGTGTTGCGGGCGGCAACGCGCGCGAACGTGGCGCGGTAGACGTCGTCGGCATGGCCGGCTAGCGGCGCAAGTCCGCCCGTGATGAGAGCCTCCTTCAGCCCGTCCGGGGCAAAAGACAGATACGTCAGCGCGCAGAATCCGCCGTAGCTTTGGCCGTAGATGCTCCAGGGGCCGGAGCCGAGCGCCGCGCGGATGAGCTCCGCGTCGGCCACGATGGAATCCGCACGGAAATGCTCGAGGTATGCAGCCTGTGCTTCGGCCGTTCCGCGCGCGGCCAGCGTGTTCCGGTCAAGGGGGGTCGACAGCCCGGTGCCGCGCTGGTCCAGCATCAGGATCCGGAAGTCCCGGGCAGCCGCCTTGCTCCAGCCGCTCAGCGAAGCCAGCCGGTTGCCGCGGCCGCCCGGCCCGCCCTGGAGGAACACCAGCCAGGGAAGCCCTTCGGCTTCAGCCTGGGTGTGGGCCGACGAGACGTACTCACGGGCGAAGACGGTGATGGTCTCGGGGTCGTCGCCGCTCCCTGGCGCGAAGTGGTCCAAGGGAACGGTGAAGTAGTGCTCGGCGGTGCGCATGCCCCGGAATTCGTGCCGGGCCTTCACAAAATGCGGGACAGGCGTCCGCGTTTGTGTGGTTTGAGAGGATGCGTCCTGCTCAGCCACGGATGGACGCTGCCGTTCTGGTGCCAAAGCTCTCCAGCGCGTCGCCGGTCAGCCGGAACGTGGACCAGCCATCCAGGGGGCGGGCGCCGAGGCTGCGGTAGAAGTTGATGGACGGTTCGTTCCAGTCCAGGACGCTCCACTCAACCCGGGCATAGCCCCTCTCGACGGCGGTGGCGGCCAGGTGCTGCAGGAGTGCCTTGCCGTGGCCCTCGCCGCGGGCATGCGGGCTGACGTAGAGGTCTTCCAGGTAGATGCCGTGGACGCCTTCCCAGGTGGAGTAGTTCAGGAACCAGAGCGCGAAACCCCGGACCTCGCCTGCGCTGTTCTCAGCCATCGTGGCAAACACGCGCGGGTTCTCGCCGAACAGGACGTCAGCCAGCATTTCCGGTGTGTTGCGGACCGCGTCAGGTTCCTTCTCGTAAATGGCCAGTTCGTGGATCATCTGCAGAATGGCGGGGACGTCTTGCCGGGTGGCGGGGCGGATTACACTCATGGTCCGAGTTTACAAGCGGGGCCGTGATCCCTACTGCCAGGCTCCCTATTGCCAGCGAAGCTGCGATGTCCCGTAGCGGACGGGTCCCTTGCTGTACTCCAGCGGCACGCCGTCCGCCATGATGGGCGGCCCAACATATCGCAGGCGGCCGTAGGGGCTGTCCATCACGCGGAAGTCCGGGTCAGGCAGGGAACCGCCGTGACTGGCCACTGCGGGCAGCCGGAACAATTCTTCAGCGGTGCGGGCCAGGGAAAGCCGGGCAGCGCCGCCACGTCCGCTTCGGAGCCGTTCGGCCAGCAAGGCAATTGCTGCCGCCGCCAGGCCATAACCGGTGGCATGATCCAGTGCCTGCACTGGAAGCGCCCCCGGCTGCCACCCGTCATCAGTCGTGCGGCCATACCGTTCGGCAATGCCGCAAGCGGCCTGTACCAGGCTGTCAAAACCGCGCCGTCCGTTCCAAGGGCCGCCGCTGCCCCAGGCGCTGAGGGTGACGATCACGAGGTCGGGCCGGGCGAGCAATAGCGCTTCGGGCGCCAGCCCAAAAGGGTCCAGCCCGCCGTCGCGGTAGCCCGTGACCACCACGTCGGCAGACTCAATGAGAAGCCTGACCGCTTCCATGGCGGCAGGATCCCGGAGGTCCGCCTCGGCGCTGCGCTTGTCAAAGCCCGCGTCAATGAACACATCGCTCAACTCCGGAAGCTGGGGCGGGTCGATGCGCAGAACGTCCGCGCCCAGGGCGCCCAGGAGGCGTGTGGCAGTGGGCCCCGCAATGACGCGCGTCAGGTCCAGCACCTTGAGCCCGGCCAAGGGGTGGCGCGGAACTGCCGATGGAACCCACCGGGAGAGCTGCGGACTTTCACTGGCTGACCGTGGCGGACGGGAGATTCTGATCCATGGACCGGAGCGGGCCGTCGCATACATGGGGGTCGCGATCCACTCGTCCCGTGTGCGCACGGCAGCAGCGACGCCGTTGTTTGCCGTGATGGCTTCCTCGGCGGCCACGGACGTCATTCCTAACAGGGCGTGTTCCACGTCCTGTGGTGTGCTCACGGAGAGGGCCGACGTCAGCCGGGCTGCGTGGTGGGGGTAGTTGGCGTGGAGGCGGATCCAGCCGTCCGACGTGCGCCGAAAGCCGGACATCGGAGCGAACCCTTCGGGTTTGACGCCCGCGATCCGCAGGTGTCCCAACGAATCGAACGCCGCCGCGGTGGCTCCGGATGCCAGAGAGTACCTGCCCGGAACGCCAACAAGTGCGTTCAGGGACGTGGCTGCTGCCTGGACCGCCCCCAAAGCCAGTCCCTCGATGTCCAGCGGGCCATTCCACCACTGCCGTGGACCGTTGGAAGGTGCCACGGGCTGGGCCTTCAGGGCTTCCAAAACCCGAAGACTGCCGGTCAGGTCGGGGACGGAGTCCATTCGGTCAGAGCCTAGAGCCGGTTGACGTCGGTGACACGGACCACTGCCGTACCGGTTTCATCGGAGGCCGCCAGGTCCACTTCCGCGGAGATGCCCCAGTCATGGTTGCTCGCCGGATCGTCGAAAATCTGCCGGACCTTCCAAAGGCCTGGCTCTTCGGTGATCATAAGCAGTCCGGGACCCCGGGCATCCGGGCCGGTGCCAATGTCGTTGTGTTCGTCGAAGTAGTCGTCCAGGACGTCTTCCCAGCGGTTGGCATCCCAGCCCGCGCCGCCGTCGAGCTCGCCCAGGGCTGCGGCGTTTTCGTCCGCGAACAGTTCCACGCGGCGGAACATCTCGTTGCGGACCATCACGCGGAAGGCACGGATGTTGGACGTCAGCGACGGCGGCGGGGGAGGGGGAGCGTCGTGCGGGGTGGGCATCGCGCCGGACGTCAGCTCCTCCCATTCGTCCAGGAGGCTGGAGTCCACCTGCCGCACCAGCTCGCCAAGCCAGGCGATGAGGTCTTCAAGGTCTTCCCGAAGCATGTCCTGCGGCACGGTCTGGCGCAGCGCCTTGAAGCAGTCGGCGAGGTAGCGCAGCACAATGCCCTCGGAGCGGGCCAGCCCGTAGAACTGGACAAATTCGCCGAAGTTCATTGCCCGCTCGTACATGTCGCGGACCACGGACTTGGGCGCCAGTTCAAAGTCGCCCACCCATGGCGCAGCCTTGCGGTAGACCTCGAAGGCTTCGCCGAGGAGTTCGGCGAGCGGCTGCGGATAGGTGACTTCCTCCAGCATGGCCATGCGCTGGTCGTAGTCGATGCCGTCAGCCTTCATCGCGGCAATCGCTTCCCCGCGGGCCTTCTTCTGCTGCGCGGAGAGGATCTGGCGGGGCTTTTCGAGGGTCGCCTCGATCACGGACACCACGTCCAGGGCGTACGACGGAGAATCCGGGTCAAGGAGCTCCAGCGCCGCCAGCGCAAACGGCGAGAGTGGCTGGTTCAGGGCAAAGTTGGCCTGCAGATGGACGGTGAGCCGTACTGTCCTGCCGTCATGGCCCTGCTCTTCTGCCGGGATGCGCTCCACCACCTCAGCGGCGAGGAGCTCACGATAGATGCCCAGGGCTTTTTTCATCAGCCGCAGCTGTGAGGACCGCGTCTCGTGGTTTTCGGTCAGCAGCCGGCGGGCCGCTGTGAAAGGGTCGCCGGGCCGTTCCATCAGGTTCATCAGCATCGAATGCGTCACGCTGAAGCTGGACGTCAAAGGATCGGGCACGGATTCCACGAGGCGCTTGAAGGTGGGTTCCCCCCAGGAGACGAAGCCCTCCGGCGGCTTCTTTTTGACCACCTGGCGGAGCTTCTTCTGGTCGTCACCAAATTTGGCGGTGGCCTTGGCCATCGCCTTCACGTTTTCGATGACGTGCTCGGGTGCCTGGACCACCACTGTCCCCGCGGTGTCATACCCGGCGCGGCCGGCCCTTCCGGCAATCTGGTGGAACTCCCGGGAGTTAAGCGGGCGGGTCCGGACGCCGTCGTACTTGCTCAGCGCGGTGAGCAACACGGTGCGGATGGGCACGTTGATCCCCACGCCCAGTGTGTCCGTACCGCAGATCACCTTGAGCAGGCCCGCCTGGGCGAGCTGTTCAACCAGCCTGCGGTACTTCGGCAGCATGCCGGCGTGATGGACCCCAATACCGTGCCGGACCAGCCGGTTGAGCGTCTTGCCGAAGCCTGCGGCGAAACGGAAATTCGCGATCAGCTCCGCGATCTTGTCCTTCTCCTCGCGGGTGCACACGTTGATGCTCATCAGTGTCTGGGCCCGGTCAATGGCCTCGATCTGGCTGAAGTGCACCACATAGGCGGGCACCTGGCGGGTGGAGAGGAGTTCCTCGAGTGTTTCGTGGACCGGCGTCTGGTGGTAGTAGTAATGCAGCGGAATGGGGCGCTCGGCTGAACTGACGGTGGTGGTGGGGCGGCCCGTAAGTTCGGTGATGCCGGCCTCGAACCGGCTGACATCACCCAGGGTTGCGGACATCAGAAGGAACTGGGCCTGGGGGAGCTCCAGCAGCGGGACCTGCCAGGCCCAACCACGCTGGGGGTCGGAGTAGAAATGGAATTCGTCCATGATGACCGCACCGAGTTCGGCGTCGGCCCCTTCGCGGAGGGCGATGTTCGCGAGAATTTCTGCCGTGCAGCAGATGATCGGCGCGTTCTGGTTGACGCCGGAGTCACCCGTGATCATACCGACGTTTTCTGCACCGAAGATGTCGCACAGGGCAAAGAACTTCTCCGAGACCAGCGCTTTAATGGGGGCGGTGTAGTAACTGCGCTGGCCCCGCGCCATGGCCTGGAAGTGCGCCGCGATGGCCACCAGCGATTTTCCGGAGCCCGTTGGGGTGGCGAGGATGACGTTGGCTCCGGTGGCGAGCTCCATGATGGCCTCGTCCTGGGCAGCGTACAGTTCCAGGCCCCGGCTTTCGGTCCACCCAAGGAATTGGGTGTACAGGGCGTCCGGGTCGATGCCTGCGCCGGAGGGGTCTGAGGCGGACAGGACAGGCAGCTGGTCAACGAGTTTCATTGATTTCCAGCTTAGTGCCCAGCCGGTGCCGGATATCCGGGCGGGCCCGGGTTAGGCTCGCGGTACTGCCAGACAGCACCCGGCGATGGAGGTAACTGTGAAGTGGGACCCCGTAAAGTACGTCCAGTTCGGCGATTACCGTGACCGGCCGTTTTTCGACCTGACGGGGCGGATCCAGGCCGACCGGCCACAGCACGTTGTGGACCTGGGATGTGGTCCGGGAAACCTCACGGCCACGCTCGCCCGGAGATGGCCGGAAGCGCAAGTGGTGGGGCTCGATTCGTCCAGGGAGATGCTGGACAAGGCCGCCGCGCACGCAGCCAGGCATGCGGGCCTCAGCTTCGGGCTGGCGGATATCGCAGCCTGGACACCCCCGGCTGAAACCGATGTGGTGGTCACCAACGCCGCGCTTCAGTGGGTGCCGGGGCATCAGGAGATGCTGGCCGGCTGGATGGCGGCGCTCAAGCCCGGTGCCTGGTTCGCCATGCAAGTGCCGGGGAACTTCAATGCCCCGTCCCATGCCCTGATGCGGGAACTTGCAGGTTCGGCACGGTGGTCGCCCCAGCTCGACGGCGTACTTCGCGGTGGAGAGTCCGTGGGGGAGCCCGCAGACTACCTCAGCATCATGCTGGACGCGGGCTGCACGGCAGACGCATGGGAAACCACCTACCAGCAGGTCCTCACTGGGACGGATCCGGTGGTGGACTGGGTGCGGGGCACGGCGTTGGGCCCGGTCGCGGCGGCTCTTTCGGCCGAGGACGGGCACGCTTTTGAAGCGGAGTATGATGCAGCCCTGCGGGCCGCATACCCGGCAACGGCACATGGCACGGTGTTTCCGTTCCGGCGGATCTTTGCCGTGGCGCAAAAGCAGCCAGGCGCATAAACTCCATTCGTTTGAGGTTCTCTACCTGGTCGGTAATGCCTTATGACTAAGAAGAGAATGTGATGCTGGTTACAATGACGACAGCGGCTTCTGGGGATGGCAAATGGCCGGACCCTCATCGGCCTCCCAAATCCGTCCTGGAGGTGCGATGCTTTTCGGCTTGATGACCCGGCTGCTGGCTGGCCACAAAGGCGCCGTGACCGCGATCGTTGCTCTCCAGCTTGTCCAGACCGCAGGCAACCTCCTGCTGCCCACCATCAACGCTGCCATCATCGACGACGGCATCGTTGCGGGGAACACGCCGGAAATCTTCCGCTTGGGCACTCTCATGGTCCTGATAGCTGCGGTCCAGGCGTCGGCGGCCATCGCCGCGGGCTACTTCGGGGCAGTGGTGGCCATGAAGCTCGGGCACCAGCTGCGCGGCGAGGTCTTCACCAGGATCCAGTCGCTTTCTTCCCAGGAAATGGCAGCCTTCGGCACGCAAAGTCTTGTTACCAGGGCCACCAACGACACCCAGCAGATCCAGTCGTTCGCCGTCCTGGTCTTCACCATGCTTGTGGCGGCCCCCGTGATGGCCGCCGGGGGCGTCTTACTGGCGTGGCAGCAGGACATGGTGCTTTCAAGCGTCGTGATGGTCATCATGCCAATACTTCTGCTCATCATGTATCTCATTGTCCGGCGCCTCGTTCCCCTGTACCGGCAGGGGCAGGAGCTCCTGGACCGAACGGGGGAGCTCTTTCGTGAGCAGATCATCGGCGCGAATGTGATCCGCGCCTTCGTCAGGCAGGGACACGAAACACGCCGGTTTGCGAAGACCAACAGCAGCCTCACGGGAAACAACCTTCAGTCGTCGCTGCTCGTGGCCGGCATGCTGCCGCTGATCATGATTGTGGTCAACCTGTCGTCGGTGGCCGTGGTGTGGTTCGGTGGTCACCGGGTTTACGACGGCGGGATGAAGATTGGTGCCCTCACGGCCTTTATCGCGTACATCCTGCAGATTCTCCTGGCAATCATGATGGCCATGTACGTGTTCATGACGGCGCCGCGGGCCGCTGCCTGCGCAGAACGGCTGGGTGCCGTGCTCGACGCGAGACCGTCAGTCCAGGACCACAAGGCGCCCCAAGAGACCCGCCATGGGAGCTCCCTGGAGGGCGGCAGCGTCACTTTCAGGAACGTCAGCTTCTCCTACCCCGGCGCCGAAAATCCGGTACTGGAAGACCTCAGCTTCACGGCCCGGCCAGGAACCACTGTTGCCATCGTCGGCTCAACAGGGAGCGGCAAGTCGACACTCCTGAGCCTGGTGCCCCGGTTCCTGGACGCCACGGCCGGAACCATCAGCATCGGCGGCCGGAACATCTGCTCGATGTCCCTGGACGTCCTCCGCCGCACCATGGCGGTGGTGCCGCAAAAGTCGCACCTTTTCTCCGGAACCATCGCCGACAACCTGCGCGTCTCAGCTCCGGAGGCAACCGAGGGCCAGCTTTGGGAAGCCATGGAGACAGCTCAGGCCGCCGGCTTCGTCCGTGCGCTGCCACGGGGGATGGACACGGAGGTCGGGCAAGGCGGAACGAATCTCTCCGGAGGCCAGCGGCAGCGTCTCTGCATAGCGCGGGCCCTCCTGCGGAGGGTCCCCGTCTATCTCTTTGACGACAGCTTTTCTGCGCTGGACTTCGCCACCGAGGCCCGGGTCCGGGATGCCCTGGAGATTGCCCTTGAGGGTGCAGTGGTCATTGTCGTGGCGGAACGGATCTCCACCGCTGCCGGAGCCGGCCAGATCCTGGTGCTCGACGACGGCCGGCTGGTTGCCCAGGGAACACACCTGCAACTGCTGGAGACGTCTGCCACCTACCGGGAAATCGCCGAGTCCCAACTGGCGCTGGACGACGCGCCATGACCGCTTCGCCTGGCGCCGGGGCGTCCGAAGGGTTCTGGCCCACAGCGCGCCGGGTCCTCGCGTTGCTGCGCCCGTCCAGGGGGCGGATGTTGGGTGCAGTTGCGGCCACCTGCGCTTTTGTTGCCCTCAACGTCGCGGCGCCGAACTACCTCGGTGATGCCACCGATGTGGTGGTGGATGGGGTCTACAGCGGAGCGCTCGACGGGCAGCGCCTGGGACTCCTGCTGGCCGCCGTTGCCGCGATGTACATCGGCGCTTCGCTGTTCAACTGGATCCAGGGAGCGCTGACGGCCAGCGCGGTTCACGGCCTGATGTATCGCCTCCGGGCATCGGTCCAAGACAAGCTGCACCGGCTTCCTTCCACGTACTTCCAAGAGCAGTCCAGGGGTGATGTCCTGAGCCGCGTCACCAATGACATCGACAATATTTCGCAAGCGCTCAGCCAGGTCCTCACGCAGCTGATCATGTCTGTCCTGATGCTGTGCGGTGCCTTGGCCATGATGCTGTGGATCTCGCCACTCCTGGCCCTGATCGCGCTTGTTTCGGTGCCCTTGTCCACCCTTATCACCGTTATGGTGGCCCGGAAGTCCCAAGCGCATTTTGCCCGCCAGTGGACCGAAACGGGTGAGTTGAACGCGCACGTGGAGGAGTTTGTCACCGGGCACGAGGTTATTAAGGCCTTCGGGTACCAGGACCAGGCAGCGGCAGTCTTCAAGGCAAGCAACGACCGCCTGGCCCGGGCATCCGCACGGGCCCAGTATTCATCCGGCATTGTCCAGCCGTTGATGGTCCTTATCGCCAATATCAACTACATCGCGGTGGCGGTGGTGGGGGCGCTCCAGGTCACCATGGGGGCCATGACCATCGGCGGGATCCAGGCGTTCATCCAGTTCAGCCGGCTTTTCACCCAGCCTGTGGGCCAGATCGGCGGCATGCTCAACGTCATCCAGTCCTGCGTGGCTTCGGCGCGCCGTGTGTTCGACCTGCTCGACGCCGCGGAGATACCTGCCGAGCCCGAAAGTGACGGTCACAAACCCGGTCAGGAAGGGCGGATTGTGTTCAGTGATGTCACCTTCGGCTATGCCCGGGCTGACCCTGTGGTCCGTGGACTGTCGTTCACGGTGGAACCGGGCCGGACGGTCGCGATTGTCGGGCACACGGGCGCCGGCAAGACCACCGTTGTCAACCTGCTCATGCGGTTCTATGAGGTCGACGCCGGCAGGATCACCATCGGAGGTACCGACATTGCTGACATTCCGCGGGACGTCCTGCGCAAGGGATTCGGCGTGGTGCTGCAGGATGCCTGGCTGTTTTCCGGCACCATCAGGGAGAACATCGAATACGGCCGGCCAGGAGCCACGGCTGCGGAGATCACTGCGGCAGCCGAGGCGAGCCACGTGGACCACCTCATCAGGTCGCTGCCGGCCGGCTATGACACGATGCTGGGCAACGGGGGAGAGCCGCTCAGCCAGGGCCAGCGCCAGCTGATCGCCATCGCCCGGGCGCAGTTGGCGGACCGCACTGTGCTGGTCCTGGATGAGGCCACCAGTTCAGTGGATTCCCGGACCGAGGTCCTGATCCGCCAGGCCATGCAGCGGTTGCGCCGTGGAAAAACAAGCTTTGTGATCGCCCACCGTTTGTCCACGGTCCGGGACGCTGATCTAATTCTGGTCATGGACCACGGACGCATTGCAGAGCAGGGAACCCATCGAAGCCTCCTGGCGGCCAACGGCCGCTATGCACGGCTCTACAACGCCCAGTTCGCCGGACGCCCGGGCCGCGCCGGCACGTTGGAGGCCGGACGATGACAACAGCTGGTCCGTTCCCCGGAACCTGGACGCCCAACCAGTCCAGCACGGTGGCACTGTTTGAGCAGCTGCGCCTGCATGTGATCCGCCTTGCGGACAGCGGGGCCCTTCCGCCGGGAACCAAGCTGCCGGCGGTGCGGACCCTGGCGGGGCTGCTCGACGTCGCGCCCCACACGGTGGCCAGGGCGTACAAGGAGTTGGAGGCAGCCGGTGTCGTGGCCACGAAGGGCAGGAACGGCACCGTGGTGTGCGCGCGTGATGAGCGGGCGGATGCGCTCTCCCTGGCCGCCAACTCCTATGCGTCAGTGGCCAAGGCCCAAGGTGCCAGCTTTGCGGAAGCAGTCCAGCTGCTGGCTGCAGCCTACGACGCCGACTAGCCGGACCCCGCATGGATATTCGAAGAAGTTTTCGATTAGCATTAGTGGGTGCCTAAAGCCGTAGCTGAAGAAACAGCAGTCGAATCCGTCCCCGTCGCCGTTCCCCAGGCCCCAGCCACGCCTGCCCGGCCAGACCTCTCCCGCCTTGTGGTCAAAGGGGCGCGCGAGCATAACCTGCGCAACGTGGACTTGGATCTGCCCCGTGATGCCATGATCGTTTTCACCGGGCTGTCCGGTTCCGGGAAGTCGTCCCTGGCGTTCGACACAATCTTCGCCGAGGGCCAGCGGCGCTACGTTGAGTCCCTGTCGGCCTATGCCCGCCAGTTCCTCGGCCAGGTGGACAAGCCGGACGTCGATTTCATCGAGGGGCTCTCGCCGGCGGTATCGATTGACCAGAAGTCCACCAGCAAGAACCCCCGGTCCACGGTTGGCACCATCACCGAAATTTATGACTACATGCGATTGCTGTGGGCACGCGTGGGACGGCCGCACTGCCCGGTCTGTGGCGAGGTTGTGGCCCGGCAGACTCCGCAGCAGATCGTGGACCAGCTGCTTGAGCTTGACGAAGGCACACGCTTCCAGGTCCTGGCGCCTGTGGTGCGGGGGCGCAAGGGCGAGTTCGTGGACCTCTTCAAGGAGCTGACCGCCAAGGGCTATTCGCGTGCCCGGGTGGACGGTGAGCTGATCCAGCTGAGCGAGCCGCCCAAACTCGGCAAGCAGTTCAAGCACACGATTGAGGTGGTGGTGGACCGCCTGGTGGTTAAGGAAGGCATCAGCCAGCGCCTCACGGACTCCGTTGAAACGGCGCTTGGCCTGGCCGAAGGCCGGGTGCTGGCCGAGTTCGTCGATCTGGACGCAGACGCGCCGGGACGGCTGCGGGCATTTTCCGAGAACCTCGCCTGCCCTAACGAACATCCCCTGGCCATCGATGAAATCGAGCCGCGGTCCTTCTCCTTCAACAACCCTTTCGGCGCCTGTTCCGCGTGCAGCGGCATCGGTACACGGCTCGAGGTTGACGAAGAACTGATCATTCCGAATCCTGAGCTGTCGTTGTCCGAGGGCGCCATCGCGCCATGGTCACTTGGCACCGCAACAACCGAGTATTGGAACCGCCTGCTCGAAGGGCTGTCCAAGGAGCTTGGCTTCTCCATGGACACACCCTGGGAAAAGCTGGGCAACGACGTCCGCCAGACCGTCCTGCACGGCAAGGACCACAAGGTGGTTGTGCAGTACAAGAACCGCTTCGGACGGGAACGTAAATACAGTACCGGCTTCGAAGGTGCCATCCAGTACGTCCACCGCAAGCACGGTGAGACGGACTCCGAATGGGCCCGCGACCGCTACGAAGAGTACATGCGGCAGATCGCTTGCCCCGCGTGCAATGGCGCCAGGCTCAACCCCGCCTCGCTGTCCGTCCTGATCAACGGCAAGTCCATCGCCGATGTCGCGGCCATGCCCATGCGCGTTTGCGCGGACTTCCTGAACAACCTGGTCCTGACCGGCCGCGAGGCCCAGATCGCCCACCAGGTGCTAAAGGAAATACAGGCCCGGCTGACCTTCCTGCTCGACGTCGGGCTGGAATACCTGAATCTCGAGCGCCCCTCCGCCACCTTGTCCGGCGGCGAAGCGCAGCGAATCCGGCTCGCCACCCAGATCGGTTCCGGCCTCGTGGGCGTCCTCTACGTCCTGGACGAGCCCTCCATCGGCCTCCACCAGCGCGACAACCGCCGGCTTATTGACACCCTGACCCGGCTCCGCGACATGGGCAACACGCTTATCGTTGTGGAGCACGATGAGGACACCATCCAGGTGGCGGACTGGATCGTGGACATCGGGCCCGGCGCAGGCGAGCACGGCGGCCAGGTGGTGCACTCGGGTTCGTACCAGGATCTCCTGGCCAACACCAACTCACTGACCGGCGATTACCTGTCCGGCCGCAAGAAGATCGACATCCCCAAGAAGCGGCGCAAATACGACAAAAAGCGTGAGCTGAAGGTCGTCGGGGCGCGTGAAAACAACCTGGTCAACGTTGATGCGGCCTTCCCCCTGGGCCTGTTCACCGCCGTGACCGGCGTCAGCGGCTCCGGCAAATCCACCCTGGTCAACGAGATCCTCTACAAGGTGCTGGCCAACAAGCTCAACGGCGCCAAACAGGTGGCCGGACGCCACAAGAGCATCATGGGCCTGGAGCACCTGGACAAGGTGGTGCACGTGGACCAGAGCCCTATCGGGCGCACCCCACGCTCCAACCCGGCCACGTACACCGGCGTCTTTGACAACATCCGCAAGCTCTTCGCCGAGACCACCGAGGCCAAGGTCCGTGGCTACCTGCCAGGCCGGTTCTCCTTCAACGTCAAGGGCGGGCGCTGCGAAGCCTGCGCAGGTGACGGCACGCTGAAGATCGAAATGAACTTCCTGCCGGACGTCTACGTGCCCTGCGAGGTGTGCCACGGCGCACGGTACAACCGCGAAACCCTCGAAGTCCACTACAAGGGCAAGACCATTGCGGATGTGCTCAACATGCCCATCGAAGAAGGTGCGGAGTTCTTCGCTGCCTTCTCCCCGATCGCCCGGCACCTGAACACCCTCGTGGACGTGGGCCTCGGCTACGTACGGCTGGGACAGCCGGCAACCACCCTCTCCGGCGGCGAGGCCCAGCGTGTCAAGCTCGCCGCGGAACTGCAGAAGCGCTCCAACGGACGCAGTGTGTATGTTCTCGACGAGCCCACCACGGGCCTGCACTTCGAGGACATCCGCAAGCTCCTGATGGTCCTTCAAAGTCTGGTGGACAAGGGCAACACGGTGATCACCATCGAACACAACCTGGACGTCATCAAGAGCGCCGACTGGATCGTGGATCTTGGCCCGGACGGCGGTTCGGGCGGCGGCCAGATCGTGGCAACCGGCACGCCCGAGCAGGTATCGAAATCCACCAAGGGCCACACGGCATCCTTTCTCGCGGAAATACTGGGCTAAGCGGTTGGCCTCCGATGACGTATGCCGTGTCGGGCATGGGAGTTTCAGGCATGCTCGGTGTCGTGAGAAACTAAGCCGGTGACTCAAACAACAGTGCCCGTGATCTTTGACCTGGACGGCACTCTTGTCGATCCGGCCGGCGGAATATCCGGCGGAATCGCAGCAGCCCTTGCCGCCGCAGGTCTGCCGGTTCCTGGCCAGGACGTCCTGAACTCGATGATCGGCCCCAAACTCAGCGACGCACTCCAGAGTGTCTGCAAGGTTCCGGCCGAGATGCTTGACGAGGTCATCCGGACGTACCGGCAGTACTACCTGGCCACTGGGATAGCCCAGAGCCGGCTGTACCCCGGGATCAGGGAAGCGCTGGAGACCTTCGCGGCCGAAGGCAGGCCAGTGGCCGTCGCCACGCAGAAGCCCGAAGGGCTGGCCCAGATCGTGCTGCGCCACCACGGCATCGCCAACCTGTTCCAGTCCATCAGGGGTTCGGCAGACAACGAATCGTCAACGGACGGTCCGGTGGGGAAGGCAGAAATCATCGCCGCGGCCCTGACGGACCTCTCCACGCAGCACGCCGTTATGGTGGGTGACCGCGCCCAGGATGTGGCGGGAGCCATCGCGAACGGGCTTGACTGCATCGGCGTGGGCTGGGGTTTCGCTCCCGACGGCGAACTCGAGGAAGCCGGGGCCGTCACCGTGGTGGACACCACCGCGGGCATGGTTGCCGCCATCGGGCGCCTCGAAGCCATCCACGCTGCCGCGATGAGTGAGGTGCGCAACGATGGCGCTGTTTGAGGCGGTCCGCTGGACATTTCGCGGGCTCGTCGCGGGCACCTGCCGGCCCGCCGTCGTCGGCCTTGAAAACGTCCCGAAAGAGGGGCCCTTCATTGTGGCCCCGAACCATCTTTCCTTCTTTGACAGCGTCATTGTCCAGGCACTGATGCCGCGGCCCGTGGCCTTCTTTGCCAAAGCCGAGTACTTCACCACGGGTGGCGTGAAGGGCAAGGTCATGAAATCTTTCTTCGAGTCCGTGGGCTCCATCCCCGTGGAGCGCGGCGAGCAGGCAGCAAGCGTCCAGGCGCTCAAAACCCTCCTGGACATCCTCGAAGCGGGCAAAGGCATCGGCATCTACCCAGAGGGCACGCGCTCACGGGACGGCATCCTCTACCGCGGCCGCACCGGCGTGGGCTGGCTTGCACTGGCAACCGGAGCTCCCGTGATCCCAGTTGGACTGATCGGGACGGAGAACCTGCAGCCCGCGGGTGAGAAGGGCTTTAAGCCGCACCACTTCACCATGAAAGTGGGGGAGCCGCTGTACTTCGATAAAACCGGCCCGGATCATTCGCTGCCGGCGCGGCGGCAGGTAACGGACCGCATCATGGATGCGATCGCCGAACTCAGCGGCCAGGAACGCTCCACCAGCTACAACCAGAGCAAGGCCGCGGACTAGGCGTTAGTAGAATGAAGTAGTGGCAGATCCAGCAAGTTACAGGCCCCAGACGGGTGAAATTCCCACCAATCCCGGGGTGTACCGGTTCCGCGATCCCCACGGCCGGGTCATCTACGTCGGCAAGGCCAAAAGCCTTCGCTCGCGCCTGAACTCCTACTTTGCGAACCCGGCGGGCCTGCTGCCCAAAACCCACGCAATGGTTCACACGGCCAGCAGTGTCGAGTGGACAGTGGTGGGCAGCGAGCTGGAGTCGCTGCAGCTTGAGTACACCTGGATCAAGGAATACAAGCCACGCTTCAACGTGGTCTTCCGCGACGACAAAACGTATCCGTACCTGGCCCTCACCATGAGCGAGAAACTCCCCAGGGTTCAGGTCATGCGGGGGGACCGCCGCAAGGGAACCCGGTACTTCGGCCCGTACACGGCCGGCGCAATCCGGGAAACCATGGACACCTTGCTGCGGGTTTTTCCCGTCCGCAGCTGCAGCGCCGGGGTCCTCAAACGGGCCCAGGCGAGCGGCCGGCCCTGCCTGCTGGGCTACATCGACAAATGCTCCGCCCCGTGTGTTGGCCGGGTGACTCCCGAGGAACACCGGGCCCTGGCGGAGGACTTCTGCGCGTTTATGGGCGGCGAGGCCAAACGCTTCATCACCAAGCTCGAAAAGGAGATGGCCGACGCCGTCGGCACTCTCGACTACGAGCGTGCGGCGAGGCTCCGTGATGACATCTCCGCCCTGCGGAAGGTCTTTGAACGGAACGCCGTGGTGCTCGCCGACGATACCGACGCCGATGTCTTCGCGCTGCACGAGGACGAGTTGGAAGCCGCCGTCCAGGTGTTCCACGTCAGGGGTGGCCGGATCCGTGGCCAGCGCGGCTGGGTAGTGGAAAAAGTGGAGGACGCCACTACCCCGGATCTGGTGGAACACCTGCTGCAGCAGGTCTACGGCGACGACGGCGACAGCCATGGCAGGCTGCCCCGCGAAGTCCTGGTGCCCGTCGAACCCAGCAACGCCGCCGAGCTGACGGAATGGCTCGGCGGCCTGCGCGGAGCCAAGGTGGATGTCAGGGTGCCGCAGCGCGGCGACAAGGCCGCGCTCATGTCCACCGTCCGTGAAAACGCCGAGCACGCGCTCAAACTGCATAAGACCCGCCGCGCCGGCGACCTCACCGTGCGCTCCCAGGCACTGCAGGAGCTGCAGGAAGCCCTGGACCTGCCCGTGGCGCTCCTGCGGATCGAATGCTTCGACGTCTCCCACGTCCAGGGCACCAACGTCGTGGCGTCCATGGTGGTGGTCGAGGACGGGCTGCCCAAGAAGTCCGAATACCGGAAATTCTCCGTCACCGGGGCCGCCGCGGCAGACGACACCGCCGCCATGCACGACGTCCTGACCCGGCGCTTCCGGCATTACCTGCAGGACAAGTCGGCGCAGTCCCAGGCATCCACCCTGCCCGGGCACCAGGCCGCCTTGGAAGCAGCCGCTGATGCCGCGGTCCTGGACACCACTACGGCCGCCCCGCGGGCAAAATTCGCGTACCCGCCCAACCTGGTGGTGGTCGACGGCGGCAAGCCCCAGGTGAACGCCGCAGCCCGGGCCCTGGCGGACCTTGGCATTGAGGATGTCTACGTGGTGGGCCTGGCCAAACGCCTTGAGGAAGTCTGGCTGCCGGACAGCGACTTCCCCGTGATCCTGCCCAGGACGTCCCAGGGACTCTATCTGCTGCAGCGGATCCGTGACGAAGCCCACCGCTTCGCCATCACCTTCCACCGGCAGAAGCGCGGCAAGGCCATGACCGTCTCGGCGCTGGACGGAGTGCCGGGCCTTGGCGAGTCCAAACGCAAGGCCCTGCTCACCCACTTCGGATCCGTCAAAGGCGTGAAAGCCGCCACCGCGGCCGAGCTCACGGCGGCCAAGGGCATTGGACCATCCCTTGCCAACGCCATCGTGGCCCACTTCAGCGGCGACGACACGGCCGGCGATGCGCTTCCGGCCGTGAATATGGCCACCGGCGAAATCATTGAAACCTAGGTAGGGTAAGGAACGCAGGTTTCCGCCGTTGCGGGTGCCTGCCTTCATCTGGACAGAAACGGGGCGGAACGAATGGCAGACTCTACGGCGGAATCCGGGACGGAGCAGGACGGGCTGACGCCGGTCAAGCCCCTCGAAGCGGAACTGCTGGTGGTCACCGGTATGTCAGGGGCAGGACGCAGCACCGCCGCGGACGCACTTGAGGACCATGGCTGGTATGTCGTGGAAAACCTGCCGCCGCAGATGCTCGGCACCCTGGCCGAGATTGTCTCCCACGCGCCGCAGTCCATTCCGCGGCTGGCCGTGGTGATGGATGTCCGCAGCAAAGGCCTCTTTGTCGACGTCCGTGCGGCCCTGGGGGCCCTCGCCGCCAGTGGTGTCAAGTTCCGGGTCCTTTTCCTCGACGCCAAAGACGACGTCCTGGTCCGCCGGTTCGAGCAGGGCCGCAGGCCCCATCCGCTCCAGGAAGGCGGCCGCATCCTCGACGGCATTGCAGCCGAACGGGAGGTGCTCAAGGAACTGCGCGACAGCTCCGACGTCGTACTGGATACCTCGACCTACAACGTCCACGCCCTGGCTACCGCCATCACGGAACTCTTTAGCGAGACCGGCCCGGTGGCACTGCGGCTCAACGTCATGAGCTTTGGCTTCAAGTACGGCCTGCCGGTGGATTCCAACTACGTTGCTGACGTCCGGTTCATCCCGAATCCGCACTGGGTCCCGCAGTTGCGCCCGCATACGGGCCTGGACAAGGATGTCAGCGATTACGTCCTCGAGGCGGAAGGTGTTAAGAACTTCGTGGACCGCTATGTCCTGGCGCTTGAGCCCGTCCTGGACGGTTACCGCCGCGAAAACAAGCACTACGCCACCATCGCCGTCGGCTGTACCGGCGGCAAGCACCGGTCCGTGGCAGTCGCCGTCGAGCTTTCCAAGAAACTGGCACAGTATCCGCGCGTGACCGTGACCACCACCCATCGGGATCTGGGCCGCGAGTAATGGGGATGTTCACCGGGCCCCTCCCACTCGTACCGGTTTCCAGCGGAACGGCAGCCGGCCAGCAGGACAAGGGCCCCAACGTCGTGGCGCTCGGCGGCGGGCACGGACTGTCCGCTTCGCTCTCGGCGCTGCGGCTGCTCACCTCCGAGCTGACCGCCATTGTCACTGTGGCGGACGACGGCGGGTCTTCAGGGCGTCTGCGCGACGAGTACGGCGTCCTGCCGCCCGGAGACCTGCGCATGGCGCTCTCCGCCTTGTGCGATGACACGGACTGGGGACGCACCTGGCGCGACGTGATGCAGCACCGTTTCCGGCCCGGCCAGGGCAGCGGTGGATCGCTGGACGAGCATGCAATGGGCAACCTGCTCATCGTCACCCTTTGGGAGCTGCTGGGCGACACCGTGGCCGGCCTGAAGTGGGCCGGCGCCCTGCTCGGTGCCCGTGGACAGGTCCTGCCCATGTCCACCGTTCCGCTGACCATTGAAGGTGACATCCGCGTCACTGCACCTGACGGCACGTCGGCGCTCCAGACAATCCGCGGACAGGCCAGATGCGCCGTTGCCGGCTCGCTGGAGCACGTCCGGCTCCTGCCCGAACAGGCGCCGGCATGCGTTGAAGCCCTGACAGCCATCGAACTGGCTGACTGGGTCATCCTGGGGCCGGGATCCTGGTACACGTCCGTGCTGCCGCACCTGCTGCTCCCGGAAATGCGTGCCGCCCTGAGTGCCACAGCCGCAAAACGCTGCCTCACTATGAACCTGGCGACGGACACCAAGGAGACCACGGGCATGTCGGCGGCGGACCACCTGTACGCACTGCGCCGGTATGCGCCGGACTTCAGCGTCGACGTTGTCCTGGCGGATCCCGCGTCAGTGCCGGACCGGCAGGAGTTCGAGAAAGCCGCCGGGATGATCGGCGCCGAGGTTGTCTTGGGTAAAGTGGGGGCGTCGGGCCGCCGACCCGTCCATGACCCCCTGCGTCTGGCAGCGGCGTACCACGACATTTTTGGGAACAGTTAGGAAGGTGCCATGGCACTGACATCATCGGTCAAGGAAGAACTGTCCCGTCTGGACATAAAGAAATCTTCAGTCCGCAAGGCTGAGGTTTCGGCAATGCTGCGCTTCGCCGGCGGCCTGCACATCATCTCGGGCCGGATCGTGATCGAAGCCGAGGTTGACCTCGCATCCACGGCGCGCAGGCTCCGGGCAGCCATCGCTGAGGTTTACGGCCACCAGAGCGAGATCATCGTTGTCTCCGGCGGCGGACTGCGCCGCGGCAGCCGGTATGTGGTGCGGGTAGTCCGCGACGGCGAGTCCCTGGCCCGGCAGACAGGCCTCCTGGACGGCCGCGGCCGGCCGGTGCGGGGGCTTCCCTCGGCCGTCGTCAACGGCTCGGCCGCTGACGCCGAGGCCGTGTGGCGTGGAGCCTTCCTGGCCCACGGTTCCCTCACGGAACCGGGCCGTTCGTCATCGCTTGAGGTCACCTGCCCGGGTCCCGAGTCCGCGCTTGCCCTCGTTGGTGCCGCCCGCCGTCTTGGCATCCAGGCCAAGGCCCGCGAAGTCAGGGGAGTGGACCGTGTGGTGATCCGCGACGGCGACACCATCGCCGCCCTGCTTATCCGCATGGGCGCACACGACGCCCTGATGGTCTGGGAAGAGCGCAGGATGCGTAAGGAAGTCAGGGCCACGGCCAACAGGCTGGCCAACTTTGACGACGCCAACCTGCGGCGCTCCGCCCAGGCGGCCGTGGCCGCCGGTGCCAGGGTTGACCGGGCACTGGAGATCCTGGGTGACGACGTCCCGGACCACCTCAAATACGCCGGCGAACTCCGGGTGGCCCACAAGCAGGCGAGCCTGGACGAGCTGGGGCGCCTGGCAGATCCGGTAATGACCAAGGACGCCATCGCCGGCCGCATCCGCCGACTCCTGGCCATGGCGGATAAGCGGGCCATCGATTTGGGGATCCCTGGCACTGATGCCAATGTGACGCCTGAGATGCTGGACGAGTAGCGGCGCCCCTAGAATCAGAGCGTTCACCCTGATCATCCGGATGCCAGTCATCCGGATGCACAATCCGAGAGTTACAACCCGGACAGACCGTCCACGACATTGGAGGATTTTGTGACCGAGTACGTACTGCCAGAACTCAGCTACGACTACGCGGCGCTTGAGCCGCACATTTCGGCGCGCATCATGGAGCTGCACCACAGCAAGCACCACGCTGCCTACGTTGCAGGTGCCAACAACGCCCTTGCCCAGCTGGCAGAGGCGCGCGACAAGGGCGATTTCGCCAACATCAACCGCCTTTCGAAGGACCTCGCGTTCCACACCGGCGGCCACATCAACCACTCGGTGTTCTGGAACAACCTGTCACCGGACGGCGGCGACAAGCCTGAGGGCGAGCTGGCAGCTGCCATCGACGATGCCTTCGGTTCCTTCGACGCCTTCCGCGCACAGTTCTCCGCGGCTGCCCTTGGCCTGCAGGGATCGGGCTGGGGCTTCCTGGCCTACGAGCCGATCGGTGGCAACCTGGTCATCGAGCAGCTCTACGACCAGCAGGGCAACGTGGCTCTCGGCACCACACCGCTGCTGATGCTGGACATGTGGGAGCACGCCTTCTACCTGGACTACGTCAACGTCAAGGCTGACTACGTCAAGGCCTTCTGGAACATCGTCAACTGGGCCGATGTCGCCAAGCGCTTCGATGCTGCACGCACCAACGCCACGGGCCTCATCACCCTGCCGTAGTGACCCGCAGTACATGAGCGTGTAACAAACTTCACATTTCGGCGTGATTTCGGCCGGAATGTGGAAGGTCCGCCCCCGCACTTGCGGGGGCGGACCTACTTAAACGTAAGATGGATCACGGAAGGCGGTCTGCCTTCAGCAATGTGGCTGGTCGCCCTCCGATCTGTTAATCATCTCTGCCCAATGGCGTGCGGGATCTGTTAGTTGGCTTCAATGCCCGCTCAACTAGTTTGTGCTTAATCAAGCACCAAGGAGACTGAACAAGTGACGACCCGTATTGGTATCAACGGCTTCGGCCGCATCGGCCGCAACTACTTCCGCGCAGCCCTCGCACAGGGCGCGGACCTGGAGATCGTTGCCGTCAACGACCTCACCAGCCCTGAGGCACTGGCCCACCTGCTTAAGTACGACTCCGTCGGCGGCCGCCTGAAGGAAACCGTTGAGGTCAAGGACGGCAACATTGTTGTCGACGGCAACGTCATCAAGGTTCTCGCCGAACGCGATCCCGCCAACCTGCCCTGGGGCGAGCTGGGCGTTGACATCGTCATCGAGTCCACCGGCTTCTTCACCAAGGCCGCTGCCGCGCAGAAGCACATCGACGCAGGCGCCAAGAAGGTCCTGATCTCCGCACCTGCCTCCGACGAGGACATCACCATCGTGATGGGCGTCAACGAGGGCCTGTACGACAACGCGGCGCACAACATCATTTCCAACGCGTCCTGCACCACCAACTGCCTGGGCCCGCTGGCCAAGGTCCTCAACGACACCTTCGGCATCGAGCGTGGCCTGATGACCACCATCCACGCCTACACGGCTGACCAGAACCTGCAGGACGGCCCGCACAACGACCTCCGCCGTGCCCGTGCCGCCGCCATCAACATGGTCCCCACCTCCACGGGTGCGGCCAAGGCGATCGGCCTGGTCCTGCCCGAGCTCAAGGGCAAGCTGGACGGCTTCGCCATCCGCGTGCCCGTCCCCACCGGCTCGGCCACCGACCTCACCGTCACGGTCTCCCGCGAGACCACCGTCGATGAAGTCAACGCGGCGCTGAAGAAGGCTTCGGAGTCCGACGAGTTCCAGGGCATCCTGACCTACACGGACGCACCGATCGTGTCCTCGGACATCGTCGGGGACCCGGCGTCGTCGATCTTCGACTCCGGCCTGACCAAGGTCATCGGCAACCAGGTCAAGGTTGTTTCCTGGTATGACAACGAATGGGGCTACTCCAACCGCCTCGTGGACCTCACGGAGCTCGTCGCAGCCAAGCTGGGCTAGGGTTAGACACATGACATTCCACACCCTCAACGAACTGATCGCTGAAGGTGTCCGCGGGCGGTACATTCTTGTCAGAAGTGACCTGAATGTGCCGCTCGACGGCTCTACAGTGACTGACGACGGCCGCATCAGGGCCTCTCTGCCAGTACTGGGAAAGCTCACGGACGCCGGTGCCCGCGTGCTGGTAACAGCCCACCTCGGACGCCCCAAGGGCGCTCCGGAGGAAAAGTACTCCCTCCGGCCTGCCGCAGCGCGGCTCGCCGAACTTGCCGCCTTCAAGGTCTCGCTCGCGCAGGACACCGTGGGCAGCTCCGCTAAGGAACTCGCCGCCTCGCTTCAGGACGGCGAAGTCCTCGTCCTGGAGAACGTGCGCTTCGACGCCCGGGAGACCAGCAAGGACGACGCCGAACGCGGCGCCTTCGCGGACGAACTGGTGGCCCTGACCGGGGCCAACGGCGCCTACGTTGACGACGCCTTTGGTGCCGTGCACCGCAAGCATGCCAGTGTCTACGACGTTGCCACCCGGCTCCCGTCCTACCAGGGCGACCTTGTGCACACTGAGGTGGAGGTCCTGCGGAAGCTGACAGCTGACACGCAGCGGCCCTACGTGGTGGTGCTCGGCGGCTCCAAGGTCTCCGACAAGCTGGCGGTCATCGACAACCTCATCGGCAAAGCCGACACCATCCTGGTGGGCGGCGGCATGCTCTTCACGTTCCTGGCAGCAGAGGGCCACAGCGTGGCCGGTAGCCTCCTGGAAGAAGACCAGATCCCGGTTGTCCAGGACTACCTGAAACGGGCTGCCGGTGCAGGCACCGAATTCATTGTGCCCACCGACGTTGTGGTGGCCGGTAAGTTCGCGGCCGACGCTGACTACGAGACTGTCCCCGCGGACGGCATCGAGGGCAGCCGCTTCGGTGCCCAGGGCATCGGCCTGGACATCGGCCCGGACTCTGCAGCCGCTTTTGCGGACCGCATCAAGGGCGCCAAAACTGTGTTCTGGAACGGGCCCATGGGCGTCTTTGAGTTCGAAGCATTCTCCGGCGGAACCCGTGCCGTGGCCCAGGCCCTGACTGAGGTCGACGCCTTCACTGTGGTCGGCGGCGGCGACTCCGCTGCCGCCGTGCGGACGCTCGGTTTCGCTGACGACCAGTTCGGGCACATTTCCACCGGCGGCGGCGCCAGCCTGGAATATCTCGAAGGCAAGGAACTCCCGGGACTCAGCGTCCTGGACCGTTAGGAACCTGGACTGCCAAGTCCTCCGGCCGGCAGGGTGCCCGCGGGCACCCTGCCGGCCGCATACATATCAAGCACTTTTGGAGAACACGTGACTACGTCAACGAACGGCGCTTTTGACCGCACGCCTCTCATTGCAGGCAACTGGAAGATGAACATGGACCACGTCCAGGGCATCACCCTCCTGCAAAAACTGGCCTGGACCCTGTCCGACGCCAAGCACGACTACAACCGGGTCGAGGTTGCTGTCTTCCCGCCATTCACCGACCTCCGCGGCGTGCAGACCCTCGTTCAGGGCGATGAACTGGACATAGCCTACGGCGGCCAGGACCTCTCCCAGTTCGACTCGGGCGCCTACACGGGCGACACCTCCGGCCAGTTCCTGAACAAGCTGGGCTGCCGCTACGTCCTGGTGGGGCACAGTGAACGCCGCACCATCCACCAGGAATCCGACGAAGTGCTCAACGCCAAGGTCAAGGCAGCGTTCAAGCACAGTGTCACTCCGGTCCTTTGCGTGGGGGAAGGCCTGGAAATCCGCCAGGCCGGCACGCATGTCGAGCACACGCTGACACAGCTCCGGGCGAACGTCGCCGGTTTGACGGCCGAGCAGGCGGCAAAGCTTGTGGTGGCCTACGAGCCCGTTTGGGCCATCGGCACCGGTGAAGTGGCCGGGCCGGAGGACGCCCAGGAAATGTGCGCCGCCATCCGCGCGGAACTGGCCACGCTCTTCGGCGATGACGTTGCGGCGAAGATCCGGCTGCTCTACGGCGGCTCGGTCAAGGCCAACAATGCCGCCGCGATCCTGAAGGAACGCGACGTCGATGGCGTGTTGGTCGGCGGGGCAAGCCTCGATCCCGCGGAGTTTGCTAATATTGTCAGGTTCGAGAGTCACTTCGTGACGGACTAGTCCGTCACGAAGCTCCAGGCTCCCGCAATTCCAATCTTCTGAAAGGCCGTCGTGGACGTTCTTCATGTCATTCTGCAGATTCTCCTGGGCATCACCAGCCTTCTGCTGACCCTGCTTATCCTCCTCCACAAGGGCCGGGGTGGCGGG
The DNA here is from genome assembly GCF_054057635.1 of Arthrobacter sp. UYNi723. Lineage (NCBI taxonomy): Bacteria > Bacillati > Actinomycetota > Actinomycetes > Micrococcales > Micrococcaceae > Arthrobacter > Arthrobacter sp. UYNi723. The sequence goes on from NZ_JBSRZM010000025.1 coordinate 68,490, forward strand.
CTGTCGGACATGTTCGGCGGCGGTATGAGTTCCGGCCTCAGCTCCTCCGGCGTGGCCGAGCGGAACCTGAACAGGTTCACCGTGGTCCTGGGCGTTACCTGGGGCGTCGTGATCATCGCCCTTGGCCTGGTTATGCGCTTCAGCGGCGCAGGGGACTCATAGCCCCTGCAACTGATCGTCGCCCGGCACTGCCGCGATGGGGATCTCCGAACTAAACTGTGGCTGTTGGCTTCCAACAGCCACAGTTTTTGTTTAAGCAGCGTCGTTTAAGCAGCCAGGAGTCCCGATGGTACATAGTGCGTCAGCGTTCCGCGGCACCCGGGTGGGTGTCACAGAAGGAGCCGGTCCCAAGAACCAGACCGAAGCTGCCTCGGGCGAAAGGGTGCCCCGTATCAGGGTTTCCTTTTGGTGCGCCAAGGGGCATGAGACCCAGCTTGTTTTCCTGCGGTTGCCGGATGAGCAGCTTCCCACGGTCTGGGACTGCCGGCGCTGCGGGGCTCCGGCATCACGGGACGGCAAGGAAGCCGACCTGCCGGACCCGCTGGACGAAGGCTTCAAGAGCCACCTTGAATACGTTAAAGAACGGCGCTCCGACCAGGATGCCGAAGCTGTCCTGGCCGGAGCGCTGGAAAGGCTACGCGCCGGCGGCGTCCTTCCGGACGAGCTGCTGCGGGACGCGTGACGCTGCGTTTTCGTCGATAAGCCACAGCGTGCGGGATGTTCCCCGCGGGCCGGCCGCCGGCACCTGTACCGGGTTGGCGCCCGCCAGGGCCAGGCCAACAGCGCCGGCCTTGTCCTCGCCGGCCACCACCATCCAGACCTCGGCAGCCGTGTTAATGGCGGGAAGCGTGAGCGAGATCCGCTGGGGCGGCGGCTTGGGGGAATTGCGGACGCCAACGACTGTCCGCTCCTTCTCCCGGATTCCGCCCTGCTCCGGGAAGAGCGAGGCCACGTGGGCGTCCGGGCCAACGCCCAGCAGCACAACGTCCAGCCGCGGCAGTTCTCCCGGTTCGTCCGGACGGTCGTCGGACATGTCGGCAGCGTGTTCGGCCTGGGCTGCTTCCCGGAGCCTGCGCGCGTAGTCCTCGGCGGCTTCCTCGGGCGTGTCGAAGTCATCCGAGGAGGCTGGCTGGTTGATCCTTGCAGGATCAACCGGAATGCTCGACAGGAGTGCAGCAAACGCCTGCCTGGTGTTCCGGTCGGGATGGTCCGCGGCAACAAAGCGCTCGTCACCCCACCAAAAGTTCACCCTGGACCAGTCGACGGCCGGCGCCGCCGGGGAATCCGCAACAGCCTTCAGCGTTCCGATGCCTACTGTGCCGCCGGTCAGCACCACCGTGGCCTCACCGTGCTTGTCCTGCACATCCACCAGCTTGGTGATCAGGCGGGCCGCAATGGCGGCCATCAAGACGGACGAATCAGGATGGATGCTAACTCTTGGCTCAACGCTCACTGGGTCGGACACTCCTTAGATTGGTACGTGGCAGTCCAATAGTAATCACTTCGCCGAACACTTCGTCGGGGTCGAGGCGGCGGAGTTCTTCGGCGAGGCAGTCTTTGAGGCTGCGGCGTGGGAGGGAGATGCGTTGGGCGGGCTGTCCGGGCTGGGTGAGTTCGGCGACGGAGAGTCCGGGGCGGAAGAGCTGGACGTCGCCGGTGTGGCGCGTGAGCCGGACCCGGCGGATGCCGGTCCCGGCGGGGTCCGCGACGATGGTCACAGGCGCGTCCAGGGCCAGGGTAAGCCATGCCGCCAGCAGGATGGTGGACGGGGAGTCGGAGGCGCCTTCGACGGCCACGGCGGTCACGGGGGAGGAGTCCACCTGGTCCAGGACTGCCGCGAGCTGGATCCGCCAGTTGGTCAGCCGGGTCCAGGCGAGGTCGGTGTCCCCGGCCTTGTACGTGGCCCGGATGTTCTCCAGCGCGGCCTGGGGATCGGTTTCGTTCGCGGAGTCGGTGATCCGGCGGTGCGCGATCCGGCCCACGGAGGTTTCGCAGGCGTTCTCCGGTGCCCCGTGCGGCCACCAGGCCACGATCGGGGCGTCCGGCAGCAGCAGGGCCGCGACCAGGGATTCGCTTTCATGCGCGAGCTCGCCGTAGCCGCGGAGCACGATGACCTCGGACGCGCCGGCGTCACCGCCCACCCGGATCTGCGCGTCGAGCCGGTTCGGGGCCTGGGCTCCGGCGTCGGCGAGGACGATGATCCGGCAGGGGTGTTCACGGCTGGCCTCGTTCGCGGCCTCGATCGCTTCTTCCTCGAGCCCGGACCGGGTCACGACCACCAGGGTCAGGACCCGGCCCAGGGCGATCACACCGCCCTGCTCACGCAAGGAGGTGATCTTCTTGGAAATCTTCGAGGTGGTGGT
>NZ_JBSRZM010000026.1:0-69448 GCF_054057635.1 Arthrobacter sp. UYNi723
TGGTCACTCAACCGCTCCGGACCCTCCGGGGTCACCCATCCACTACGCGCCATGCCGAAACATTAACACACCCGTGCTAAGTAAACTGCATTGCTGCTAAATCAGGCTTCGGGAGCCACGACCTGCACGGTCTGCCCGTTGACGGTGACGGTGTCGCCGTTGTGCAGCTGGCGTCCGCGGCGGTCGTCGATCTCGCCGTTGACCTTGACGAGTCCGTTCTTGATCAGCTCAGCGGCTTCCACACCGTCCTCCACCAGGCTGGCGAGCTTCAGGAGCTGGCCAAGGCGGATCATGCTGTCGCGGATGGGGATCTCTTGAATGTCCTGGTTGCTCATACAAGTAATAATGCCTGACGTAAGGTGAATCCGATGACCCACACCCCACGGCTGCCGCGCTTCGCGGGGCTCCCGCTGGCCGTCGGCGCGGGACTGGCCATTCCCGTCCAGGGCCGGATCAACGGGGCCCTCGGCGTCCGGCTCAACGACGGAATCGCCGCGGCCGTGGTGGGTTTCAGCACCGGCCTGGTGGTGATGATCCTGATCTCCCTGATCCTACCCAGCGGCCGCGCCGGCCTCGCCAGGATCCTGCCGGCGGTCCGGACCCGGGCTTTCCCGCCCGTGTACGTGCTGGCCGGCGGCATCGGTGCCCTATTTGTCTTCGCGCAGTCCTTCACCGTGGGCATCCTGGGCGTGGCACTGTTTACCGTCGCCGCGGTGACGGGGCAGACCCTGAGCGGGCTGCTGGTGGACCGGCTGGGCATCGGACCGGCCGGCAAGAGGGCCGTGACTCCCATGCGGATCATCGGCTGCGTGCTGACGGTCGCCGCCGTGGCGTGGGCGGTTTCGCCGCGGCTGGCCGGCTCGCCGGGCTCCCCGGGCGCTCCTGCGGACGGAGCCGGCGGGCTGGAAACCTTGATTCTGCCGTTGATCCTCCCTGTCCTGGCCGGGTTCCTGATGAGCTTCCAGCAGGCCATGAACGGGACGGCTACGGTCCACTACGGTTCGCCCGTCGCCGCCACGCTGGTGAACTTCATGGCCGGCTCGGTGTTCCTGTGGATTGCATTGGCCGTCAAGGTGGCTGTTTTTGGGCCGGGCAATCCGTTGCCGGCCGAGTGGTGGTACTACCTGGGCGGGCCCATGGGCTGTGTGTTCATCGGCCTGGGTGCGCTGCTGGTCCGCAGCCTGGGCGTGCTGGTGACCGGGCTCGGCATGATCGCCGGACAGCTCCTTGGCTCCCTGGGGCTGGACCTCGTGGTGCCGGCCCCCGGGAGCGTCGTGGCCCCGGCCACCGTGCTGGGCACACTGCTGACGCTGGCCGCCATCATCCTGGCCACACTGCCGTGGCCGCGGGGCGCCTTCCGGAGGCAGCGGCCGGTAGGCTAGGACACGCAGTTCTCTGCAACTTGTTCCTTCGCCCGCCCCGCCCGCACCCAGCGGTGATGCACCCACGTGCAGCGGGGCCAGATACCCGCGGACCGCACCCAGCGGCCCTGTAGAAATTGGAGTCCACCATGGCAGCAAAATCCGTACTCGACCAGGTCATTTCCCTTTCCAAGCGAAGGGGTTTTGTGTTCCAGGCCGGTGAAATCTACGGAGGCTCGCGCTCTGCCTGGGACTACGGACCCCTCGGCGCCGAGCTGAAGGAAAACATCAAGCGCCAGTGGTGGCAGTCCATGGTCCGCGGCCGCGAGGACGTGGTGGGCCTGGATTCCTCCGTCATCCTGCCCCGCCAGGTATGGGAAGCCTCCGGCCACGTTGATGTCTTCTCGGACCCGCTCGTGGAGTGCCTCTCCTGCCACAAGCGCTACCGTGCCGACCACCTCGAGGAAGAGTACGAGGAAAAGAAGGGCCGCCCCGCCGAGAACGGCCTGAAGGACATTGCCTGCGTCAACTGCGGCACGCGCGGCGAATGGACCGAACCCCAGGAGTTCTCCGGCCTGCTCAAGACCTTCCTCGGCCCGGTGGCCAGCGACGAAGGCATGCACTACCTGCGCCCGGAGACGGCCCAGGGAATATTCGTGAACTTCAGCAACGTCCTGACCACCTCCCGCAAGAAGCCGCCCTTCGGCATCGGCCAGATCGGCAAGTCCTTCCGCAACGAGATCACACCGGGCAACTTCATCTTCCGCACCCGTGAGTTCGAGCAGATGGAAATGGAGTTCTTCGTCGAGCCCGGCACGGACGAAGAGTGGCACCAGTACTGGATGAAGGAGCGCATGTCCTGGTACACCGGCCTGGGCATCCGGGAAGAGAACCTGCGCTTCTTCGAGCACCCGCTGGACAAGCTCAGCCACTACTCCAAGGGCACCACGGACATCGAATACCGCTTCGGCTTCCAGGGCTCCGAATGGGGCGAGCTCGAAGGTATCGCCAACCGCACCGACTTCGACCTCTCCACGCACTCCAAGGCCTCCGGCCAGGACCTGAGCTACTTCAACCAGGCCACCAACGAGCGGTACACCCCGTACGTGATCGAGCCGGCCGCGGGCCTCACACGCTCCTTCATGGCGTTCCTGGTGGACGCGTACACCGAGGACGAGGCACCCAACGCCAAGGGCGGCGTCGACGTCCGTACCGTCCTGCGCCTTGACCCGCGACTGGCACCCGTCAAGGCTGCGGTGCTGCCGCTGAGCCGCAACGAGGACCTCTCGCCGAAGGCCAAGGACCTGGGCGCGCAGCTGCGCAAGAACTGGAACATCGACTTCGACGACGCCGGCGCGATCGGCCGCCGCTACCGCCGCCAGGATGAGATCGGCACCCCGTTCTGCATCACCGTGGACTTCGACACCCTCGAGGACCAGGCCGTGACCATCCGTGAACGCGACACCATGAGCCAGGAACGCGTCTCGCTGGACAAGGTGGAAGGCTACCTGGCCGCCCGCCTGATAGGCGCCTGAGAATGGCCATCGAATACCGTGAATGGTATGAGGGCGATGACCTGACGCTGCTGGAAATCTGGGGCGGCCCGGAGACCGAACAGGCCCGGCAGTTCCGCGGCGCCCTGGCCGTCTCCTCGGCCGGCACGGACGGCACCCCGTGGCGCCGCTGCATCGTGGCCGAGGACGTCATTGACGGCGTTGGCATTCCGGTGGCGGCGGGCGTGGTCTACGAAGCCTCGCTGCACCCGGAGCGGCTGTGGACGTACATCGAGGTGGCCCGCGATCACCGCCGCGCCGGCATCGGTGCCACGCTCCTGACCATGCTGCGCCGCGAAGCCGAGCAGGCGCCGTCGGGCGTTACCAGGCTGCGCGCGAAGGTGCAGCCGGGCAGTCCGGGGGCCGCGTTCGCCGAGGCGTTCGGGCTCGCGCCCATCCAGCGTTCCCGGCTCGTGGTGGTGGAGCCGGGCGCCTTGAAGCTGCCGGTGTTCCCTGCGAAGAACGACGGCGGCGGGCCGGCCAACGACGAAAACGCCGGTTCCGACGTCGTGATGGACCTCGCTACCGGCTCGGTTGAGCTCACTGACGTCGTGGGGCGGTATTACACGTCGATCCACGGCTGGGATTCGCCGGGCGTGCTGTCGGTGGGGCAGGTGCAGAAGCTGTTCCTGGATGATCTCACCGGCGCCCACGGTGCGCTGGTGCTGCGCGCCGAGCCGGAATCGGCCTTTGGCGCCGGGGTTTCCCCCAGCAAGAAGGGCCGGATCCGGGCCTTTGCGGTGAGCTATGCGGAGGCAGCCCAGGACCCGACGGCCGATGCGTCGGCGCAGGGCGCGAAGGCCACGGATGTGTTTGTGGGCCACGAGCCCGCGCTGGAAGCGGACGACGCCGCAGCCGCCGTCCGTGACCTGCTCTCGCTCCTCGCGTACCAGCACCCGGTCATGCTGGAACTGGACGATTCGATGGCAGCGCTGCGTGCCGCCGTCGAGCCTCTGCTGGAAGCCGGCAAAGCGCGCCAGGCCGGCGCCGAAACGCTGATCGTCTCGGACTGACCCCCTCATCCCAACCAGGTAGCGCTAACTGTCGTTATGAGGGCTCATAACGACAGTTAGCGCTACCTAGTTGGGGGAGGTCACCGGCGTTTGGGCGGCCACGGGATGAAGCCGCTGGTCCCCTCAACATATTCCCGGTAACCGGGCCGGCCCGACATCGCCTTTTCAGTCAGGGGCTTCCCGGTCTTCCCGGCGAGCGTCCACACCATCAGGGCTGGTGACAGGATGGTCAGCATGCCCGGCCAGGAGTCCGCGGCGATCAGGAACAGCCCCGTCCAGATAGCCGCATCGCCAAAATAGTTGGGATGCCGGGTGTACCGCCACAAACCGGTATCCAGCACCGTGCCGCGGCGGGATGGATCCTTCTTGAACCGGGCCAGCTGCCAGTCGCCCACGGTCTCGAACACAAACCCCGTCACCCACAGCAGGACGCCGAGCACGGCCACCCACCCCACAGGCCCGGTGGCGAACATCCCCACTTGCAGCGTCAGGGACACAAAAAACATGACCAGGCCCTGCGGCAGGTAGACACGGCGGAGCGCAAACGCGTTCCAGGATCCGGGCGCCGGGTCCAGCAGGGCCTTGTAGCGCGGGTCTTCATGTCCGTCGCGCGCCCGCCAGCCAATATGGCCGCCCAGCCGCAACCCCCAGACCGCCGTCAGCAGAAGCAACAAGGCGCGGCGGGTGTCATCGCCCGATCCGGCCGACAGGAACCAGGACACCACGGCCACCGCAACGAAGCCGGGGCCCCACGCGATGTCCATCACCGAGTGCCGGCCCTGCCGGACGGCCACGCCAAACGTCAGCGCCAGGACCGCCAGGACTGCCAGTGCTGTCCAGGGCAACGACGCGGCGAACGCCGGCCAGGGAAAAGGGCTCACAGGGCCACCTCAGCGGCGGACCCGGGCACCAGCTCAGCCAGCTTGCTCGAGGCCTGGTGCGTGAATCCGGTGCGCACGGCGAAAGCCTTCATCACAAAACCGGTGGCCAACGTGTGCCACAGCCGGCCGCGGCGCACCATAAAATGCCCAGAACCGCGCAGCGAAACATACTGCATGGAGGCTGCTGTCCCGGTGGCTCGGCGCGCAAACGCCAAGGACTGGGACGGGCTGGTCATATGGTCTCCCGTGCCGTGGACAATCAGGACCTTGCGTCCGGCGAGCGGGGTGGCGGGTGTCTCCGGGCTGAGCCACGGGGCCAGCGCCACCACGGCGTCCACCTGCGGATCGTCGGCGGCACTCACGGCGGTGAGTCCGCCCATCGAGTGCCCCACCAGATACACGGGAACCCCAGGGTGCTGCGCACTGATTTGCTGGAGGGCCCAGCGGGCATCCTGCAGTGCGGACCTGTCCGGCCCGTTCCAGCCACGCACGCTGTTCCGCAGGGACCACACCGCCAGCCCGTGGTCCTTCCCGGCACGGTGCAGGTGACGGGCGAACGTCACCATGCGCAGCGGGCTCAGGTGGCGGGCCTCCACGGGCTCAAAGCTGTGTGCCTTGCCCCCGTGCAGGACCAGTGCCACGCCCCGCGTTGTCCCGGCGGCCGCCAGCACAGTGAGCGCCGCCTCCCGCCTCGCAGCAGGTTCGTTGGTATGGAATTCAGTCCTGCGGTCCGTCACGCGTGGTCCCTCCCGGTTCCTGCCATTTACCAACCTTAAGGCGCCGGACGTAGAGTTCAAGGTATGAGGTTCAACTGCTGATGGGCTCCGGTCACACCCACGTTTCAACAGATCATTCGGAGCCGACGGCCCAGGCGATTGCTGCCCGCCGGAAGGCAAACCGCATCCTGGCAGGCGTGCTGGTGCCGCTGACCCTTCTGACCCTGGCGGGAATGGCCATGCTGTGGCCGTCCGGGTCCAAGGACGGCATCTCCCTCGCCAGCCCCTATTCGGCGGCGCCCGGCGTCACGTTCGATACCGGCAAGATCCAGAGCGTCGTGGAAGAAAGCTGCATGCAGGGCTCCACCGCCCCCGGCCAATCCTCAGACACCAGCGGCCAGCCCGCCCCCGCCGGCTCCGACTGCATGTTTGCCTTTACGGAACCGGACCAGGGCGGCAGCCCCGTCAAAGTGGTGATCAATCCGGAAGTGGCACAATCCCACGGCGTAAAACCGGGGGACCAGATCAGGTACCTGAACCTTTCCAACGCACAGGGCGCCGCGGCGTCGCAGGGGTCCCCGGCGTACATCTTCGTTGACTTCGTCCGGACCTTGCCCATCGTGATCCTGGCCCTCCTCTATGCGCTGGTGGTCATCGCGGTGGCGCGCTGGCGCGGACTCCGGGCACTGCTGGGCCTGGTGGGCGCGTATTTCGTCCTTGCCGGCTTTATGCTGCCCGGGCTGGTGGAGGGAAAACCTCCCTTGCTGCTGGCGCTGGTGGGGTCAACGGTGATCATGATCGGGGTCCTGTATTTTGCCCACGGCTTCTCCGCGCGGACGTCCACAGCGCTGCTGGGCACCATGTTCGGCCTGGCCATCACAGCGCTGCTGGCGGCCTGGGCCACCGACGCCGCCAACCTCGCCGGAGTGGGCAGCCATGACGCCACCACCCTGATCAATACCTCGGCCAACATCTCCATTTCCGGGGTGATCCTGTGCGGCCTGATCATCTCGGGGCTTGGTGTCCTGAACGACGTCACCATCACTCAATCGTCCGCCGTCTGGGAACTCTACGAGTTGGCCCCCGGCACCAGCGCCCGCAAGCTCTTCACCTCCGCCATGCGGATCGGCCGGGACCACATTGCCTCCACGGTCTACACCATCGCGTTCGCCTACGCCGGCGCGGCCCTGCCCATCCTGATCATTGTGATGCTGTATGACCGGCCGCTGGGGGACACCCTGACCAGCGCCGAGCTGTCCGAAGAAGTCATCCGCACGCTCGTCGGCTCCATCGGTCTGGTCCTCGCCATCCCGGTAACCACCCTTATCGCCGTGCTGGTGGTTAAGGCCACCGGCGTCAGGACGGCGGGTCAGTCCGCCATTGGCGTCCCGGACGAAGACCGCCGCCCCTATGGCACCTCGGGCGCCGCCTCCATCAACGCTGACGACGTCGGCGATACCGGTGCGCTCGCAGCAGCCGCCTTCGAGAGGCGGTCGCGGCAGTCCACGGAAGATTCCGCCGATCCCGCCACCACCCGGAGGGGGCGCCGGACAGACCTCGGCTGAACGGCAGCTGAACGAAGCCACGGGACCAGAAAGGCCTCGGCCCACCGATTTGCCCGCCTTTGCGACAATGGACAGGTGACTGTTACCGCAACGCCTCCCGCCCCCAAGCTGGAACTCCCGCCCCTGAAGCTGGGCCCCATCACGGTGGACACCCCCGTGATCCTGGCTCCGATGGCAGGCATCACCAACTCCGCCTTTCGTCGCTTGTGCCGTGAATACGGCGGCGGCCTGTACGTGGCGGAGATGGTCACCTCGCGCGCTCTCGTGGAACGCACCCCCGAATCGCTGCGCATCATCTCGCACGACGACGACGAAAAAGTCCGCTCCGTCCAGCTGTACGGCGTGGACCCGGTTACGGTGGGCCAGGCAGTGCGCATGCTGGTCGAAGAGGACCGCGCGGACCACATCGACCTGAACTTCGGCTGCCCCGTTCCCAAAGTGACCCGGCGCGGCGGCGGGTCCGCCCTGCCCTGGAAGACCGATCTCTTCACCTCGATCGTCCAGACCGCGGTAAAGGAAGCGTCCAAGGGCAATGTCCCGCTCACCATCAAGATGCGCAAGGGCATCGACGATGACCACCTGACGTACCTCGACGCCGGCCGGATCGCCCGCGATGCCGGGGTGGCCGCCGTCGCGCTTCACGGCCGCACCGCGGCGCAGTTCTATTCCGGCCAGGCGGACTGGACCGCGATTGCCCGCCTGCGCGAAGCCCTGCCGGACATCCCTGTCCTGGGCAACGGCGATATCTGGTCCGCGGAGGACGCCGTCCGCATGGTCCGGGAAACCGGCGTGGACGGCGTGGTGGTGGGCCGCGGCTGCCAGGGACGCCCGTGGCTGTTCGGTGACCTCATGGCGGCCTTCGAGGGAAGCGACGTCCGCCACAAGCCGGACCTGCACAAGGTGGCCGAGAGCGTCTACCGGCATGCCGGGCTGATGGTGGAAACCTTCGGTGATGAGGGCAAGGCCCTGCGGGAGATCCGCAAGCACATGGCCTGGTACTTCAAGGGTTATGTGGTGGGCAGCGAATTACGGACCAAACTGGCCATGGTGACCAGCCTGGAGGTGCTGCGCGAGACCCTGGACCAGCTGGACCTTGACTCGCCGTACCCCGGCGTGGATGCCGAGGGCCCGCGCGGCAGGGCAGGATCGCCCAAAAAGCCGGCGCTGCCCAAGGACTGGCTGGAATCCCGTGCCCTGAACGCGGCGCAGTCCCAGGACATCTCCGCCGCGGAACTGGATGTTTCCGGTGGCTGAAACGCGCACCACGGCACAGGCCCTGCCGGGCTACGAGGCCCATGATTCCGCCCGCTGGGTGGAGGAACCGCCAAAAAACAACTACCGCTCCGATTTTGAGCGGGACCGCGCCCGGGTGCTGCACTCTTCGGCCCTGCGCCGCCTCGGCGCGAAAACGCAGGTGGTGGCGCCGGATACGGATGACTTCGTCCGCACCCGCCTGACCCACAGCCTCGAAGTGGCCCAGGTGGGCCGGGAACTGGGCCGCGCCCTGGGCTGCGACCCGGATGTGGTGGACACCGCCTGCCTGAGCCATGACCTGGGGCACCCGCCGTTCGGACACAACGGTGAGTCGGCCCTGAACGAGGTGGCACATGCCATCGGCGGTTTCGAAGGCAACGCCCAGACCCTCCGGCTCCTCACCCGGCTGGAGCCCAAGGTCCTGACTACCGACGGGCGCCCGGCCGGCCTGAACCTCACGAGGGCCAGCCTGGACGCGGCGGCGAAATACCCCTGGTCCGCGCTGAACGCGCCGGTGATCCACGGCCAGCGCACCAGTAAGTTCGGCGCCTACGAGGACGATCTGCCCATCTTCAACTGGATCAGGGAGGGTGCGCCGGAACGCCGCTCCTGCCTGGAAGCCCAGGTTATGGACCTGGCCGACGACATTTCCTATTCCGTGCACGACGTCGAGGACGCGATCGTGGCCGGGCACTTCCAGCTGCGCTGGATGGACAACCCGGACCACCGGGCCCGCGTGGTGGGCTACGCCAAGCAGTGGTACCTTCCGCACAACGACCCCGCCGCGATCGACGCTGCCCTGGCCCGGTTGGAAGCCACCGACGTGTGGGTCCGCGAGGCCGACGGCAGCCGCAAATCCATGGCCGCACTGAAGAACATGACCAGCCAGCTGATCGGCCGGTTCTGCCAGAGCGCCCTGGAGACCACGCGTGCTGTCTACGGCCCGGAAAACCTCACGCGGTACAGCGCTGAACTGATGGTCCCGGACGAGACGGTTATGGAGATCGCGGTCATGAAGGGCCTGGCCACGACGTTTGTGATGACCACCGAACACCGCCAGCCCATCTACGAGCGCCAGCGCGAGGTGCTGCACGCGCTGGTCACCGCCCTGAACGCCACGGGGGACCGCCACCTGGAGCCGATGTTCGCGGCTGACTGGCGGGACGCGCCCGACGACGGCGCACGGCTCAGGGTGGTCATCGACCAGGTGGCGTCGCTGACAGACGGCTCGGCGCTGGCTATGTACGAACGGCTCGTGGGGAGCCTGCCGTCGTTGTGGTGACTAACGCCATAGCGACGCGTTCGCTGTCGGACCCCGGGACTAGGATGGCTCTGTGGCTGGCCTGATCAAACGCGAAGACATAGACGAAGTACGCCAGCGCACGGACATCAAGGAAGTGGTTGACGGCTACGTCACGCTCAAGGGTGCCGGGCTGGGAACCTACAAGGGCCTGTGCCCCTTCCACGACGAGCGGTCACCGTCATTCACCGTGCGCCCCCAGGTGGGCAGGTACCACTGCTTCGGGTGTGGCGAAGACGGGGACGTCATCGCCTTTGTGCAGAAACAGGACCACACCTCATTCCATGAGGCCGTGGAAAAGCTGGCTGCCCGCATCGGGTACGAACTGCGCTACGAAGACGGCGGCACCGGCCCCAACCGTGAGGAAGTGGGCAAGCGCCAGCGCCTCCTGGATGCCCACAAAATCGCCGATGAGTTCTTCCGCGCCCAACTGCTGACGCCAGGAGCCGCCGAAGGCCGGAATTTCCTGTTCGGCCGCGGCTTTGACCGCGCCGCCTCGGAGCAGTTCGGCGTGGGCTACGCACCGCAGGGCTGGGATGCGCTGCTGAAGCACCTGCGCGGCCGTGGCTTCACGGACCAGGAGCTGAAGCTGACGGGGATGTTCTCCGAAGGCAACCGGGGTATTTATGACCGGTTCCGTGGCAGGCTCATCTGGCCCATCCGCGACATCGCCGGCGACACAATCGGCTTCGGCGCCCGCAAGCTGTATGAGGACGACCAGGGCCCCAAATACCTCAACACTCCCGAAACCACGCTCTACAAGAAGTCCCAGGTGCTCTACGGGATCGACCTCGCCAAGCGCAGCATCGCCAAAGACCGCCAGCTCGTGGTGGTGGAGGGATACACCGACGTGATGGCCTGCCACCTGGCGGGAATTCCGACGGCGGTGGCCACCTGCGGCACGGCATTCGGCACCGAGCACATTAAGATCGCCCGCCGTTTGCTGTCCGACGACGGCACCGGGGGAGAGGTCATCTTCACTTTCGACGGTGACGCCGCCGGGCAGAAGGCGGCACTGCGCGCCTTCGAGGAAGACCAGCGCTTTACCGCCCAGACCTATGTGGCGGTGGAGCCCACCGGCGCCGACCCCTGCGACCTCCGCCAAAGCAGGGGGGACGCCGCCGTGCGGGACCTGATCGCTACGCGCCGGCCGCTGTTCGAGTTTGCCATCAAGGCCACGCTCAGGCGCCACAACCTGGACACGGTGGAGGGCAGGGTGGCCGCGCTGCGCGAATCGGCTCCGGTGGTGGCCCAGATCCGCGACGCAGGCATCAGGCCCGCATACGCCCGGGAACTGGCCGGCTGGCTCGGCATCTCGGTTGAAGACGTCAGCCGGGCTGTGGGCGTCGCCATGAAGCGTGCCGCCCCGGGCGGGCCGGCTGCACCGGGGACGCCCGCCGGCGCCCCGGGTCAGATGCCGTCCGCCGCGGCGGGTTCCGCCCAAGCGGGCGGACCCGGCGTGGCTGCCGGGCCGACGTCGGGCGCTGTCCCTTCCTACCAGCGGCCCGACCCCCGCGACCCCGTGGCCTCCATGGAGCGGCAGGCGCTGGAAGTGGCGCTGCAGGAGTCCGCCCTTCTGGGCGGCGGCATCTGGGAGCGCTTCGCGGCCGCACGGTTCGTCACGCCGGCGTTCCAGGCCGTGCACGACGCCATGCGCGCCTCGGGTCCCGGACTTATCGGTGAGCCCCTGCGCTGGGTGGAACAAGTGATGCACGAAGTCCCGGAACCCCTCCGGCCGCTGGTGTCCGAGCTTGCTGTGGTGCCGCTTCCCGCGAGCACCGCTGAAGCCGTCCAGAAGTACTGCAAGGACATTCTGTCCCGGCTGTTCGAGCTCCAGATCACGCGGGTCAAGGCGGACAAGATGGGCCAGCTGCAACGGCTGGATCCGGCCGCGAACCCGGAGGATTTCCAGCGGCTCAACAGGGAACTGATGATGCTCGAAATGGAACGCCGGGCACTGCGCTCGGACGCCTGAAACGCGCCGATTTCACTCCCTGCGGGGACTTTGCTAGGCTGGTACCCGCTTCATTCCTCCTTAGCTCAATTGGCAGAGCATTCGACTGTTAATCGAAGGGTTGCTGGTTCAAGTCCAGCAGGAGGAGCGCACAATCCCCGTTCCGGGTCTCCGGAACGGGGATTTTTTTATACCCGGGGAGGGTATTTCGTGGTGCGCCGCCGCCGATTTCCCATTCCCGGGAAACCTTTGCTAATGTCATACCTGCTTCATTCCTCCTTAGCTCAATTGGCAGAGCATTCGACTGTTAATCGAAGGGTTGCTGGTTCAAGTCCAGCAGGAGGAGCTCAGCACCGGAATCCCCGCCCTCCACGTGAGGGCGGGGATTTTTCGCATTCAAGACACCGGAACCGAGCAAATCCCCGAGTGTAATGCCAAACCACGTTGAGATTATTTGCAGTTCATCGATGCCGAACGTGACCTTGCCGTTCAACCGCTGGGAGATGGCAGTCTGGCTGACATCCAACACCTCGGCCAGGTGCTTCTGACGGAAACCGAGACGCCCCATCCACGCGCGGACTTCAGCACCGACCTCGTTGTTGACCGCGGCGGTCGATCGTGCTGTATGTGGAGTCGTTGTCATGCCTCTAATGTATGCGCCCGGAGCCAGTAAATCCAGCAACACGCGAAAAATATTCGCCACACGAAAGAATCCTGTTGCAAAATATTCGCTGTGCGAATATATTTCACGTATGGACTCTAGAAAAGTGTTGAGATCAAACATTGCGGCAGAGCTTGGCCGACATGACGTGACGCAGTCACGGGCCGCTAATGCCATCGGGCTCTCTCAGACAGCCTTTTCTTCGCGGATGAGTGGAAGGGCTGAGTTCAAGGTTTCGGAGCTGGTTCGTCTAGGCGCCTACCTAAGAGTCCCGGTTGCGATTCTCCTCGCTGGACTCGACGAAGATCCTGGCTCGAGGGTGGAATCAGCGTGAGTGCGTCTGTTGAGATTGTCGAGGACACCGAGGAAGGTGTTCTGGAAGCGTCTGATGCGCGGGAGCTGACCCGGCAGATCAGGGTTGCTCTTGAGCATTCGTACACATTGATCATTGCGGCATACCGCGGCAGAGCGTGGTCGCCGATGGGCTATAGCTCCTGGGATGCGTACTGCCAAGGTGAGTTCGGAAATCTGGCACTCCAACCTCCTCGCGAAGAGCGTCAGAACGTGATCATGTCCATGCGTGAAGCGGGGATGAGCATTCGTGCGATCAGCTCAGGGACCGGGATGGGACGCGGGACGGTCGAACGCGAACTAAGCGAGGCGGCGCCAACATTTTCAGGCGTCCCAAATGGGACACCTGAAAATGAAAGCGAGTTGCCACGAGTGATCGGTACTGACGGAAAAACCTATCGCCAAACGGCACCTCCGCGTCCTCAACGCCCTGCGCTGACGTTGTTTGAGGATGTTCCGTTGAGTGATGCGTTGTTGAATATGTCGCCGTCGGAGATGGGGATCGCGGCGTTGTCGCCGTCCGTGTTTACGTCGAAGCCGGCACGTGAGCGCAAAGCTGCCGCTCGTCGGTTGACCGGATCTTTGGATTCACCACTGCCAATGGTCATCAAGCTGGCAGGGGAAATCACTCTGGATCCCACGGCGTTGACTGTCGACGATGACGCGGATGCGGAGACATTGACGGAACTTGCTGCCGACGCCTCACGCGGCGTACTGGCGCTCTCCCATGTGCTGACCGCCATCGACGTCAAGGTTCTCTCCGGCGATGTCGATGATGCGGTGGCGTTGACTGCCGTGGTCACGGATGCGGTGGATGAGTTGGGGAGGTTCCTGGATGCGCTGCATTCCCGGAAGCGCCGGCCTTAAATGGAAACAGCCCCGGATTGGACTCCCAGGGGCTGTTTCCAAACAAACATCTACGAAACAGAAGATCTTCATCAACGGATTCAGTGTACAGGCAGTGGTTGAGCTGACAAGTAAGTTCCCGCTCCTTGAGACGGAATATTTGGCTAAGGGGATTGCGTCATGACGCCCGGGATAGATCGTAAGACTGACCGGATCAATCCGGATTCCATGGCCACTCTGTGGCTGACCGTTTGCCTCGTCGGGTTCCTGGCTGTGGCCTCGTTCATGGTCTCCTTTACTGGCCTGCATGAGGTCGCGGCGTGGGCCGGATTGCCGGTCTGGCTGCGCTGGGCTGTCCCTGTGTTCATCGACGTTGCAATCCTTGCCTACACGCTGGCGGTGTTGATCCACCGGCACCGTGGGGAGCGGACGTGGGCGTCCTGGATTTCCTTGGGCGGGTTCACGGTGTTTTCCATGGTGGCCAATGCGGCCCACGCGTTGTCGATCCCGCACCCGGACTTCGGTCAGCAGATCATTGGTGCGGCGATTGCTTCACTGGCTCCGCTGGCCGTGTTTGCAGCTACAGAGCAGCTGGGCCGTTTGGTGATCGGCAGGCCGGACGCAGGGGAGCCTGCCGCCAAACTGACCGTAGGGTCTGTCGGCACTGCACCGGATGGCCCTGGTAGCGGTGGTGAGCCTCTGCCCGAGGCTGAGGTCGCCCATGTGCCGGCTACATGGCTTGCCGCCGAAAGCACAGCTGGTGAGGCCGTACGGGCGTCCCTGCCCGTCACACAGGATGAGCCTGCCGTGCCTGTTCCTGTTGGTGCCGCCACTGCGCCGTCCACGGAATCAGTTCCCGCAGTACCGGCGGAAACCTCCAGCGATGGGCTGACGTCCCATGTTGCCCCTGTTCCTGCCCTTAATGTTTCACCCCGGCCTTCTCTGAGTGTTGTCGGGCGGAAGCCGAAGGCTATGGATCTGGAGCAATGGGTGGGCGCCCAGCTGAGCGCCGGCACCCAGCCGACGGGCAAGGCCGCCGCGAAATTCCTGAACGTCTCTGAACGGACCGGGCGGACCCGCCTCAACGATTTGAAAGCCACCCAGCCTGCCCTGTTTGCCGGTGCAGTGTTGAAGGAAGGTACCAACGCGTGAGCACAAAAGCTATGGCATGGGCGTTTGAGAAGGAGGTATCCGCGGAGACGTGGAATGTTCTTCTGAGGCTTGCACATGACGCAGACGATGCCGGACTTGTCGTCTTCAGCCACGGGTATCTCTCACATTTGACTGGTGAGCCGCAGGGGAGGGTCCAGGCCGCTCTGGCCGAGCTGATGGTGAAGGGCCTGGTGAAAAGCACGTCCTTGCCGGACAGCGCCGCCGTGGCGGAGGCCGGACACGACCGGGCATTGTGCCTGCAGCTGGGGAACACCGCCCACGAAAGGGCGGTGCCCCAAGAATTTCTTGATGAGGTCAACGCAGACCGTGCCCGCAGACGAGCAGAGATCGGAGGCATCCTGTGAGTTCGAAAGCCCTGACATGGGCATTCAGTAAGGAGCTTCGGCAGGGAGCCAAGTTCGTGTTGGTGACCATGGCTGATGCGGCCGACGACGACGGCTATCTCTTCCCCTCGTACGAGTATCTGGCCCACAAGACGTGCTTGTCTCAACGCTCCCTGGTGGCCGCTATCAAGGAACTGGTCGAGCTGGGGTTGGTGGTGTGCGAGCGGAACCACCACCAGGACGGCTCGAGGGCGGCGAACCTGTTCTTCCTGCTTCTGGAGAACAGGAAGCATGCGTCGCCGGTGTGGCGGGGTGCGGTGTCCACAAAGGAACGCAAGGCTCAAGCCGAGCGATTCCGCAAGGAAGCGTTAGCGAACCTGACCGAGCAAGTTCCGCAAGAAACCAGTAGTGCAGAATCTGCACTTAGGCCCGATGAGGGGCCTGCAGGTGAGCCTTCCTTGGAGGAAACCAGTGGGCAAGTTCCGCAAGAAACCAGTAGTGCAGAATCTGCACTTAGGCCCACGGGGCAGGGCAAAAACCCCGGAAAACCAGTAGTGCAGAATCTGCACTTAGGCTCCACCAAAGTGCAAAATACGTCGGACCTAAGTGCAAATTGTGTAAACGCCTCCTTTAAGGAACCTCATGATGACTTAAGTCATCATCATCAGTCCGGGCGCGAAACGGCACCTGCCGCTGAGGTCGTTCCGGTGACGGTGATTGATGATGAGCCTGCGAAGCATCGGGGAGTGGACTTGGCCGGGCTCAAGCACCGGCTGGAGCCGGTCCTTGGCCCGTGCCGGTCCGAGAAGCTGGTCTGGGTCATCGATGAGGCGCTGTCCAGGGCGACGGCGAAGGTTTCAAATCCGTCGGCGTTCATCGTCAAGTGCGTTCTCAACGACCCGGACCGGTTCGCACCAGCACCGGCCGGTTCCGGACCAGCGGCGCCCGCTGCCGGCGGCGCAACGGCTGCTGCCGGGTTCGCCGTGGTGACGCGGTCCAGGGCCTTGCTGGGACCGGGCGATACCCCGTGTCCGAAACCGGATCATGGCCAGTACGCGGCGGATCATTGCCCGGCGTGCCGGACGGAAAACCTTGTCGCCGCGACGGCTTTGGAGCCGGCACCGATGAGCGGGGATGAGCTGGCGGCGTGGCGGGCCGAGAGGGCCGCGAAGCGCAGCGGGCCGCGGGTTCTTGAGCGTCCACGCACGGTCTCCGGCGGTGTTCAGGTCTGATGTCGGCTGGTCAGGGCAGGGGGATCACTGGCATGGAGACGCGAATCGCGGAGGCTGTCATGCATCCGAAGACGCGGGGCGCCGTGTGGAACATTCTGGCCGGTTTCGGGCTGGGGCAGGATGTGGACGACGTCGTGGCGGACACGGCGGAGTCGGCGTTGAAGGCCTCTGGTTCGTTTGATCCGGAGCTGGGGCATGTGCAGGGCTGGGTGCTGACGATCGCCAAGCGCCGGGCCTATGACCACGCGAAACGGGCCGGGGCCAAAGGCCGGCTGCAGGGCCGGCTGGAGGGTGAATCCGACGGGCCTGACCCGGCGTTGAATCTCGTGGAGGATGACTTCGCCCAAGAGGTTGTCGAGCGGTTGGCGGCCAGTGCGGAGTCCCGGCAGATCCTGGCTTTGACGGAGAAGCTGGTGGCTAATCCGGAGTCGTTCCGCCGGGTCGCGGCGTTATGGATGGTCTACCAGGGCAGCGTTCCGAAAGCCTCTGCGGCGCTGGGCATCTCGCAGGAGGCGCTCCGGGACTCCCGCCGGGAAGTCGTCCGGTGCGCCCACGTCGTCCGCAAGGCCGTGGCAGCCCGGTCCGCCGGGGACCCCGTGACCGTCGGGACGCTGCTGGGGTGTCTGCCGGCGGAGGGCAACGAGGACGGTTCGTGGGCGCGTGCGTTGTCCGTCGCGGTGGTCCGTGCCGGCGGGTTCGGGAAGGTCACTGCCGCATCGATGGCAGAGGTGACCGGGTACTCGCTGAACACCTGCCGGCAGTACGTCGTCGAGGCGCACTGGCTCCTGCAGGTCGCCCGGACCGTCCTGGAAGGTGTTGAGACAGCTTGAGCGGGTCCGGAAGCGAACCACCAGTGACAACACCGGCAACAGGCAACGGGGAGAGCATGACTTTCAACATGGACGGCACCGGACGGCAGGAGGACGGATTCAGTCCCGGGCAGCGTGCGCAGCTGGAGGAGATGATGTCCGCCCAGCGTGCGCAGTTGGAGGAGATGATGTCCGCCCAGCAGCCGGGCAAGCGTGAACAGAAGCGTCTGGCCCGGCGTGCGGCGCGTCAGAGGATCCTCGGGGCCATGCAGGACACGGTGGACGCCGCGGCGCCGCAGGATGGTGCCACGGGCTTTGACCGGACAACGGTCAGGGGCAGGGCCGCGGCGTGGTTTTCACGCAGTGCCCTGACACGGGCCGTGCTGGGTATCGCGGTGATCGCCGTCATTTTGACGTGGTGCGTTGTGGTGTTGGGCGGCAACCGATGAAGATGCTTAGCCGGGCCGGGGGCGCGTTCTTCATCACGATCCTGTTCGCGGCGTCGCTGCTGGTCGCTGTCGTCCTCGGCGCGGTGTCCGGCGGGAGGGCTGGCGCCTCGACGGACCCGTCCTCGTGCGTGGCACCTCTGCCCGGGGCCGGCCTGGCCGCCGGTAAGGTCCCTGCGGAGTACGTCGAGGCGATCAGGGAAGCCGCGAAGGCCTCGGGTATCCCGGCGCCGATCCTTGCCGGGCAGCTGCGGCAGGAAAGCAACTTCAACCCCAAGGCCGTCTCCCATGCCGGGGCCCGCGGCATCGCCCAGTTCATGCCGGGCACATGGGCGAGCTACGGGCAGGGAAAAGACCCGTCCGACCCGCAGGCCGGTATCAGCGCCCAGGGCCGGTTCATGGGGGAGCTGCTGAAGCAGGCGAAGGCCTCGGGGTTCGCCGGGGACCCGGTGGATCTGGCCCTGGCCGGCTACAACGCGGGCTGGGGTGGGGTGACCGCTGTCGGCGGGATCCCGGACAACGGTGAAACCGCCCAGTATGTGACGCGGATCAGGCAGTTCGCGAACGAGTTCGCGGCCAAGGACGGCACGGACGCTGTCACCGCCGGCGACGATAAGGGTTCGGGGGACTGTGATCTTGCGACCGGCACTTCCAGCGGGAATGATGATTACCCCTTCAAGGACCTGCCGCACTGCATCCTGAACGCCAATGGCGGCTACGCGGGCTGCCCGGCGGGGTCCCAATCGGAGTTCAACGCCTTCCACGGTGAGTGTGTGGACTTTGTGATGTGGCGGCTGAATCAGCAGTTCGGTGTGACGAAAGCGCCGTGGAAGATCATGAACGGCAACTTCCGTCCGGACGGCGGCGTCCTGGGTGATGCGCGTGACTACAGGGCCGCATGGGAGAACAAGGGCTGGCCGGTGGATAAGACACCCACTGTCGGTGCCGTGGTCTGGTACGGGCCCGCGAACGCGAATGCCTCCTCCGCAGGCTACGGGCACGTTGCCATTGTGAAGGAAGTCCTCAAGGACGGGTCCTTCATCGAGGAAGGCTATAACTTCGGGTTCCCGCCGGACGATCACAAGTACTACACGATCAAACGGGCCAACAGTGCACCGGATAATTTCCTGCACCTGCCCAAAGCCGGCTGAACCCCAAGCCTGATGAACCCCCAGCCGGATGAACACGGAACGGACATGACCATGATGACGAACGAAACCACAGCCGCCCGGAAGCCCGACCGTTGGGCAATGCCAGCTGCCGTGCTCGGCGCAGCCCTGGCGCTGGTGTTCCTGACCGGCTGCGGGGGCGGGCCGGTCGTGGACGTCACCTCACCTCCGGAAACTGCCGCGCAGCCCACCGGAACGGTAACGGGGACCACCGGGGAACCGGCGCCGGGCAACGGGTCGGCGTCTGCGTCTGTATCGCCGCCGTTTACCGGCAATCCGGCCCCGCCGATGCAGGGGCAGGGTGTCGAGACGGCCCAGCCGGCATGGAACGCTGATGCCGAACGTGCCGCGCTGGTCGCGGCCGATGATGTGATGCGTTCGTTCACCGCCACCACCCTGACCTCATCCCAGTGGCAGGCACGGATCAAACCGTTGCTGACCCCCCGGGCACAGCAGGCATGGTCCCGCGCTGATCTGAAGTACTTCACGGCCACCTCGGTTACCGGCCAGCCGCGGCTGGATGAGGACCGGTCCAACCCGTACTTCGTATGGGCGAGCGTCCCGACAAACGACGGCGACTACCGGGTACACCTGAACCGCCTCGAACCGGGCGCACCGTGGCTGGGAGACATGATCAGGCCGCTGCAGCTCAAACGCTGAGACCCGCTTCACACCCCATCCTCCACGGACGGTCTCTGCACCTGGCGCATTTAGCCGCCGGTGCAGGGGCCGTCTTCTCTTGTGCTCTGACACACGGCTGCGGGACAGGGCAATGAACCTTCCATAGACATGCCGGCAGCACAACAGTTTGCCGGCGGAAGGGAAACCAATGTTTGAAGGCATCGCCACCGGGTTCAGCCAGCTTCCGCTGGCACCGGAACCGGTGAGCCCCGACCAGTCACCGGATTATCTGGCGGGGCTCCGGGATTTCGCGGGACAGTTCCTGACCGGCTGTATCGTGCTGGTCGTCATCTCCGCGATCGTGTCAGTGACCTTGTTCGTGATCGGCAAGATGACGGCTCTTTCCAACGCCCAGGCCAAGTCATTGATGTGGTCCGGCCGTGTCTTCCTCGGTGCCGCGATCATCGGATCCGTCGGCGGCCTGATCTTCTGGGGCTCCGGTCTCGGGAAGTTCAACCTCATGCCTGCCGGGGCACAGCAGCCAACCGTCGAGATCACCAAAAAGCCGGCCAAATCGACGTGCGCAAGCAGGGTTGAACTAGGGGCGGGCCTGTTCAACCAAGATGACATTGCCGGAGCGATGAAGTCGTTGCTCTCCGATGAAGACAGCGAAAAGTACAAGAACACGGGCAGCGTCATCTGGCTGCCAAAGGGACCCCAGTGCACCTCTGAGAACCACGTAGCCGATCCGTGTTCGAAGGTTGAGGTCTATGCCGGGGGATCGCAAATCGAGGTAGCTCCCCGCAACACATCCGAGTGCAAAAACTGATTGAAGGGTATGTATCTGATGAGTGTTTTGACTGAGTTGTTGGTCTCCGTTCCGGCGGAGGGGATTGATCCGAAGGTCACTGCCAATAACACGGCTCCGTGGTTGCCGGTGCTGCGTGATATTGCCGGTGGTGTGATGGTGACGTGCATCGTTTTGCTGGTGATCGTGCTGATTATCGGTGTTGTTCTGCTGGTGGCCGGGAAGCTGGGTTCGATGTCCGGTGCGCAGTCCACGGGCTTCATGATCCTGGTCTGGGGTTTACTGGGCGCCGCGGTGATCGGCTCCGTCAGCGGGCTGGTGTTCTGGGCTACAACGAATTCCCTGGCGCCGGCACCGGTCGCCGCGGCCGCCGGTGCTTTGCTGGGGCTGGGCTGATCCGGTGAGGTTCGCGGCGCTGGCACCGATGGGGCCGGCAGAGGATATCCAGAAGTTTTTCGACGGCGGGATCCAGGGGTTCGCGGCGAGCGTTTTCGATGTGATCAAGGGCGCTTTCAGTTCGACGGACATGAACTCGAACTGGTGGGTCTCTGTGATCGGCGGGACGGTCAACACCCATGTCGGTGGCCAGGTCACCACGGTGGTGTATCCCGGCATGTTGACGCTTTTGGTGCAGGTCATGGCCCCGGTGATGGTCATTCTTGTTGCCGCGCAGGTTGTTGTCAGTCTCTTCCGCTCTTCCACTGTCGGCCTGATCCGGGCCGGCGCCACAGCGGTGTTCGCGATCCCGGCGACCTACATTCTGGCCGGGATCATGTTCACCCTGATCCAGGTGATGGACAACATCTCCGTGTACATCCTGGCTGCCGGGAACAACGACGGCGAGGACGCGGTCACCACCACGGTGCTGGCGTTGTTCGGCCTCTCCTGGGATCCGGCCGCAAAGTCCGTGGTGCTGGATGAGAACTACCAGCAGTGGGCTCTGGCGAAAGACCAGAACAACCCGGGAGCGATTCTCGTCCCGGTCATCCTGATCTTCGTGATCTGGATCATTGCGCTTTTGCTGGCGGCGTTCATGGTGTTCCGGATGCTGGGTTTGATCGTGCTGGCCTCGTTGCTGCCGATCGCGGCGATGAGCCAGCCGCTGGAAGCAGCGAAGGGCATTTTCAAGGGCTTCGGCACGACGGCTCTGGCGTTGCTGATAGCCAAACCATTGTCTGCACTGGTGCTGAAGATGGGGTTCGTGATCTCGGCGACGTCGAACACGACGTTCCAGTTTCTGGCCGGGATCCTGTGCCTGCTCATGGCCGCTGTCATGCCCGTGCTGACGATGAAGTTCATGGCGTTTCTGACCGGCGGGGCAGGGGACGGGATCATCGGCGGCGGCTCCGGGATCGGGTCCGCCGCCGGGCGCCGCTTCGAACGCCACGGCGGCAGTGCATTGCGCAGCACACGGCAAATGAGTTCCAGGATCGCGCGGATGCCGGCCCGGATCGGGCGCGGCAGGTAATGAATACAACCAACGATTTTCGGGGAGAGGTGCTTCGCTGATGAGCGCAGGCGTAGTAATGGAAGAGGAGCTCGGCTGGCACGATGTGCGGTTCGGGCGCGAAACCAAGAGGGGAGTCGTGCTCGGGCTGGAAATGCACCAGCTCATCACCTTCGGTATCGCGATGGTGGCCATCGTGGTCACGGTCCTGGTGTTTGGCTTCCCGCTCGGCTGGCTGATCGGCGGGACCATGCTGCTGATCACCGGGCCGGTGTGCTGCACGAGGTTCCACGGGACCTCCACGCTGCAATGGGGGCTCCGGTGGGTCGGCGGACGGTGGAGCAAGGGCACGGGCCAGGGGAAGTACCTGCGAGCGACCCGGACCGAAACACCGTTGGATCTTGCCCCCGCGCCGGTACACACCCACGGTGCACTCCATGCAGCCCCGGAACCGGATGGGGAGCCTCCGGCCTACCGGTCAACGATCGGCAAGAAGGGCCAGATCGTGCCGGGAACACCGGAGCGGTTCATGTTGCCGGGGGAGCTGAACGAGCTGCTCTGCTATGAGCTGCCCGGCGGGGAAGCGTTCGTCTATGACCCGGTGAACAAGTACGGGATCCTTGCCGCCCAGGTCGAATCCATGAACGCTTTCGCGCTGGAGTCTGAAGACGAGCAGATCAACCGTACCGAGGCTTTCTCGTCCGTTTTGACCGCGCTCTCCACCCAGGAAGGCGTCGAGTACCTGCAGCTGACCGATCAGACGTCGGTGGTGTCCGGGGCGAAGATCCGGGACTACTACAAAACCAAGGGCGCGCAGGCTCCCCGGGTGGTCCGGGACGGGGAACTGGTGCCGCTCTCGGGCGCGAACATCAACTCGTTCGCGTCCCACGCCTATGAGGACCTGGTATCCAACGGGCGCGGCATCATGCACCACGAAGGCTGGGTTGTGGTCGTGTTGAGCCGGAAGAAACTGGAGAAATCGATCACGGCCCACGGCGGCGGGCTCGCCGGGTTCATGAGCCTCGCGGCGGGCACCATTTCCTCGGTGACGGAGTCGCTGACGCCGACAGGGACGATGGTGCGGTTCTGGATGAACGCCCGGGAACTCTCAGCCTGCATCCGGCGCGCAACCGACCCTGCCTCCGCGGTGGAGATATCGGAGCGGACCGGAGCGTTTGCCGGTGTCGCACCGGCCTCTGCCGGGCCGATGGTCATGCTGCCGGAGTGGTCCACGCTCCAGACGGACACGGGCATTCACCGCACCTGGTGGGTTTCGGAGTGGCCACGGAAGAAGGCCAGCCTCGGGTTCATGTCCAAACTGGTGTTCGCCGGTGACTTCCGGCACTCCGTGACCCTCATCGCCAAGCCATACCCGGTCAGTAAGGCCATGAAGGACATCACCACCTCCCTCGCCGATCACGATTCCGGGCTCGATATTCAGCACCGGCTGGGCCGGCCGGTTTCCCGGGCGCAACGGCTGGAAGGAACCGACCTTGAGTTCCGGGAAATGCAGCTCACCGACGGCTTCGGGGCCTTGAAGATCGGCGGCTACGTCACGCTCTCGGCATCGGACGCGACGGAACTGGAAGTGAACAACACCAAACTGCGCAACGCGGCCGCGGCCGCACAGGTGGAGCTCCGGTGCCTATACGGGCAACAGGCCGAAGGCTTCGTCGCCTCGGCCATGCCGCTGGGCAGGGGACTGCTGTGAAGCACATCGGAGGAAAATCGAACCGGCTGTCCGGGCTGGTCCCGGTCCTGCTGGATATCTCCAACGGTTCCCGTCAGGCAAGGGCGCAGCAACGCCTGACCAGGGCCCGTGCCGTCGCGGCTGCGTCGGTTGAGACGGCTGGCGGGGATGACGGCTTTCCGCAGCAGGCATTCCCTACCGGCGGGAAGCAGCGCATCAACAATCTGCGCGGCGGTTTCCGGCTCCGCCAGCGCCCGTTCAGCGAGACGGCGTTTTCCTTTGCGACGGCGTACCCGTTCCTGGCCGGCGCGAACCTGGGACACAAGGGCGCCTACATCGGCGAGGACGTTTACGGCGGCGGGGCGTTCGTGTTTGACCCGTGGGAGCTGTACGAGGCGAAGGTCATCACCGGCATGTCGATGATCCTGATGGGCGCTGTGGGTTCCGGAAAGTCCACGTGCGCGAAGTCCGTGGTCTGCCGCCTGGTGATGCTGGGACGCAAGGCGCTGATCCTCGCGGACCGTAAGGGCGAATGGGATGTTGTCGCGCAGTTCCTGGGCGGCCACACCATCAAGGTCGGCCCGGGCCAGCCGGACCGGGTCAACCCGCTCGATGAGGGCATCCGGCCCTCGGTGACGCCGGACGGGGAGCCGATGACGGATCTGCGCTGGGCGGCGATGGTGCGTGCCAGGCGGTTGAATCTGCTCCAGACCATTGGTGAAATCCTGCTGGACCGTGCCGTGCAGGGCGCCGAACACACAGCCCTGTCAATGGCACTGGATCTCACGGTGGAGTCGGCTGCGCCCGGTGTGCCGACGTTGCCGGGCTTCATTGAGCACCTGCGGCAGATGAGCGTTTCCACCGATGGTTCACGCTCCGTTGCCGAAGCCGCCGAACGGCTTCTGCACGCTTTTTCCCGCTGCACCCAGGGTGATCTGAAGGGCATGTTCGACGGCGAAACGACAGCGAACTTCGACCCTGACCTGCCGATCATCACGGTCAACACCAAGGCCCTGGTCGGCGCATCGAAGGAGGCACGGAAAATCGCCTACGCCTGCACCGGGTCATGGGCTGAATCCATGGTCACCAACTCCGACTCGGGCCAACGGCTCTGCGTCTACGAAGAGGGCTGGGACTCGGTCAGCGACGAGGCATCCCTGACACGGATGATGGAGGCGTGGAAACTCGCCCGTGACTACAACATCTTCAATGTCCTGATCATCCACAAGCTCGGGGACCTGGACATTGCCGGGGATGCCGGATCGAAAATGGCGGCGATGGCCCGGTCCCTGCTGGGCGATACCACGGTGAAAGTCATTTACCGGCAGGAAACAGCCAACCTTGCGGTGACCGAGCGGGAGCTGGGCCTGACCCGGGCCGAGCGGGAGGACGTGAACCGTTCCGCCCAGGGGACAGGGCTCTGGAAGGTCGGCCCCTACCGGACGGTGAGCGTGAAAAACCAGCGCACCACCGCCGAAGTGCCGGTATTCGATACCGACGGCAAAATGCGCTCCAACAGGGGCGGGGAGGCAGCGGCATGAAAGCGATGGATAAAGGGACCCAGATGGCGGTCCTTGCTCTTGGCCTGATCGCACTGGTGCTCTATGGGCTGTACCTGCCGGGGCAGATCGCCGCGTTCTTCCGCTGCGGATCCTTCACCACCCTGCCTTCGATCCTCCAGCCGCTCGGATTCCTGAACCCGTCCAATCCTGCCGACGCTTCCGTCTACGGGGTCACGGCAGCCGGCTGCGGACCGGAGAGCGGGGCAGTCCTGGTGTGGATGGTCCTGCTCGTCGTTCTGGCCGTCGGCGTCGGCGTCGGCGTCGGCGTCTGGAAGCTGGTGCACGACTGGAAACTCTCGGATGAGTACTTCGTCAGGGACGTCATGGGCCGTGACGGGCTGGCCAGGATCAAGGAAATTAAGAACACGGTCGGGGAGAAGAAAATCCTCGAACGCGCCAAAAGCATCCGCCCCACGCTGGCGCGGCCGTCAGTGGAGGACGCATCCATCCGGATCGGGCACGTCCTCTCCCAGGCCGTGCTCGTCTCCTGTGAGGAATCGATCGTTCTGGTCGGCCCGCCCCGGTCAGGTAAGGGGTTCCACCTGCTGATCTCGGCAATCCTGGACGCCCCGGGGTCGTGCATCACCACCTCGACCAGGGCGGATAACTACGCGGCCACCCGTGAGCTGCGCTCCGAGGGCGGGCCGTGCACGTTGTTTGACCCGCAGGGTTTGACAGGTGCGAAGTCGTCGCTGAAGTGGTCACCGATCACCGGGTGTGAGCGGCCAGAGGTCGCTGCCCGCCGGGCCTCGTCGCTGATCGGCTCCTCCGGGTTGGGGAAGTCCGGGTCCAACCAGGAATGGGCCGGCGCTGCGATCTCCATTCTCCAGTCCCTCCTGCACGCCGCAGCCCTCGGCGGGCACAGCGTTGACGAGCTGTACCTGTGGGGGACCGCTCCGACGACCGCGCGGACCGCGCAGAAGATCCTGCTCGAACACCCGGACGCCGCATTCGGCTGGGGCCAGTCGCTGAAGTCCATCCTTGACGGGGACCCGAAGATGCTCGGCAGCCGCTGGTTCGGCGTCGAAGGGGCACTGGCCGGCCTTGCCGTGCCGCTCGTGCGTGAAACCCTGAAACCGGCCGGCCCGGCGGAGGAACTGGTTCCGGCGAAATTCATCAGGGACCGCGGGACGCTGTACCTGATCGGGACGAAGTCCGGCGGCGGGGCCATGGCGCCGTTCCTGATTGCGATGATGGACGAAATCACCGAAACCGCCCGTGAAATGGCCATCCGGCTGCCGGGAAACCGGCTCGATCCGCCGCTGTCGCTGGTGCTGGACGAGATCGCGAACATGTCCAGCTCCTGGCCAGGGCTCGTGACGCTGATGTCGGACGGCGGCGGTTTGGGGATCAGCCCGCTGGTGGTCCTGCAGTCCCTCGCGCAGGCCCGCGGCGGCTGGGGAGCGGAAGAAGCGCAGGCCGTGTTCGACTCGGCGACGGTGAAAATACAGCTCGGCGGTTCGGGCAACGAAAAAGACCTAGAATCGTTCGTCAAGCTCCTCGGCACCAGGGCTGTGGAGGAAGGCTCTGTCACGCACACCTCCGACGGGTATTCCTCCAGCACCTCCAAGCGGGAGAAGGACGTCATGACCGTCTCGGAGCTGCGCCGGCTGCCGTTCGGCTATGGCCTGTTCGTCGGGCGCAACGGCAGGCCTTTCCTGCTGAAAATGACGCGCTGGGTCGACCGGCCCGACGCCCCGCAGATCAAGGCCGGCATCAGGAAGTTCAGCAGCTCACTGCTGGTTGAACTGACCGACTCCACGGCCGCAGGAACGCAAGAGCGCATCAGCGAAGAAGTCCCCGGATAGGCCATGGGTTTCTCTCTGGCCCGGAAGTCCGGGGCCCGGCGCCGCGTCTACACCGGATACCTGCGTTCCGGTGCCTGGGCGTGGCGCCGCACGCGATGGTTCAGGGACTGCCGCGCCGCCGGGGCCGAACCGGCCTGCCAGGTCTGCGGCACAACCCTGGCCGTGGCGGGGACGCTGGATCTGCACCACACCAGCTATGACGGCGTCTACATCAACGACGACGGCAGCTACCGGGCCGAAGAGCCGGACACCGATCTGCTGCCGTATTGCAGGGAACACCACCAGGACTTACACAGGATCCTTGATGAACGACGAGGCGATTACTGGGGCTGGAACCGCCGGCGCGCGACCGCCGTCGTCACCCGGATCCTGACCCGTAAACATCACCAAAGGACACCATGACCGATCCCCGCACCACCACCGGCACCCTGGGGACCTGCTGGCTCTGTGCACAACAAAGCAACCGTATCGAAAGCCACGTCGTTGACCGCGACCACTACGAACTCGCCGGCTGCAACGGAGCCGAAGGAGTCAGTGTCGAGCTCTGCCCGATGTGCCACGTCGCCGTGCACAAATGGATGCGCTCCAACGGCAGGCCCGGCACGCACGCGGCCGCCGACGCCCTCGACGCGATCTTCTACCGATTCAGCAACGCACTGCTGCCCGAACCGCGGAAAGAGGAGCCATGAGTACGAGCACCGAACCGTCAGCAACCGACTGGACCGTCGAGCCGTTCAACGCCGACGAAGACGCCCCGGACACCTGGACGCAAGAGGCCGGCACTCCAGCGGGGGGCGGGGGAGGCGGGCTGCCCGCATTTCTGGACCCGGAGATTGAAGCGGAACTCGGCGCAGGCCCGCCGGAATGGATGGGGATCCGCTGGCGCGAGATCAGTGCCGAACACAAACCTGCTGCGTGGACTGCCTTGCGGCAATGGGTGGACTGGTTCGTCCGCGAGTACCAGCTGAATACCTCCCAGATCACCGAGTGCTGGTTTGAACATTCCGACATCGTCGCGGAGCTCTACGCCGGGATGTGCGCGGAATACAAGATCTGGGAGGAGGGAATGCCGGGCCTTGGCGCGATGACAACGTGGCACCCGCACGTCCAGGCGATGATCGTCCGGCTCGCCGCCATGGTCGATAAAAGGCAATGCCACATCACCGGACACCAGGACGATCCAGCTGACCTGGCTTTCACCTACAACCAGGACCGGTGGGCGCGGATCCGCGACGGTCTGACCGCAACAGTGGAAGTACCGCGCGAAAGGATCAACCGGCGCTGGAGGCCCGTGGCCGTTGCACGTGGCGGGGAAGTCATCACCGGCCGCGAAATTCTTGTTGGCCCTGCCGCCGCAGTGGAGGCCGACCAGATCACCGGCACAACGCTTCTCTCCGGGGCGGCAGCGGACAGCGTGCAGCTACGATACACGGCCCAGGGCGCTGCCGCTGAATCGTATTGGGAACACACCACCGGGCCCGGCGGGGAAGACGGCTGGACACGCCACACGGACCCCGAAGCAGAGACCGGACCTGACACCGCAGACCCTAAGTGACATAGCCGACCGTTGCCCGGGAGGCTCCCAGCATCTTGCCGATGTCGCCGGCACTGATTCCTTTGTCTTTGAGTCCCTCGCCCGGGCGGCAGCCGGATCGTCGATTTTGCGGGGCCTTCCACAGCGGCGGGTGTTCGCCGCTGCCGCCGCGAGTCCTGCCCTGGTGCGCTCGATCATGATGTTGCGCCCCCTGATCGACGCGGGCCAGACGGCCACCCATGCGGTCTGGACCTCGGCATCTCCCTGGCGGCACTGTACCGGCGCATGGGGGAACTTGATGCACGGCACTGGATGGGGTCCCAGAGCTAGCTGACGGGTCGCCGAGGCCAACTTCAGGCGGACGGAACGTAATCCATATTCCGACAGCTGTTCACGAACCAATAGCAAATAGAACGCCGACGTTTTCCCTATCAGGGCAAGTGATCGGCGCAGACCCGCTCCCGCATCGGATTGGGGGATAGTCCATACGATAATTGGGTTGAAGAAATTCTTACTGGGGGGAAGACACCGGAAATGTACTTGTCGGAAATACGTATAGAGAACTTTCGTCAGTTTGGTTCTGGAGCCAAGGCCTGTCTCGTGCCCTTTGGAATGGGTGTCACCGCACTCGTAGGGGAGAACGATTCAGGGAAAACATCGATCATCGATGCCATCCGATACGCCCTTCACACCCGGGATGCTGAATACCTCAAAGTTGTCCCCGAAGACTTCCATGTCGATTCCACTGGTCATGAAGCCACCTATATCAGCATCCGGTGCCAGTTAACCGGTCTGTCGACAGCTGAGCGGGGCTCGTTCGCCGAATACCTGACATTTGAATCCGGCGCAAGCGTGATGTATGTCAACTGGCGGGCGCGCCGGCTAAGTGAATCTCCAGGAAATCGGCGTTGGGTTGACGTTTCCATTACCAGCGGCACTTCGGGGGAAGGGCCCACATTGGATCCCGGTGCGCGACAGCTACTGGCTGCTGCCTATCTTCGCCCACTCCGAGACGCCGCAAGAGAGATGTCCCCGGGTCGCGGTTCCCGCCTATCCCAGATCCTTGGCAGCTTCCCAGAGATATCAGCAGGGGAGAAGTTTGACCCCACGTCTCCGCCCGAAACGCCAGAGAAAGCCGGCGCTCTCAACTTGGCCGGGATGACGGACTATCTTCGTCATCTTGTTAACAAACATTCAGGAATTAACGCCGCACAGACGTCAGTGAATGCAGACTTTCTGACTGAACTGACGCTGGTCGGGTCCGGGATGAACGGCCAAATCAATTTTTCGCAAGGCGGCAGCGAGAGCTCACGACTGCGTCAGATCCTAGAGCGTCTGGAGCTGGTACTTAGGGACGAAGACGGCGCCGGCGGCCGAGGCCCCTATGGGCTAGGTTCAAACAACCTGCTCTTCATGGCGTGCGAGTTGCTGCTCCTAGGAAAAGAAGACGAAGGTCTGCCGTTGCTACTCGTAGAGGAACCAGAGGCGCACCTTCATCCGCAGCGTCAGCTGCGTTTGATGGAGTTTCTGGAGAAGGTCTCGAAACAGTCGACCGATGATCCTGCAATCCGCCCTGTCCAAACTATCGTGACAACCCACAGCCCGAATCTGGCATCAAAAGTGCCCTTGGAGAATATCGTTCTGATGCACGGGAATAGAGCATTTTCTCTCGCTCCTACAGAAACCCTGTTGGAGCCTTCTGATTACCGCTTCCTAGCAAGGTTCCTCGACACCACCAAAGCCAACCTGTTCTTTGCCCAGGGACTCCTTATTGTGGAGGGACACGCCGAAGCGATCCTCCTCCCAACGATTGCCAAGCTAATAGGACTGGATCTGACCAAGCACGGCGTCTCGGTTGTTAATGTCGCCAGCACTGGCCTCCGCAGATACGCCAAAATTTTCCAGCGCCGTGACAAGGCTTCACCGCAACTCAGAATCCCTGTCGCTTGTCTCGCGGACATGGATGTAATGCCCGACTGTGCGCCTGACATCCTTGGTCTGGTTACCGGACCGGAGGACCCAAAATGGGCCAGCACATCACGCCGGTGGAAAATAAAGAGCGACTTTCAGGGTGAGAGTCTGGTCTCCCACAAAGAGAACTTGAAATCAGGAGATGGTCAAAACATCCGAACGTTCGTCGCGGATGAGTGGACTTTTGAATATGCTTTGGCCCATGCCGGTTTGGCCCAGGTGGTTCTAATGGCTGCGCGTCTGGCCATCTCCGACGAAAAACTGAATCAGGAACGGGCTGATCCTGAAACTGTCAAGCAGGCTGCCCGGGACGAATACATCCGGATGGAGGCCTCCGGTGAGGATCAGGATCAGGTTTGCTCTCGGATATATTCGCTGTTCGGCAGTGGCAGCAACAAAGCGTCCAAAGCGATAGCAGCCCAATATATGGCCGAGTTGCTCACGGAAGCCGTGCATTCAGGGAAGACCACGCCCGAGGATCTGAAGCGAGTCCTCCCCGCCTATGTGCGGAAGGCCCTGGCGTATGTGACCGCTCCTTTGCCCGTAGAGGTAAAAACGGCTGAGAAGGTAGCCGCGCCGTGATGCCGCCGGTTCGGGGGGTCACTGACGAAGATATCGCATGGGTGTCTGATCTCATGGGTCTGGAGAACATCGTTGACGGCAGACGTGAGTTCCTTCGGTCTTTGTCATCCGTCGACGTCACGGCGTGCCCCGGCAGCGGCAAGACCACCTTGCTAGTGGCCAAGCTCGGCATTCTGGGTAAGAACTGGAACACGCCAACCGCCGGGGTTTGCGTTCTCAGCCATACAAACGTCGCCAAAGACGAAATCTCGGACAGGCTTGGCGGCACGGAAGTCGGAGCTGCCCTACTGCGGTATCCAAACTACATCGATACCATCCATGGGTTTACCAACCGGTTTTTAACCACACCCTTCCTGCTCTCTGCTGGGCACCGGGTTACAACAATCGATGATGAGGCGACCGGCACCATGCGGTGGCAGGCACTGCCTCCAGGTGATGCAAGAACTCTGGAATCCTGGCTGAATCGGACCAAGCGGTCTATTGCAGCCCTCAGAATATCTTCACTCGACTTGGACAACCCCCTGTCGGGCCAAGATATTGGTGCGGGACCAAACTCAAGAATGCATCAGCTTGCCACGAAGGCGCTCAGCACCGCTGCCAGAGCAGGCTTTTTTTGCCACGACGAAATTCTCACGCTCGGATACCTCTTTGCCCAATCTGCACCGTCGGTCACTGGTGCACTGAGAACCAGATTCCCAGTGGTTCTAGTCGACGAAATGCAGGACACGTCTCAAGAACAAAACCAGGTCATTCAGGAAGTGTTCCAGGGCGGTGGAGGGACCAGTATTGTCCAGCGTGTGGGCGACCTTAACCAGGCCATATACGGGGGCGTTGAAGGCCAGGTTGGACTGGGCTTTCCGGCATCCGGTGTTCAGACATTGAGTCTTGATAACAGCTACAGATTTGATGATTCGATTGCAAAACTGGTGAACGGGCTCGCGGTGTCGCCAGTCCTACCGGACGGTCTCCGTGGCGTGGCCAAGCCACAACGCAAGATCCATCAGGGCGCCCACAAGATTTTTGTATTCCCTGACGATGATCCGTCGGGAGTTCTGGATGCCTTCGGAAAGCACG
Source organism: Arthrobacter sp. UYNi723 (assembly GCF_054057635.1). Lineage (NCBI taxonomy): Bacteria > Bacillati > Actinomycetota > Actinomycetes > Micrococcales > Micrococcaceae > Arthrobacter > Arthrobacter sp. UYNi723. Next base: position 31,705 of record NZ_JBSRZM010000026.1, read on the forward strand.
TCGTTTCGGTTCTGCCTCCTGAAAGAATCGCTGGGGCAAAAGTCTGTGCGGTCGGAGGGGTTAACCGCTCATACCCCGAGATTGGTCCGGGACACCGCCACTTCCCCAAATCCGTCTCCCACTACTGGGGCGATTATCAGACCAACGCCACGAAAAAATCTTACCGGCCGCGTCGGCTCACAGAATATTTCGTCCTAGCGGGCGCCGAATTGAAGACATCTGCAGCGAGCCATCAAGCAGTCAATGTCATTGCCAACGGCTTGTCACGGCTTGCCAATATCATGTCATCACAGCAGGTGGTCGGAACCAATAGAAGGCAACACCTGTACCTGACACAGCTTCTGGGTGGCCATCCAGAAGCACTCCACCAGTATCAGGCCGTTGTCGCCTTTGTCTTGTCGGGCGGCACATTCGATAGCCAGGAAACCTGGAATTCTTGGGTTCCCGCCTTCTTAGCGATATCCGGTGGGCTTGGCACCGACCCTGTCAGCCAACTGGCGGAGTCGTATCTGACATGGCAGCCCCATGAACTCAACAGTGTTACAGGAAGTCTGTTACCCAGCACTGACGGTGCGTTGAATACTTACCGATACCGGGATGAGGATAAACGCAACATGCTGGATATTCAGCTTGGTTCCATACATTCGGTCAAGGGCGAAACCCATGCTGCCACGCTCTTGCTGGAGACTTTCTACTACGAGCACCATGTGGCCCACCTAGTGCCATGGCTGATCCGGCAGGGCAAGTACTCGACTACTTCGCCGATACCGGACAAAACTGCAACGTTCATGCGCTGGGCGTACGTGGCATTGAGTCGGCCGACCCATGTTGCGTGTATCGCCGTACCTGAGCGTTCGTTTAGTACAGCGGCTGACACCGAGCAACTCGCTGCCGTCGGATGGGCGGTGGAACGGATATGAGCGAACTGGGTTGACCCGCTAAAAGTCGCCTGCACCAACCACCACGGACGCTGGGAGCCGTTTTCTTAGGCGTTCTGCTGGTTCTCGGCCGTCAGCGTCTCCGGTGGCCGGGGCGGCAGGTGGCGGTAGAGGCTGGAGCGGGTGATGCCGGTGGCCTGGACAATCTCCGAGATTGAGAGCCCCTGGTCACGAAGGTGTGCGGCGTAGGCAAGTTTCGTTGGCTCAACCACGCTGGGCCGGCCGATTCTTTTGCCCTTGCCGGCAGCAACGGCACGCGCGTGGGCTGCGCGTTCGATCGCGTAGGTTCGTTCCATTTGGCCGAAGAGCGCGAGCATCACTACTGCCAGCTGCGACATGGGATCCTCCGGATTGGCAGAATCAACCCGGATCGGATCCGCCAGGTTCCGCACCCCCACGCCGCGGTCAGCAAGGTCGTGGATCAGATTCAGGGTATCCCGGACCGTGCGGCCCAACCGGTCCAAGGTGTGCACCACGATCACATCCCCCTCGCGGGCCCGAGCGCGGGACACGCGGCTCTGCTCACGCACTCATCGACTGGGGGCAGACCTCCGAGATTCCCGCTCCAGCTCGTCAGCGGCTGCCTTCACTTTGAAATACCGGTACGCGTTTCTGGCGCATCCGATTACACCCCAGAGGATGGCGCCAGTGAAGGCGACGTAGGTGCCGCCGATCGTCGACGCTGAAGAGTATCCGGCAATGGTGAGGAAGACGCCGACCGTGAAGATTGCCGCGTGCACCCACGCCCAGGTTGCCAGCTTCCGTGCAGCCCGTTTGTAGTTCGTGAGCATTTCCTGGGCTCCTCCCCAAACAGATGGCGGAGACGGCTGACGGGTCTGAGCGGCTTGAGGGCTTTGCGGTCGCGGTTTGGGTGTTGATCGTCCGGGATTCGGCTGTGGAGCGGGCGAATCACGGGAGATGGTCGTCTCCTCGGTTTGAGTGGAGGCGTTCAGAACATCCGTAATCCGTCGGGACGCCGTTCCGGCGAAGGCGTCCCTGCAATCGAGGATCATCCTCGATTGCGCGATGGCCGCATGCCACTCGGCCGAGCCCCACGGAAGACTGTGCACCCAATCGCGGGCGTCGTCGATGAGCCTACTGAACACGCGGTCCCGCGCGGTGCCGATGGCCTTATGCGCCATTTCGGTGTACTTGAGATTCGCCACGGTCGGGACCGTCTTCGTCTCAGCTGCAATTCCGGCGATCCTCCAGGCAATTGAGTCGGCCGCGCTTTGAGCAGTCGTGGCCAGATCTTCGCGTGTGACTTCCGAGGGGTGCCCGAGATTGATGTCCTCGTCCAGTGGGATGGGCCTCATCCGCAACGAGCTTTCAATTGAGAATGACCAGAGGGGCGGCGGTTTCGGCCACTGTGCGTCGGGGCTCCATCCTGACGGAGGCATCCATCCCTGGGGCATGCGGGGCCAGCCCGGCGGCGTATTGAAAACTTTTATGCTGAAGCCCTCATGTCCTGTTGTCGCGGTCTGGCAAACAGATTCAACCACAGCGGCCCTCGGAAGCGGAACCAGACATGCGTCTTGCGGGTCTCGTGCTCTACGGGGTCGCTTCAGAAGACGAAATTGTACGCTAAGACCTCGCCGAGGCACGTAACCACCGGCCAGCAGCTTATCGATGAAAATTGACCAGAGTCCGTCCGTAGGGGGAACCCTCGGCGGGCCGCGGCAGAAGATTTCAGTCGGCCACATTCAGCGGCAGCGGCTGGCCGTTGTGCTCAATGAGCCAGTCGCGTGTTTCCGCATCGACGAGAGGCCACCACTCGAGGATGTTCATCGACGAAGTATTGCACCGACGAAGTCGTGCGTACAGATTCCGTCGTGGGACGAACTCCGGCGGAGGCACCGGCTAACGAGCGCAGCTTCCCCTGTTAGCGACGCTGCAGAGGTGTCCCGTTGAGGATCCTCTAACGGGCTTTCAGGCGATCAGGGCGGGTATCTTAAATATTGAACTCGCCGGCATGGTCGAAAACGATGGTTCTCAATTATTTTCGAGATCCATGATTGGGGGTCGACAGCGCATGCACATCAATAGATACTCGGCAGATGAGTGCCGAGTATCTTCCCTGGTTGGTAGGTCTTCTTGGGGGTGTAGGTGCCACTCTCGTTGGCACGCTGGGTACTGGGTGGTTCTCGCAGAGAGAGTCCAAGAAGGCTGCTGCTGCTGCAGCACGAGCCGCAATAGCTCGACATGAGCAGGAGCGCGATCTCGCGCACGAGCAGTGGCTGCGTGACCAGAAGCAACGCATTTATGGGGACTTCATCACCATGGCTGAGGGTGTCCGCCTGAAGACATTGGACCCCAGATTCACGATCATGGACGAAGATCTCTCCTCCATGCTTGTCGCAAGGACGCGGCTTCGCTTGACCGCTTCCGTTCCAGTTCGCCGGAGTGCTGCAGAAGTTACCAATGCCTTGTTGGCCCTCGCCCGAGACTCTAAGAACCGGAACTCAGATGGACAGCGCCAGTATTTGAAACAGCTTGACTGGTTCATTGGTGCTGCTCGTGAAGACCTTGGCACCTCAACTGACGAAGACGGTCAGTTGTTCAGCGAGGCATCCCTGCGAAGCCATAAGTTCCTGGACAACTACGTTGCAGATGGACCACTCACGCCTTGAGCTGGGCTCAACTGACCCTCGAGTTGATCAAGTTTTTCGCGCCGGTAAGCAGCTTGCAGTTGAAGTTACGACCTGATTGGTGTGGTACGGCGTCTGCACCTGTCGAACGGCGCCAAGAGCGCTCCCTTACTGCGGACCTTCGGTTAAAGGTGCACCTTTCCCCTCTCCCTGTTTTGAGTGGTTTTGGATGTAGGACTCGTAAGAAGGCCTAGATTCTAGCCATGGCCAACCCTTATCAAGTCGAGCTGTGTCCCCATGGCTTACAAGCCCGAGATCAGACCTCATTTCGTTACGTAGGACGTGAATGAGATCTTGGGATTGGAACCACATCGGGTAGTAGGCGGTGAATGCCCGTCGAAGCTCGAGGAAGGTCGTCATTTCCATCAAGGCCCCTGACACTCGATCGGCCAGGTCTGCCACTTTCTTCGATGCGACGAGTTGAAGCTCCCCGAGTGACGGCTGTAGCTCGTCCTCCCAGGTCGCGATGTAACCGGTCAGCCCCTCGGATATGAATCGGTCATCCTCTGCCTCGATCGTCTTCTTTCCGTCGTAAGACAAGAAGACGGCTATAGCGTCGACTTCTCGCTGCATCACCTCAGCCAAAGCCAAGTACTTCACATATACCGCTCGTCTGTCCGCTAGCCACTGGCGGTCGACCTCGGCTTGGTGGCGGCGATTTTCTCCACGTCGTGCAAAAACGCCTGCGAGAACGGCGCCGACTACGCCAGCCGCAAGAGTGAAGCTTCCCGTAAGGATAGCCGTCACAAGTTGGGGGTCCATGCCGCCAACCCTAGCTCCCCGTGTGTGAATTAATTTCTTTCGTTCAGGTTTCGTCCCCTTGCATAGTGCCCGCCGTTCAAACCGCTTGCGCGAGGAGCGGCCCGCTGAGGGAGCGAGATTCGGGAGCGACGTCCGTAAGCCGGTCGTCCACCGGACGTCCCGACGCTACCCTTGGGCCCTCTTCACATGTCAGTTTCAGAAGTCGTCTGCACGGCGTATCAGAAGTCGTGTGCACAAAGCCGTTCGAGTTCATTGGCGATGCCTCTAGGGTCATACCCTATGGCGGTAAGCCAGCGGCTGGGGTGCCCAGTGGGTCTTTGAAGAGTCCCGGCTGAAATCGCCCCGATTGAGTTCGAGTGTAGGAATTTCTTCAACAGCAAGGGCTCCCGCTGCTGTCTGCGCATCCTGCGCCTCCCCAGAGCAGCGCCTATGTCGTTTCTGACCGTTGACTTCAACCCAGGGAACGTTGGCCCCGGAAATGTAATCAGTGCCCCATCGGACAAGATCACCGCAGAGCGCATTTACATAGTCCTCGACAGCGTTGTTGCCAGTGAAGCGGTTGAGGGAAGTGTGGCCAGTGGAGATTTCTTCGACTGTGTCTGCCGCTCGGTGTGATCTATCGACGACGGTAATAGGAACGTTAGGAAGGGATCCCGAAAAAAACTGTCTGGTGGCAAGGTCTGTTGCCGGAAACGAATAACCAATGATCGTGACATGTGACGCTCTGGCCAGCGACGCGGCGGCATTGCGCCATTGGGCGCGAAGGCCGGCGTTTGAGTAGAAGGCGTTCTTCGTCCCGGTCGGGGGGACGATCATGGGCTGCAAGTCGTCGAACATACCCTTGTTTCGTGGTGAGTCATCCGCCTTCGTTTCGGGCGACCAGCCTTGGCCCGATCGCAGAAGGCACATCACGTCGCTGCTTGGTGCATGAAGTCCTCCATACCCCCAGTTGGTAGAACCGTGGAGCTTCAGGAGTTCAAGGGTGGGCCCAGGCGGATTCATCACCCCATAGCTCAGCCCGGCAGATGCCCCTAACTGTCTGGATATAAGGGGAACCCGGTAAACGTCTGCCCATTCAGCAACGAGTCCCATTGCAGTGAGTGCTCGTTCGACCAAGACGTCGTAGTTGAATGTCACCACCGTCGCCGAATCAGCACACCAGGACGCCACCAACCGACTGAGCCAGCTAGGCAAGGGCGCCTCAAGGGCCTCTTGCTCGATTTCCCGAATACATTCGCTGACCGCGGTGCTGGCTCGCATGAACATCACGCGGTTGGAGAGGTTCTCAATATCGGTGAGCCAAGGCTGATCTACAGACAGAAACGAGAGCCACTGTTCCAGATCGTTCCCGTAGGGAATTAGCTCGGACGGATCCACATCCAATCGATCCAAGACGCGCGGGCGAAGCTCGGCGAGAGTAGGCATGAGGCTGTTAATGGCTTTAGAGAATCCTGCGCCGAGCAGCACGAACGGTGCCGTGCCAGCCTCTTGATGAGTGGTTGGGGACATTTCTCCAAACTAGTCTGAGCTGGCGCGCTAAGGGTGTAACCGCGGCCGCTAAGACCAATTCGTCCCAGCTCCTTGGAAGTAGGACACCCAAGGCCAGCCTCCTGTCATTTTTCGGGTCCGTCTTCACGAGTGAATGTGGTAACTCTGATTAGGCCCCGATGAAATCAACTCCAGCGGAAGGTCGCGAAATGACCCAGCCTCCAGCAGGGTGGTATGCCAACCCTGAGAAGCTCAACCAGAATCGCTGGTGGGACGGAAACCATTGGACGGAACATGTTCAGAATGTTCCAACGCAGGCACAAAGTGCCGCAGTACCCCCGCAGTCGGCCTCCACGCAGTCGGAGCCAGTGGAGTTCAGCCCGTACCTTCACACGCGAGAGCGATATCCTTTCGCCAAAGGCTTCAGCGAGCAGCAGTTGGATAATGTCCCGCTGATCACCGTGTACCCGGCAGTTATCCCTTCGGTTATTGGCGCGTTCTTCCTCTTGGTGGGCTTTCTCGGGGCGTCATACGAGTTTTATGTAGTGCTGCGGTGGGCCGTTACCTCGATGGCCATCTGGATGTGCACGATCGCGAGCGGACAGAAGCGAACTGTCTGGGTCGTCGCCTTCACCGGTATGGCACTGCTATTCAACCCCTTCATTCCCATAAGCATGACCCGGGAGTCCTGGGTTGTTCCCGACGTCATCGGTGGAGTCCTTTTCGCAACGGCGGGAGGAAAACTACGAGCCTCCCGTCCAGCGACTCACAATGACAAGCGGTCCTTTTAACCCTGCTGCAGCAGGGAGTGTGGTAACTCTAATCAGGCGATCCAAATCAACTTCAGCAGAAGGCCGCACCATGACCCAACCTCCGGCAGGGTGGTATTCCAACCCTGAGAACCTCAACCAAATTCGTTGGTGGGATGGAAGCCATTGGACGGAACACGTCCAGGCTGCTTCAACACCCGGCCCCGAAATTGCTATGCCAGGTCGTGTCGGTTCCGCCGATCTGGCGGTCGCACAACGCTCTTCAGGAAGTGGAGTCAGTGCGGCGTCAGGTACGGCCTTTGGTCTGGGAATTGCGGCGTTCTTCTTGTTTGGATTTCCTGTTCTTGGGCCGCTCATCTGCGTGGCCGCCATCGTCGTATCTACGACCGCTTTGGTTCGCCGCCGGCCTGGAGCCTCTAGGAAAGATAAGGTCTTTGCCATTGTCGGACTAGTTCTGGGCGTTATCTACACGCTCATGGCCCTAATTTGGGCAGCTACGGGACGAATGTAAGGTCAGGCAATGACCAGTCATGGCTCTCAAAAACGAAGGATTTCAAGAACAGGTTGATTTGAGAATCGTGGTGTTCGTGGCGGGCGGCTGCGAAGGGGCGTCTTTCTGCGGAAAACCGCCGTGCAGACGAAAAGCCGGGCTCAGGGCCCGTTGTTCTCACAAATAGTTCTCGAAACGGTACAGTCGAAGCAACGCCCCGGATTGAGTTTTGAGAAGAGAACACTCCATGACCACCCACCGCATCGGCTACGCCCGGGTCTCCACCCGGGACCAGAACCTGGACCTACAGATCAGCGCCCTGAAGAAGGCCGGATGCGACAAAATCTACGAAGACACGATCAGCGGAACCACGTCCCAACGCCCCGGACTCGACCAGGCGCTGGAGACCCTGCGCGACGGTGACACTCTGGTGGTGTGGAAGCTGGACCGCCTGGGCCGGAGCGTGAAAGACCTCCTGGCCTTCGCAGGCGGTCTGAATGACCGCGGCGTAGGCTTCGTCAGCATCACCGATGCAATCGATACCACTACGGTCTCCGGGCGCTTCTTCTTCAACGTAATGGCATCCCTGGCCCAGATGGAACGGGAGCTCATGGTCGAACGCACCCAGGCCGGACTCCGGGCCGCGCGGGAACAGGGACGAGTAGGCGGCCGCAAACGCATCATGACGGAAGCCAAGATCCGCTCAGCCCGCAAACTCCTCAACCAGGGAACCCCGCCCCGGGAAGTGGCCAACAGTCTCGGCGTCTCCGTGCCGACGCTCTACCGGTGGGTCCCGGCCGCCGGCACTGTTGTGGCTTCAAAGCGGTAGTTCCCGCAGGTTGGTGCGGGCAACTTCTAAAAAGTGATGTTTGGTGCAGAGGACTAATGAGCGGAATGCGGTTCCGTGCACGGGACTTCTGACATTTCCGTGTCAGCACTCGTCTGCACAAGCCCCGTAATTCCGCGGAATGCAGTGCAGACGACTTCTGAAACTGACAGCCAGGGCGTCCAGCTGCCGGGTCAGATCCTGCCTCGCCGTCGATACCCTCGCATATCCAATGTCCATGCCCGAACCGTACCGAATGTTGAAGATGTGACGGGTCATTGTTGCAGGACTTGTGGGATAACAAACGGGACAGCCAGGTTACGCGGCATCCCGCGGATCCTGAGCAGTGGAGGAGTGCCCCATCGGTTGTGTCCCGGTTCCAAGGAAACGGGACGGCACTCAATCGGTCCAAACGCCTACTCATGGGTACGTTTTGAAGCTGGTGTTGCAAAGATCGTTATTCGCGCTCCAGGCGGTGCAGGGATCCGCCCTTGATGGAATGAACCCAGCAGCTCTTCAATCGCATGCTGCCCCCACTGCAGAATAGCCAAAGTTCTCTCCGGTCCCATCGTCCTGCCAGTAAGGACGCCGCCGCCTTCCATGGTGTGTGTGTACAAGAAATCGTGGAAGAACTGCGGAGCCCAGGAAAAGCCATGTGCAAACCCAGAACACAGCTGCCATCGCGAGAAGAACAGGGTCCCGCGGGCCTTATCGACTTGCTGCAATGCGTCCGTACGGTTAAGGGAGGCCGTTACAAGGGATTTTTTTATCCCGAGAAAAGACGTACTGGCAGACAGAGTTTTTGCTTGCTGTTCGAAATTCCTTGCGGAGTCAATCGCTTCTTCCTTCACCTTTGCCGGCACCGTGGGGTCCCGTGAAATGTGTGTGAAGTACTTCTTGGCATTGATCAGTGAGTCGTGTGCAACTCTTAGTCCTCGTTCTTGGCGGCCAGACCGCCCAGTTCCAGTCAGGACCCACATTCCCACCCCGGCCAGTTCTATCGAACCTCGCACGAGGGTAGGAACGCCGACTGGGCTTGGGCGCCCCGCTTCAGTGACTAATGCGAAGGCTGACGCTAGATCGTCAACGGCAGAGTCCAGGAGCGAGCGGACGACTGCCGCAACGGAAGTACCTTCGGGCATGCCTTGTTGATCTAGGGCCAGGAGACTTTTGGAATCTAACGGGTAGGAGTGCTTATTTGCTGACTGCCGCTGTGCTTCTTGGATCCAGAAGCCAAGTTTCTCCCAGTCCGGCGAGGAGAGTTCCGGTTCGATTGACATCCTCGTAGTGTGCCAGAACCATAGTTCTCTCGGGCTCCCGTCGGACCCCGAGAGAACTAAGGAAATGGGACGACCGAGTTGAGGGACGTTGGTGCATGTACCTGTCTGACCTGCTGGATAGGATCGAGGGCATGGCATCCACCCGAGATCTTGCGCTCCCCGCCGACTACACTGACCTGCTCGGCGAGCTCAAGAATCGGGTCCGGGCCGCGCGTAACACGGCACTGCGGACAGTCAACACCCAGCTCATCGAGCTGTACTGGTCCATCGGCCGGACGATCCTGGAACGTCAGGAGGTCGAGAGTTGGGGGAGCGGGGTCATCGGAAGGCTAGCGGATGATCTCAGGGCGGAGTTCCCCGAGATGAAAGGCCTTTCGCGTTCAAATCTTTTCTACATGCGCGGGTTCGCCGCAGCCTGGCCCGACCCAATTGTCCAACAGCCTGTTGGACAATTGCCCTGGGGCCACATCACCGTGCTGCTGGACAAGCTCGACCGCCCAGATGACCGAGCCTGGTACGCAACTGCCGCCGTCGAATATGGCTGGTCCCGAAATGTTCTGCTGAACATGATCATGAACAAAACCCTGGAGCGCACCGGCGCAGCACCGTCGAACTTTGTCCAACGGCTTGTTGGACCAGACTCGGAACTCGCACAGCAAGTTGCCAAAGATCCCTACAACTTCGAGTTCTTGGGCCTGTCCGGCGAAGTGGCTGAGCGCGACCTGGAGAACGCCCTGACCAGCAGAATCACCGAAACGCTGCGCGAACTCGGTCCGGGCTTCTCCTTCGTCGGCCGGCAGGTGCACTTCGACGTCGACGGCGACGACTTCTATGTCGACATGCTATTTTTCAACATTGACCAGTCCCGATACGTGGTTGTAGAGCTCAAGACTGGCAAGTTTCAGCCTGAATGGGCCGGTTATGCGCAGCGAGAAGTTATGCCAAAGTCTTCGTTCGTACTGGCGTGTTGACGGCCACTCGTTGAAAGGGTTCTTGGCATAACGCCCTGGCTGTGTTGGTGAGTTTCAGGAGCGTTTGGCGTCGACTTTCAGAAGTGGCTGTGCGGGGGTTCCACGGTCCAATGCCAGCGAGAGCCGCCATCACAAGGCGTCAGCAATGATCGCTGTTGAACCCATGCAAGTTCGAGCTGGACGCACGATAAGGGTTCCTCATTCGGGCACTTGAGCGCCAGATGGGGCACCCGGCTACGCGCGGGAGGCCGCGTTCACGGTGACTGTTCAAACCCCAGGGGACACGATCGTGAGTTCCCCTCTGCTCAAAAGCGCAGCCACGCAGTCTGCCACGCGGAGGGCATCTGCTTCAGATGCTCCTGCCTTCAGCCGAAATCCAAGTTTGGAGGACGGCATGTCCGCGCTTTGCACAGCTAATTCCACGCTGGGCTCGTCTTCGCACCCAGCTAGAGACGAATAGACAGGGTAGCTTACGCCCACGCCCCATCGGTCGTCGGCAGAAGCAGTACGCGGGTAATCCGTTGGATCAGAGGGAGCAACGCAGGCTGCCAGCAACATAACGAGCACCGGCGCCAAAGCTCGCTTTCGCATTGCCGCCCCCTAAAACTGTTGTTTTCGCATTGATCATGGCATTTGACCGACTCTGTGGGAAGGCGCGGCAGATCATCCACCGAGTAGATGGTGGGGCGCCCGGTGGAGGATCGGCGAACGGGGCGCCAGGTGCGACATTTAGCGCTGCGAAAACACCGCCACTTATCGCTGCAATTCACAATGCTGGGGACCGGTCGGAGCCCGAGGGCATCCGCGGCTCGTCCCGGCAAAGGATCGTTTGCTGAGAAGGCACCGTGGCGAAGTGGCCCGTGTCCAGCAATCGGCAACTGAGGATGCCCCGTCGAGCTGCCCCTCAGTGGCTCCTCGAACGGCACATGGTCAGCAAACCGTCGCCCACTGATGGGTGTTAGTTCCGCTTCCATGCCAGTCTGCAATCGAACATTATTTGCCTTGGAACTCCCAGCCAGCGCACCGAGGGTGATTGACGCGAAAAGTGCGTTGGGCCGGAACGTGCTGATAGACCTAGTTACCCTCGGCTGAGGAGCTTCTCCTTCTGCCGGGCGAACTCATCCTGCGTGAGGACACCACGCTCAAGCAGCCGTGCGAGTTGCTCCAATTCATCGGCAGTAGTGCTTGGTCTGGAACCGGTCGATTGGCGACGCCCTAGTACTGTTTGCAGCACGAGGCCGAGGACAAAGACAGATCCGCCGAAACCAATGATGCCCCAGTAGATCACCGATTGCTGTCCGGCAACTGCTCGGCACTCGTCGGAGTAGTTCGACATCCTTCCGCTCATTGCGCTGGCGATGTCGGCGCCGGCAGCTGACGTCTGCTGCGTGAAGGCCCCTTCACAGTACGGTCCCACGCTTACTGTGTACCCGAGGAAGATGCCGATACCGATAATCGCGGGCCCCAGCAACAGCGGCCAGATGGGGGTTGGCCGGGCACGGTCTGGCCGCTGTGCGGCCATGGCCGGTGCCCCCGCAGTCTCAGAGCGGTTCCGGTAGGAGATTGCTTCCCTTCTTCTGGTGACAAGCAACCACACAAGGCCGATCGCGAAGAGTGCTAGGCCGACGACGATGACAGCCGTCCAGATGGGTGCGTATTGTTTCGCATTAGCACGGCAGGCCGTGAGGGTGGCCGTGACCACCCCTCTAGCTCCCTCTTCTAGTGACGCTTTCTGGGGTGCGAAAGCGCCGGAGCAGTAGAGCCCCACTGGCAGCAGATAACCACAAGCGGTACCTACGGCTGCAACAACCAGCCCTAATGCAGTCAGTATGAAGCGAGGCTTGAACATCGGTCCCCCTGTGATCGGTGAAGGTCTCTGCAGAGCATATGCCCACGGCGTTGCTTCCGTGTCTCTGCTTGGCTGTATCCGCGGCATGGAAAGCTTCGCAATTGCCGCACGAGTGCCGACATTCCGTGCAGACAACTTCGGAAACTCACGTCGGGAGGCTTGCCGGGTGATAATCAGAAACGGTCGCTATCTGCGCTCGTACTATGCAGGGAGCAGCCAAGGGAGTCGAATGTCGGCTCTAGAATTTGGTCCATGAATAAGCGGAGCGACAACCCCCATTACCGAGTCCAAGATGGCTGCCGGTTACGGGCTTCGTATGGGCACAAGTCGGGTAGCTCCTGATCGACACGCTGGACAAGCGGGACAAAGACGACTGGGATCCAGACCTGGCCGAGTAGGCAGGAGTAACCGGCCTAGGAGCGCCCCTGCGGGCAGTTGTCATCGTTGAACGGTAACTTTGACACTGATCCGCTGCCTTTTTCGGTTGCTGGACAGACTCACGTGAGGGGCGCTTGTGGACGACCATTGGGCAAATCCCGCCGGCAGGCTTTGGGAATTTCTGAACTACATGACCGAGCAACGCAGTAATCAGGTGCAACTTCTGAGCGCGTGCGCGGAGTACCTGAGCGTCCCGCCTGTTCTGAGCAAGGATCTGTACGAGGGTCTGGGCGCATTGGTGGCTTTGCCCGATGAAATCGAACTGGCGCTTGACTCTTATGACGCTCATTTGCCGAAAGAATATCTGCTTCGTTCCCTCCCCGAAGCCCGTGGCGCCTTGGCCCACCTCTCGAGCCTGCACACCGGAACTGACGCGTTCTGCGCTCAGTACAACAATGCGACCCTCTTGGGTCTGGAAGGATGCAGCTACTCTCTTTCATCCCTCAAACGGGAGACTCCGGTAGAGGCGGAGACACTGAGCGAAGTCCAGAAGCTGGCACAGGCGATCCTGGACATCCTTGCAGCAGATGAAGACCTAGATGAGCAGGTCAAAGCGGTTATCTTTGACCACACAGAATCCATCCTCTTAGCCTCCAACAAGGTGCGCGTGCGCGGCGCCGCTGCTCTACTCGACGAACGGGACCGGGTCATCGGATCACTCATCCGGAATCCAGAAATGGCTGGGCTGGTCGGGAAGACCTCAGCTGGTCGAAATCTCTTCGACCTCCTCACAAAGATCACGATCGCGCTCACGCTTGTTTCCGCTCCGGCCGCAATTGCTGCCGACACTCTCACTATCCTTTCGTTGACCACGACATCCGCTGATGTCTCGAATCAGGTTTCGGACCTCATACTTCCGCAGGAACAAAACAAAACAGCTCCCTCCAAGTAGGACTCTGTGCAGATGCACAGGACTATGTCATAAACGGTGTATCCGGCGGTTTCTTTTAGTAGCTTTCAACTTCCAAGCTTCCTGAGCTTGCCTTCCGTACTTATTCATTGGGATCTTGGGCCAGGACCGGCAGAAGCCTCGCAACGGTGACGTGGTGTTTCCCCATGGCGACGGCAAGTGTGCGGCAGCCGACGTCCAAAACGTCAGCTTCCTTGGCCCGCATACACCCCACGGTCCACGGATCAGGAGACGGAGGCTTAGGCCTTCGCGACCGCGTGCTTGCAGACGGTGGTCTGGTAGCTTCGCGTCGCGTGCGGTACCGGTTCCTCAAGCGAATCGATCTCGAAGCCGTCACCGTGCACCTCGGCGATCTTCCGGACCAGCGCCTTGTCCTGCTTGGACGGGTCGAAACCGTCCGGGAGCTTGACCCTGCCTCGTTCGGTGTTGGAGGCCATGATGATCTTTCGGCAGGAGGCCATACTTACCGTGGATCATGCGTAGGCCAAGCCCCGACGGGCGGAGAATCGGGGCGGGAAGGACTAGCGATGGGAAGGCCGTAGGAGAAGGAGACGACCCCAAGCTTCTTCTGCAGCTCAGGGAGTGCCTTCGAATCACCCCGGATGGTCCAGTTCGTGCCCTGAAGCCAAGTGGTGGTGTTGTCGTAGGTATGCCGACGACCGGGTGCGCTGCCAAAGGCGCGATCACCGCCGAAATTGACTTCGTCTGATCCCACAGAACATCTGGCATGGTCAACGTGCCGGGCTCACGATCGTGTGTAGATTCTGCATCCACTCCGCTACCTCCCTTGGTGTGCAGAGGAGTAGTAAGCAAGCACGACGTTAGTGCAGAGAAGCCTTCATTCCAGTAGCAGGGGCAGTGAGGACGATCGGGTTTCCGCCTACCAAGAGATAAATGCGATCAAGTCAGACTTGGCGAAGTTGGAGCTTGCCGCCATCAGGCTGCTCACTGCTTCCCGCAGCTAGCTGTTGTGAGATGACCACCCGAGCCCGGTGAGGGATCCTTCACCGGGACACCGCCCCGGCAGATCACCTGTTCAAATGTCGCCGCGGCCATCTCGGAGCTACGGCGAGTGGTGCACATTCGTTAAAAAGAACGCCCCCAGTCTTCTGTTGTAGGAAATCTACACGCTTGCAATTTCCTCGCGCATCTCCCGGCTGGGGCCGGGCGCCTTCCTCCAGCTGCGCGCCAGTCTTGCCCTCGTCAGCACTGAGATGGGCCTGATGCAGGGCTGTCAGAAACCGGTGTCGAAGAACTCCTCGTCAAGGAACTGGGACAAGGCTGGAAGGCTCTCATCTGTTCATGGAATAGGACGAGGAAACTTTAACATCTGTCAGTAGACGAGCTACAGAAAATAAAGTGTATACTCGTTCAGTAGTTAGAATACTGAAGGGAAATTATGCTTCTGGCTGACGTGGCACGGATCAGCTCTGGACTAACCGTCCGAGAACGCCTTGAGGCGAGCCCCGGTGGGGTGTTGGCAATTCAGATGGCAGACCTCTCTATTGGCAGCGACCTGGAGGTGCGCGGCATGGCCCGGATCCCCTCCCCGCATCCCCGCTATTTGGTCTCCCGCGGCGATGTCCTCCTTCGCTCGCGGGGCCATGCGACGATCGCATGGGCCGTCCCGGACGATTTGCCGGAGCCGGCCGTTGCTGTCCTGCCACTGTTCATCATCCGGCCGAGCACCGACATTTACGATCCGGATTTCCTCGCATGGTGGCTAAACCAGCCGGATGCGCAGACGCATCTGCGGCGCGCCGCACAGGGGCAGAGCATCCAGATGGTGTCTAAGGCGACGCTTGAATCAGCCCCCCTGCAGCTGCCGCCGCTTGCGCAACAGCGTCTCATAGCCGACGCCGCACACCTCGCCACCCGCGAAGCGCAGCTAATGCACCGCCTGGCGGAGTGTCAGCACATGCTTCGACAAGCCCAATTGATCGCCGCTGCCCTTTCGGGGCAGACCCATATGAAAGCAGGCCGCAAATGACCGAGCAGCAAAGCCCCCGCCTCTCAAACGGGGTAAAGGACCAGGTCACCCAGGACCAGATCAACAATGCCGCTTGGGCCGCCTGTGACACCTTCCGTGGCGTGGTTGATGCCACGCAGTACAAGGACTACATCCTGGTGATGCTGTTCGTGAAGTACATCTCCGACGTCTGGACTGAACATGAGGAGAAATACCAGAAGCAGTTTGAGGGCAATCCTGAGCGGGTGGAGTCACTGCTGAAGCGCGAGCGATTTCCGCTGCATAAGACGTCAACGTTCAACCACCTGTACGCCAACCGGAACGCCGACAACATCGGCGAGCTGATCAACGTTGCGCTGGAAGCAATCGAGGAGGACAACCGGGCAAAGCTGGCGGGTGTTTTCCGGAACATTGACTTCAACTCGGAGGCGAACCTGGGACAGCCCAAGGACCGCAACCGGCGCCTGAGGAACCTGCTGGAGGACTTCGCCAAGCCAGAACTGGACCTCCGCCCTTCGAGGGTGAGCGATGACATCATCGGCGAAACCTACATCTACCTGATCTCGCGGTTCGCCTCGGACGCTGGCAAGAAGGCGGGGGAATTCTACACACCGCGGTCGGTGTCTGAGCTGTTGGCCCGTCTTGCTGCGCCCCAGGAGGCAAGCAGCATCTACGATCCAGCGTGTGGATCGGGCTCGCTACTCATCCAGACTGCTGCCCAGGTGGGCAGCAACAACTATGAGCTTTTTGGCCAGGAGGTCAACGGCTCCACGTGGGCGCTGGCCCGCATGAATATGTTTATGCACGCCAATGACAGTGCGCATATCGAGTGGGGCGATACCCTGAATGACCCTAAGTTGTTGGAGGGCGATCAGCTTAAACAGTTCGACGTGGTGGTGGCCAATCCGCCGTTCTCCCTGGACAAGTGGGGCGCCGAGCTTGCAGAGTCGGACCGGTGGGCCCGGTTCTGGCGCGGTGTCCCGCCCAAGAGCAAGGGCGACTACGCCTTTATCTCGCACATGATCGAATCAGCACGACGGCAGATGGGCCGGGTTGCGGTGATTGTTCCGCATGGCGTGTTGTTCCGCGGCGGTTCCGAAGGGCGCATCAGAAAGTCGCTGATCGAAGAGAACCTGCTGGACACGGTGGTCGGGTTGCCGGCGAATCTGTTCACCACGACCGGCATTCCCGTAGCCATCCTGATCTTCGACCGTTCACGCGAAAAGGGCGGAGCCAACGAGGGTCGCGACGACGTCCTGTTCGTTGATGCCAGCCGGGACTTTACCCCGGCCAAGGCACAGAGCCTGCTGGACGAGGAACACATTGAGCGGATCGTTGAGACGTACCGCGCCCGAACCGAGGCAGAGCGGTACTCACGCCTCGTGCCCCGTGATGAAATCAGCGAGAACGATTTCAACCTCAACATCCCTCGCTATATCGACACTTTCGAGGCCGAGACGGAAATTGACGTGGCCGCCGTACAGCGTGAAATCGAGCAGATTGAAGCCGAGCTGGTGGAAGTCCGTGCCCGCATGACCGGCTATCTGAAGGAGCTGGGCCTCGATGACTGAACAAGGCAGGTCGTCGGGCGAACTTGTGGGCTACACGAGTGAAGACGGTCTTGCTCACGTGCAACTGCCGGCAGTGGATGGCTCCGCCTGGGTGACTCAGGCGCAGCTCGCCGAGGACAGGGACTCAGAGTTGGACGCCAAACGGAACGTAGAGGCTTTCACCGTGGATCAGCCTGACTTTGCCGGGAGTGAGAGCCTTTCTCGCAAAGAAGATGAGGAACAATGACATCGCTTGATTGGCCGTATATCCCAATGTCGGCCATCTCTACAGCCCCAATCGTTTACGGGATAGTTCAGCCCGGACAGCATGATGTGGACGGTGTTCCTTTCGTTCAGACCCGGGATATTGGCCGCCCCCTTGAAATGGGGTCGCTGGACCGGACTGCGTTGAAAATAGCTGCTGCATATCAACGGTCTTCACTCCAAGCTGATGATCTGATCCTGTCTCTGCGCGGCGACATCGGCGCGTCTGCGATCGTTCCTCTCGCTCTCGAGGGCGCGAATATCTCGCGTGGAGTCGCGAGAGTACGGCCGAAGGGCCGCCATGATCCTCAATTCATCCATTACGCACTGCAAGCTCCCCAGGTGAAGCGGAGTATCTCGGCCGCCAGCAGGGGAAGCACCCTGCGTGAGATTTCAATCGGATCCCTTCGCGATGTCTGTGTACCTGTCCCACCCCTTCCGGAGCAGCGAAAGATCGCCGAAATTCTCCGCGCCTGGGATGAAGCGATAGAGCGTGCAGAAACGTTGGTTCGGGCCGAGACCCAGTCATTTGGCGCGCTGCGTCGCCGACTCTTCGTTTCCTGCGGCCACGAAGTCCCATTGAGCGAGGTGTCGACGCGCATCACGACGAAATCTGATGGGTCATCGCACACTGTCATGGCTATCTCGGCTAAGACGGGGTTTGTGGCGCAGGCTGACAAGTATCGCAGGGATATGGCTGGGGCGAGCCTCGCAAACTATACGCTGCTTCGGCGTGGCGAATTCGCGTACAACAAGGGCAACTCGCTTACCTATCCGCAAGGGTGCATCTACGCACTCAAGGCAGTTTCTGCGTTGGTGCCGAATGTCTACTACTCGTTCCGTCTGGGAGCGGACCTGAACAGCAACTACTACGAGCATTTCTTCGCTTCAGGGGCACTCAACCGGCAGTTAGCTCAAAGGATCACATCTGGAGTTCGAGGGAACGGCCTGCTGAATCTCAACGCTGACGACTTCTTCGGCGTCAAGGTTCCCGTTCCGAATCGGGCTACGCAGGATGGCGCCGCGGATGCCTTGAACATGGGAGCTCGAAAGATCGAACTGCTGCAGCGCAAGGCCGAGCTCCTCCGCACACAGAAACGCGGACTCATGCAGAAACTACTCACAGGGCAGCTGCGTGTGAATGTGGCTGTTGAGATCGAGCCAGGGAGACCAGATGATGACTGACGCTGACGAAACCTTCGACGCTTCCGAACTGAGCCAGTCGCAGGCCCCGGCCGTGCAGCTGCTGGAAGCGCTGGGGTTCACCCAGCTCACGCCAGCCGAAGCATTAAAAGAACGCGGCGGCAGGCGGAGCAATGTGCTGTTCACCGGAATCCTCACTGCTCAGATCCTCCAGATCAACCAGTTCACTCACAAGAAACGCCAGTACCCCTTTGACGTAGCGGACGCGGAAGAGGCCGTGCGTCGCCTCGGTCCGGGGCTGGAACAGGCCAAGGGACCGCAGGCAGCCAGCCTGGAAGTTTACGACCGCCTTATCCTCGGCACCACCATCACCAAGACCGTGGGCGGCGACAGCAAGAGCTATTCACTCCGCTACGTAGACTGGCATACCCCTGCCAACAACGTCTTCCACGTCACAACTGAAATGCGCGTAGAACGCACCGGAAGCAGCGCCACGCAGCGGCTCGACGTCGTCGGTTATGTGAACGGCATTCCGTTTATCATCATCGAAAACAAGCGGCCCACGGAGCAACTCAAAAAGGCCGGCAGCCAGCTGATCAATTACCAAAACAGCGACCGTATCCCGCAACTGTTCCACTATGCCCAACTGCTGATCTCAGCAAACCGCCAGGAGGCGACGTATGCCACGGTTGGAACGCCGCGGAAGTTCTGGGCCAGCTGGCATGACGCCGAGGACACCGACGCAGACATCCGGCCGCTCATAGCTGAGCGGACCGTTAGCGAACAGGACCGGCTTCTCTACGCACTCTGCCGCCCCGAACGGTTACTGGACCTTGTCCGCCGCTTCACCGTATTCGACGCCGGCGTCCGCAAGATCGCCAGGCACCAGCAATACTTCGCCGTGCGCAAAACCGTGGAACGCGTGCTGGCTGCCGGCCCGGAAGAACGCCGCAACGGCGGCGTCATCTGGCACACTCAAGGATCGGGCAAATCACTCACCATGGTGATGCTCGGTAAAGCCCTGGCTCTGGACCCCCGGGTAACCAACCCGCGGATCATCATCGTCACGGATCGCGATGATCTGGACAAACAGATCCGTGACACCTTCCTCGCCTGCGAGCTGGACCCTGTCCGTGCAAAGAGCGGCAAACATCTCGGCGAACTGGTGCGTGGCCATGCACCCCTGATCACCACTCTCATCAACAAGTTCGACGGCGCGGCCAGCCGCGAAGGTCGCGACGAGTCCCGCGACATCTTTGTCCTGGTCGATGAAAGTCACCGCAGCCAGACGGGCCGCTATGGCGGCTACGGCCAGTTTCACGTTGCGATGCGCCGCGTGCTGCCAAACGCCTGCTATTTGGGGTTCACTGGAACGCCGCTTCTCAAACGGGAGCGGAACACCGCGAACACCTTTGGCGGTATCATCCACAGCTACACCATTGACGAAGCAGTACGGGACCGCTCCGTGGTGCCCATCCTGTACGAGGGTCGCCTGGTGGAGCAGCAAATCACCGCCGGTGTGATTGACGCCTGGTTCGAGAAAATTAGCGCCGGGCTGACGGACGAACAAAAACGCGACCTCAAGCGGAAGTTCAGCCGCGCCGACGTCCTCGGAAAGACAGCCCAGGCCATCCGCGCCAAAGCCTTCGACATCTCCGAGCACTACCGGCAAAGCTGGCAGGGCAGTGGATTCAAGGCGCAGTTGGTGGCGCCCAACAAGGCCGCGGCGATCCGCTTCAAGCACGAACTCGACGAGATCCGCCACGTCACCAGCGAGGTGATCATCTCCCCGCCCGATGAAGCGGAAGACCGCGAAGAAGTGGATGCCGAATCCAGGGAAAGCGTGCAACGCTTCTGGAAATCGCAAATGGCCCGCTATGGCACCGAGGCCAACTACAACGAGCAACTCATCAAACAGTTCAAGGGCTCAGGCGGGCCCGAGATCATCATTGTGGTGTCCAAGCTACTTACCGGCTTCGATGCCCCCCGCAATACCGTCCTGTACCTCTGCAAACCGCTGCGGGAACATACCTTGCTCCAGGCAGTGGCCCGCGTCAACAGGCTTTTTTCCGATGAGAAAGCCGAGAAACAGTTCGGCTACGTGGTGGACTACGAGGGCCTCCTCGGCGAGCTGGATGAGGCGCTCACATCCTACAGTGCACTCGGTGACTTTGATTCCGAGGAGATCGCAGGGGCTGTAGTGGACATCCGCGAACAGATTCGCCTGCTCCCGGGACGGTGGAGCCACGTATGGGATCTGTTCAACGCTATCGCCAGGAAAGACGACATGGAGGCGTTGGAGCAGTATCTGTTTGATGAACCGCTGCGGCACGAATTCTATGAGCGGCTCAAGACCTTCGGCCGGACCCTTCACTTGGCACTGTCGAGCGACAAGCTACTCGATGTCATGGCCCAGGCCGATGTTGACCGCTACCGGAGCGACTACTCCCAGTTCGCCGAACTCCGCCTGTCGGTGCAAATGCGCTACCAGGAGACAGTTGACCTTCGCGACTACGAACCACGCATTCGCCGCCTGCTCGATGATCATGTGACGGCCTTGCCAGCCGAGACGATTATTGAACAACTTAACATCAACGATCCCGCTGCACTGAAGGCCGTTGTGGACGAAGAGGGCACGACTCCCGGCTCCAAGGCGGACCGGATCGTCAGCGCCACCAGAAAGACCATCACCGAGCGTATGGACGAGGACCCGGCCTTCTACGCGCGGTTCTCGGAGCTGCTGCAGCAGGCAATTGACGAGTACCGCCGTCGTCGGGACGGTGAAAGGTACCTGCTCCGGGCCAGGGAAATAGCTGAACAGCTGGCCAGCGGTGACCGCGGCGCGGCGCTTCCCACCGCAGTGACGCACGATGACGATGCCGCCGCGATTTACGGGGCGCTCGGCAAGAGTTTTCTCGAGTCGGCAATCCAAGAATTCCTGGAGGTACCCGACGACGAAAGAGCGGACACGGCAAAGACAGCGGTGGACATGGTTCGCCGCCGAATGGTGGTCAATTTTTGGACCAAGCCAAATGAGCAGAATGCCCTCGCCACGGAACTTGATGACTTTTTCTATGACTTTGGTGAACGTCGCGGCATCCAGATGAGACAACCCATGGTGGACAGCCTCACAAACGCAGTCCTGACGGTAGCAAGGGCGCGCTTCAGGAAATGATGTTGGAGCAGCGGCAGGTTGAATACGGAACTCAGGTTATTGAGTACCGCTTGGAGCGCCGGGAGCGCGCCACGCTTGAGATAACGGTGGAGCCGGATGGGTTGGTTCGGGTCACTGCGCCAAGCAACGCGGCTGTGGAGGACATCGCTGCCCGGGTCCGGAAACGAGCCCGATGGATCCTTGCGCAACAGGCGTCCTTCTCCGGGTTTCGGCCACACACACCACCGCGCATCTACGTCCCTGGTGAGACTCACCTCTACCTGGGCCGGCAGTACCGCATCCGGGTTGTCTCACCTGAAGCGGGAAAGGGTGCGCCCACGGCGTCGTGCGCACCAAGCGTCAAGATGGTTCGGGGGTTTTTGGAAGTGCGTTGCGTCGACTTTCACGACACCGGCACCATTGAGAGGCACCTCAAAGAGTGGTACCGGAAGCGGGCACAAGTACAACTTCCCAGCCGTTTGGAGCTGAATAGGCAGCGATTCCCGGATCCACACGCCGTGCAACCAACATCGCTAAGGCTTCAACGTATGCCCACTCGTTGGGGCTCTACATCACCGGCCGGCAGTCTCGTGTTGAACCCGGATCTCATCCGCGCGCCAATGGATTGCATTGATTACGTGGTCACCCACGAACTGTGTCACTTGCTGGTCCCGAACCACGGGAGGCAGTTCTTTGAACTTCAGCGTCTGGTGATGCCTGACTGGGAGGGGCGCAAGCAGCGGCTTGAAAAGGTTATGGCATAGGGGTCGAGCACTCATCTCCGAACGGCCGTGGCACTGTAGCATGAGCGTCCTTGTACAGCTGGCTTCGGAAGGTGACACCTGACGCCCGCGCCTGCCGCCGTTGCCCCCGCGTGTTGTAATCGGGGAGCTGGGCCGGTCAGGATCACCATGAAGTCATGAACGAAAACTCAGAAGAGTCCATATTGTCAACGAACCCCAATTTCCCCGGGTATGCAAAACGCCAGGATGAGCGCGAATGGCTCGTTTTCCGCAACGACGGCGCGCAAGTCGGCCTCATTAATGCTACGGATACCCCCGGGATCTTTGACGTTGCATCGGTCCCCCGCTGGGCCAACGCCAGATCCACATTGTTCGAAGTAGACGGTTTTCAGGAAGCACTGGCTCACTGCTTAAAGCACTTTCGCCCGAGCCCCTGGTAGTGCTCCGGCTGGATCCATCCAATTCATCCTTCCTGCTGCGCGGAGCGAATGACTATTGCCTGGCTGCCTTCCGGGATTTTCGCTTCGGCGGCTATGCGCGCTTCCTCATAGCTGTCCGCTGTTGCGCTGAGATGGCTTATAGAGCCGTCGTCGGCTTCAACCGTCAAGGTAACTTCCATGCCCGAATTTTAGCCAATGATCGGAATCTCTACCTCCGCTGCATCCAGCTCGGGCCTAGCGCGTTGGAACCTGAGCGCGTGCCTGAACGACAGGCCTGACCATGCCGTGTCGGCGGCGACTTCCACGACGACCGGTTCCACGAGAGTCAGCATTACCGGGGATGCATCCCGGTTGAAGCGGTCGAGGGTGGTCCCTTTGACCGTTGTCGGCCATGGATGGCCCGGCTCTGCCGGACGCAACCAGCGGGCCAAGGCCCTGCTGGCAGTAGCGGTCAGTGGTGCGGATCGGCCCACGATACGCAGCTTGCCTCCGATGGGAAGGCCTGCCACGATCTCCCTGGGCATGTCGATCGGGCCAATGACGGCCGCACACACGTTCTGTAACCACAAAGCTGTTGTTGGAGGTCTCCGGAGCCCTCGAGCGCTCGACTTGTCTTGTCTTGTCTTGTCTTCTGGATCAGATACAAATTGGCACGCCGCCCAGCGCCGCGGATCCCCCTGCCGTGTTGCCCGCTGGCAAACCGGGCAACGACACCGGCGGACCACTTCCGCTGAGCCGTGCTATGAGTCCAGAGCCGATGCCCAAGCCTGCTTTATCTCTCGAAGAACATGTGGTGGCGACAGGAGGACGAAGCCCCAAAGGTGTGGCTCAGGCGGTTCGTGCCCTGATTGGGCGGTAGCAGCCAAACTCCGAGACTTTTAGCAGCTCACATTTCCCGGCAGCGGAGCACTCGCAGTTCACCTCGGTGGTCCCATTGTCCGTTTAGGGAAACCTCAAGGGCGCAGCTGACGTAAGGGGTGCGTTCACTGGCACAATCGGACAATGATTATCGACCCGAAGCGAAAACGAGCAGTCCTCGTTTTGATGTGTGGCCGTTCATTTTCCGGCAAGACCACAATCTCCCGGGAGCTTGCTGTCTCGATTGACGCGGAAATCGTCAGTCTGGATTCGATCAATGAGGAACGCGGCCTCTTCGGCGGCCAAGGAATCCCCGTCGAAGAATGGATCCGGACCAATGACGAAGCTACCCGTAGAGTCTCCGCTGCCTTGGAACGGGGCGGACGCGTCGTGGTGGACGATACAAGCTCGCCCCGTTTCCTTCGCGATAACTGGCGCTCCCTGGCAGCGGACGCAAGCTCGGCCTTCGCACTCGTCTACGTAGACACCCCCGAGCACATCACACGCAGGCGTCTGCTGAACAACCGCGAACTAGCGAACCGCAATGACGTCATCGATGAAGTTATGGCAAAGCACTTAGAAAGCTTCGAGCCACCCGAGCCCGACGAAGCCCACATCACCATAAGGTCGCTGACGGAAGACACGCCGTTGTTACTTGCTGCGGTCCATCAACTCATCTCATAGTGCGTTGGAGGTCTCGATAAGTCCCGCCCTAGATGCCATTTACAGAGTTCGCGATGGAAGTCGAGACCTTATTAGGCGCAAGATGGGGCGTCGATCACGGTCGTGGCTCGGCTGAGCCATGGAAGCGCGTTTCGGTAGTCGATTGCTTTTTCGGTCCGCCACTCTCTGGCACCGGGTTCAACTTCATTGGAGGAAATTCGTCGTACCCGAGGGCGCTGAAGTCACGGGAAGCGTCCAATGAACGACCGTTTGCCGCACGAACCGAGCCCAGAAGCCGGACCGGCTTACGGGCGCCCGGCGCGGCTGGGCGCCGTACTCTGTGGAAGGCTGGCGACGTGGACTACTACAAGGCAATCGAGACGCTGACCGCATGGGCGCAGAGCAGCGAGAACGTGCGCGCGCTTGTGATGACTGGTTCCGCCGCCGCACATGAGACGCACCCGCTGTCGGATCGCGATATCGAGATCTATGCCACGGACCCTGCGCCGCTCCTTGCAGATGATTCCTGGTGGGATCAACTCGGGGACGTGCTCGTTGTCGAACGCTTGGCCATCCCTGGCTGGCATCCGGCCCGCTTGGTGTACTACATTGGCGGCAAGCTGGACCTGACCGTCATCAGGTCTGACGCGCTGCAGACCATCCGCTATGAGCGGCCTTTTACCGTCCTCGTGGACAAGGACGGTCTTTCCGGCTCACTACACCTGGCAGCGGCGGAGACGTCGTTGCCCGACGAGGCGGCATTTGAGGAGCGCCTGAACTGGGGGTACGCGGCCGCACTGATGTGCGCCAAGGCAATCGTCAGAGACGAACCATGGTCAAGCAAGATTCGAGACAGAGACCTGAAAGAATCACTGCTGACCTTCATCGAGTGGGATCATCACGTGCGCCACGGTATCGACTACGACGTTCGTTTCCTGGGCTCCCGCATGCGGCAATGGATGGACGCCGACGTGCAGCAAGAGCTTGAACAGTGCTGGGGACATTTCGACGCTGCGGACTCTGCCATCGCCCTGCGCGCTTCGATCGCCTTGTTCGCCAGGCTTGGCAGGCGTATCTCGGACAGCCTTGGTTTCCGGTCCTTCAACCACGACCGCGTCCACCGCGAGGTCGAAGCCATCCTCGCAATGCATCCGGATGCCCGCTAGGACGATGGCATGCGGGACATTGTCTGCGCAGCGTATATTTCTGCACCTATGCCGCCCTGGGCTCGCTCCACAGGGGGGTCGACGGTCCGCGATACCCCGCGTTCCTCGGTCAAGACCGAAACCCGAGCGGTCAGGGAACCCGTATGCGGGGCGTTACGGTGAAGGGATGGACGCGCACATGGACTCTCCCCGAAGCTTCGTTCTCGACGTTGGACCGGACGAGTGGATTCACTGTATCGACACCGGTGGCGACGGGCCGCCCGTCGTGATCCTGCATGGGTTGGCGGGCAGCTCCCGGGAGTTTTTGGCCACGGCAGGGGCCTTGCCAGAATTCCGGACGGTTCTGGTGGACCTTCGCGGACATGGGCGCAGCACACGTATCACAGGCGACCTTTCCCGCGAGGCCTTCGTGGCCGACGTCGTACAGGTGATCGAAACGGCGGTGGGCGCTCCAGTCATACTGGTAGGCCAGTCGATGGGTGGGCATACGGCGATGCTCGTTGCGGCGGCACGGCCTGATCTTGTATCGAAGCTGGTGTTGCTCGAATCCGGCCCCGGCGGAGGCAGCCCTGTCGACCACGAGGCCATGGGGGACTTCTTCCGTTCCTGGCCCGTGCCGTTCCCGGACCGCGAGGCCGCCCGCGCTCACCTGGGTGACGGACCGCTTCCGCGGGCCTGGGTGGCCGACTTGGAGGAAAGGGCCGACGGCCTGTGGCCACGGTTCGATCCGGATGTGATGGTCAAAGCAATGAACGAACTCATCATCCCGCGCTGGGCAGAGTGGGAGAGCGTGAGTGCCCCGACACTTGTCGTGTACGGAGAAAAAGGAATGTTCTCCGCCGATGAGAAGTCAGTGTTCGTGGAGCGCGGACGTGACGTCCGGCGCGTGGACCTCACCGCAGCATCGCACGACGCGCACCTCGATGCCTTCGATGCTTGGGTTGCGGTACTGCGGTCATTTCTCGCTGCCTAGCACCGGTCCCGCGCAGCCCTGTCCGAGCGCGCGCTGGAACGACTGAGTGACGATGGAGTTCGAACCGCCGTTCAGGCCTGGACCGTGGGGCAGCTGCGCGACGCCAACCAGATTCCTAACAGCATGGTCGATCCGAACGAAACACCGCCATCTGCGGCGGGGCGGCGTGTTTGCCAGCGCTAACTGGGCATGGGGATGGGAATGACCATCTCTCGACGGGAGAGGCTGTCTCGGAGCGAGTCTCTTTCCTCGAGCACGTCCAGGAGGCCGGTCGCATAGGCTTTGAGCCGTTTGTCCAGGTCACGGTTGGCAGCGGTGAGCCTGGTATTCCGCTCCCTTTCGTCGGACAGGAGCTTCCGCAGGCTCTCGACCTCGGGTTTTGTCCGGTTTAGCTCAGTTGCCCGTTCCTGGAATTCGAGGTTCAGGTCGCGGTTGTCGTGGGTGAGCCGGTGGCGCTTGACGCCGGCGAGTTCGACGAGGCGGAGGCCTGTGAGGGGGCCGGGCACGCGGCCTTCCAGTAGGTCGTCCATGGCGCGTTCGAGGGCGTGGCGGATCTGTTCCTTTTCCGGCGTCGTCATGGTGTGCCCTCCTGATGGGTTTCGATGATGCTTTGGATGGACTTTCTGATTGCGGTGGTGCGCTGGTGACGGATCTGAGGGGCCAGCGAGTCGTCCGGAAGGCGGGCGAGCCTGGCGCGGAGTTCGTCGATGTCAGAGCCGGTGCGGGCGATGTTGGCGCAGTCGGGTTGGCACCCGGTCAGGACCGGGCCGCCGTCGTCCGTGGCCGTGATGCAGCGTGCTTTGGCACGGTCGAAGACGCAGTGCAGGGCGCGTCCGGGGTAGACCTGGAGCACGGGGTCTTCGAGCAGCTTTCGGGCTTGGCGGCCGGTGAGGAGGACCTTGCCGGCGAATTTCTCGCCGGTTCGCCGGACGCGTCGTTCGAGTTCGCCGGCGGCCGGTCCGCTGAGGTGTCCTCCGGTGTTGAGGTACGCTTCGAGGTCTGTGGCTTGGTCGATCCGTTCGAGCCATTGTTCGAAGGCGAGGTCGTCCGGGAAGCCCGAGGTGTAGTTTCCGGCGTAGCCCTGGGTGACGTGGACGTTGATGTGCCCGTATTGGATCGCGGCCGCGACCAGGCCGCGGGGCCGGCGCACGATGTGCCAGGCGAGGGTTCGGCGGAAGCGGCTGGGGGTGATGCGCCCGTCGGGGTCGTTCGGGATGGTGTCCGGACGGCGGTTCTCGCGGCAGAAGCTGTTGACCCATTCCGCGAACGAGGCGATGTCCTCGGCGACTTGCGTGGCTGTCCGGGCCTGGCCCGGCCGCACCCACACCCTGCGGGTCTTCGGGTGGTTTTCCTTGGGCCGGATGCTCTTGGGGAAGAGGAGGCGTCCGTCACCGAGTTCCTCAGCGACGGTGACGGCTTGGGCGACGAGGGGGTGGACGACCCACGGGTTCTCACGCGTTGCGCCTTCTTCTGCCTTGCCGCCGTGGGATCCGGTTGCTCCCTTCCACCGCGTGCCGGTGAGTGTCCACAGGTCCCGCTCGGGATCGTGGTGCAGGCATCCGGCCGTGAGGGTCAGGACCTCTCCTGGCCGCATGCCCGAGAGGTAGGCGATCACGATGTAGCAGGCGGTATGGAGCAGTCGGGCGTAGCCGAGCGCGTCGTCGTACTTCATGGACCCGGGGTGCCAGGGGATTCCGTCGACGGTCACGGCGCAGCCGGGGGTCAGGTAGGCGTTGTCGTCGATTTGAAGGCCCGAGGCTTCGATCACTGACCGGTCATACTTGGCGTGCGTCGCCCCTAGCGTGCCAGTCAGCCGTGCGAGGTGCGCCCATCTGATCTCGCGTGACCCGTCGGTCAGCACGCGGCCGGGAAGCCCCAGGCCTGCCGCGCGCAGCTGCGCCAGGACCTGCGTCAGCTTCTGCTGGCGGTCCGCCTCATACAGCCGAAGACCTGCCTGCCGGTATTCGCGTCCGCCCACGATGGTCCTGCGGAACTCGCCGAAGTTGGGTCGGATGTCCGCTGAGATCTCTTCGACGAACCGGATCGCCCATGCCAGCAGGGGGACGAGCGTTGCATCGCCGATCCGGGGTATGCGGTTGTGCGGCTGGACGTCGGAGCGTGCGCCCAGCAGCTCCCTGGCGGGCGCATCGTCCCAAGGCGGGGCGTCCGGCATCGCAAGCCGCGGAGGGACCACGTCCCGATAGGCCCACAGCCGCCGCACTTCCGCGACAGAATGCTGCCTGGACCCGTAGGAGACTCCGGAGTCGCCCAGGTGTGCCAGGTATTCATCGAGGCGCGCGGCGTCCAGCTCCGCGAAGGATTCCAGACCCCGTCCTGCAGCCCAGATGATGAGCCGCTCGATCGGTCCCTTCACGAACGACACCGATCGCAGGGAGCAGCGGATTCCGGCGCGGGCGGATGGCAGCGCGCGCGGATTGTCTTCGTTGATCAGCTGCCATAGGTACCCTTTGACCGCGTTCCGCCATGGCTGCGGAAGCCGTTTGAAGTTGATGCTCGTGGAGTCGCTGTGGTCCTCGAAGATCCCGGCAGTGAGGTCCCAGCGGTCATCGCCGAACCGTGACAGCGTCTCCGGGTCGATCTCCGGCCGGACCGGTCGGCCGAGCAGGACCGGGGTGCCGGACACCGGTGCCGGCCGGGCAGTGTCGATGGCGTGGATGCTCATGGGATCTCCAACTCATTTTCCAGGAGGGCTCGGACAAGGCGGGCGTCTTCGGTGGAGGCTCGCTCGGCCTCCGCCTGGACATCTGCGCGCTGGAGCTGAAGGACGTCTTCGAGCCGAGCGGCCGCCGAGGTGAAACGCCGGTTCCATTCGGATGGCGTTATCTCGGTGCGTCGGGCTCTGAGCTCGGTGAGCATCAGGGCCTGGACCGGCACGTGCCTGGGCTCGGAACGCGAGCACGGGCAGGTGAGGCAAAGCAGAAACGATGCAGTGCACGACCTCCCCTGCTCGCTGTAAGGGCTGTGCTCGTTGTCCACACAGGCGGATCCGACCGTGTCCAGTCTCCCGGCGAGCACTTTCCCAAGGATCTCCTCGCTGACTCCGAATTTCTCCGCTACCTGGGCCGGGTTGTCAAGGGCTGCGCGGCAGTCTTCATCGCCAAGGGTGCGGTCCAGGTTCTCGGCGCGGATCCTCTCGACCTCGCCTTTTAGCGCTCCTGCCACGACGTCCTGATAGCTACTGAGCGACGTCCGGTCACGGACGAGGTAAACAGAGGCGAGCGTGGCGGTGGCCTGGGCAACCGGGCGCTGGTGAAGCTCGAGGAAGGTCCGCCGGAGCCGACGGGAATCCACGCGCTGGGACAAACCATTCCCGCCTGGAAAACACTCCAGCGGTCCGAACAGGCCCACAGCCGGCGTGCGGTAGCCCAGACGCCCGGGGGTTCCCAACTGATAACTGAAGGAGTGGTAGACGATCAGATCGGGATGCTCGAGGTACTGTCTGGCGTCACGGCCGAGCTCGAGTGCGATCTCGTAAACGCCGTGGGCCGAGCCATAGTCGTCCCGGTCCACCAGCGGTTTCCGCCCGGCGGAGAGGGTCAGGTCCATCTCGGACCGCAGCGGTCCGCGTCGCGGTTTGCTACCACGGGTGACCAGGGCAGGAAGCTCTCCGGGGGCTGTCGACACGGAATGCTCAGCAGTCATTCCCAGTACCGTCGATGCGTTCAGGCCCGTCATGCACATCATCAGGATTGCCATGGCCTCGGCTTCGTGCCTCAGAGGGTGCAGCTCGGAAACCAGGTCCGCGCAAGACGAGTACCGCACCTTGCCGCCCGGTTGTCGTGGGACGCCCCCGTGAACTGCGACATACGCCAGCTTCGCCGCCCTCGTTCCTTCCCGGAAACAGGCCTCGCCCGGCCGGGGGTTCCCGGACAGGTATCGGTCGGCCTCGGCCCGGGCGGCACGGACACGCGTCACCGCCGCTCGGACGATGCGCCTGACCGCCCGCCGGATCTGGCGGAACTCAGCCTCGGTGTAGGCCTGGACGGCGGCGCGGGGTTGTGCCGCATGGACCGGGGTGTAGAGGGCGTCGCGGAACTCGTTCGGGACCCCGTCGACGCCTCGAAGCACCGTCCTGAGGGCAAGCACGACGGCGTTCCCTTCTCTGGTGCCCAGCATCCGAAGCTCGAGGACATATCCGGCCCGCAGCTCGGCCACGCATGCGGCCGGTCTGGGCCTGGCCCGGATGAGGTTCGCGAAGGAACGCAGGTTTTCGAAGAGGCCATCGGCGGACGGAATCGTCCGCCTCGTCCCCGCGGGGCCTGTCGCGCGCGCGAAACCGGCGGCCAGTTCCCCGGCCAAGACCGGGGAGAGCCCGAGCCTTCCGAAGTGGAAGTCACGAGGGCCCCGTCCCCGCTCCGGATAGACCCGCACCACCGGAGCGTCGCCGTCTAGGAAGAGCGTCTGAGGGGTTGAGTAGCCAGACGGGGGCAGG
Source organism: Arthrobacter sp. UYNi723 (assembly GCF_054057635.1). Classification (NCBI taxonomy): domain Bacteria; kingdom Bacillati; phylum Actinomycetota; class Actinomycetes; order Micrococcales; family Micrococcaceae; genus Arthrobacter; species Arthrobacter sp. UYNi723. The sequence goes on from NZ_JBSRZM010000026.1 coordinate 62,451, forward strand.
GATGCCGGCCGCCCGTCACGTGCCCTCTCCGGGATCGAGAAGACGAACCCGTGGATCGGAGCGCAGGAATGCAAGGACCCCGTCCCGGCTGAGCTCATCGCCGCTGTGCGCCAGGAGGAACTCCACATCCAGTCCGATGAAAGGCTCGAGATAGATGTTCCTGGTCGTGTTCACATCCAAATGCCCGAGCATCGTCTGCACCAGCGACCATGTGTCGCCGAACTGCTCCCGGAAGTCCTCCAGACGGTCCGACCCCGCCCCGGCCCGCCGACGCTCCCACACCAGCCGGCCGACGGCGTACCACCTCAGCGCGAAGCTGTGCCGGAGCATGTGGGGATGGCATTCGAGCCGGTCGATTCCGGCCTTGCGCACACGCTTGTTGGCCAAGGCGAACGACTTGTACCACGCGCGCTTCGCCCGCGGCGAGCCATCCTCGTTCAGCCACAGCGCCAGCGGTTCAAGACCGTCCGGTCCCTTGATGAACAGCAGGCTCCGGTCCGCCGGGGACAGGTCATTCAGGTTCGCGTGCACAGTACTTCCACCCGGTTCCACAATCCGCACCAGGCCACGGTCGGTTATCCCCTGGACAATCCGCCGGCCGGCCCGGCTGTCGTACAAGCCGCTCTCAACGCCGCGGCGGATCGCGGCGGCCCGGTCGGTCTGGACGTAGTTCCACATGCCGTCGAGCGACTCGCGGCCCATCCAGTATCGTCGGCTCCGGCCGCCCTTTGCGCAGCTGCCCGCCAGGCGAGCCGTGGCGTAGGCTTTCGCGGCACCGTCGGCCGGGAGTTCGATGAGGCAGATCGAGGCGAGCTCCTGTATGCGCAGCCCGGTCCCGTAGAGGCCGTCAACGAATGCCGCATCCCGCGTCTGGGACCGCGGCCTCCAGCGCGTCTTCTCCGCCCCGCCGGGCTCCCTTCCGTGGATCCCCACATCGCGCCACAGGCGGAACGCCCCCGGAGAGAGCCATTTGACGTCCGCTGCACGGATCCCTGAGGCCCTGGCGCGGGGGTCGCGCACCGCAGTCCGGTTCCCTGCCCACGCTTGCTTTTGAGCCGCCGGAAGGAGACGGTCGGCGCCTAGCCTGTCTGTTGCCCAGTCGTGGAAAGCAAGGATTGCGGCAAGATCGCCTTGCCATGTCGCGCCGGAAATACGACGCGGATTATCCAATGCCGAGGTCCTCCAGAAGCGATAGTCGAATAGATCGCTATCGGACGCCCCTGTCCACTCCTTGCCCCGCAGGTGGAGGAAGTTGAACCAGGTCCGAAGGGCAAACGCGTACTTTCGGTTCGTTCCCGCCGCCAGATTCCGCATCCGTCCGCTGGCAAAGAACCCGTTGCCCGCGTCGTGCGGACCACCCTCGCGATCCAGGAAGAACGGGCGTCCTGCGTCGAGGCGCATAGCCTGCCGGCCAACGCGGGCCAGGAGACCGTCATCCCGTGCTGGGCCGGAGTCCTGTGCGAAGTGCAGCCACCACGTCCCGCCGCCAGATTCGACCATGGACCGACAGTACGACCGATCTCATGAATCCTCTTTGCAACACGCACGACATGGCGAGAGTTCACACGACGTCCAGAACGTTCTTGTGCTTCAACTTCAACCAGGAGCGCGAGGCGTCATAAGTCTGCGATCCTCCCTTGAAGACCAACCCTTCAATCCCGGTGGCGGGAAGATCCCGTAGCCAGGTTTTTGCCAGTTCCGGGTCTGTGGTGGTGGGGGAGAGGGCCAGCGGGGCGGCCCATTCCCGGGCCAATTCTTCGAGCAGCTGCCGGCGACCGGCGAACGGGACACCGCGGACGTCCTGCCCGGCGACGGCCAGAACATCGAAGGCAGCGAACGCGGCCGGGAACTCCTTCACCAGCGCCGGCAGAGCCGCCCTGGACGTGACCATGCGACGCTGCAGCGCCTCGTCGCGTCCCCACTCTTCCGTTCCTCGCATCGACGATGCATGCAGTTCATCCGGTTGCGAGGGAAGTTGTTGATGCGTTACCACCCAAGAGCGTCGGGCCTTCCAAATCGGCAGTCATACCTGCTCGCACGGCAACAGGATTGGTCATGCTCTTGACGCAAACGTGCGATCTTCAAGAACGTCGCACGATAGGCGGGGATGCCCTTGTTCTCGTAGCGCCGATTGTGCGGATTGAGGGGAGCCAGCAAAGGTCTGCGAGTAGTCTTGCCCAACCTAAGTACGTGCCGGTGCCATGGGTGGCTGAATGGGCCTTTGCGGACGTTGGTCAGGCGACGTCCGTGGACCGCAGCGTAGCCGCCAATGCCGAGGTGGTGAGCATGCCGCAGGAGTCTGAGCGAAGGAGGCTAGCCTACCTACTAGGACGCCCCTTCTCTCGACCAGCGCTTCCCGATGATCTGGTTACCGCCCTGAGGCCGCTCCAGAAAATTGCAAATGGAAGGCACCAGTCCCTCCGCCGAATCTTCGATGACGCCGTTGACATGATCAGGGTCCTGCCCGACGAGGAGTATTCCCCCGAGCAAGACGCCTCTGTCACCGTGATCTTCCTGGTCGACCCGGACTGGTTGCCGGATGTACCGCCAGGAGCTCTGGGAAAAACTCTCGCGAAGGACCCGGATCGCGTTGCCGACTATCTTGTCGAGACCTTCGATTCGGATGCGCTAGATCGAGATGCGCTTCTGCGACGCCTGTGGAACGAAATGCTCACCCGGATTGAGTCGCGAATCAATGATCGACTTCAACCAAACTTGCGGGTAGGACGCATCTCCCTGACGGTCGCTACCCACCTTCTGCCACAGGCCTATTCGGATTCGGACGAGCTTGATCTTGGCCACCTTTCCCTCGATGAGTAAGGGTTAGGACCCGGCCGCCAGTTCCCGGACGCAAGCGGCCACCCCTTCATCAGGTGGCCCTTCTACCCTCTACGAGCCGAGGGTTGCAATGCACGATCGTGAGTCGCTGTCTCGCAAGCCTAGGGATATGAGGCGTCTCATCGATGTGGAGTCATTCTCTGGAAGCTGTCAGGACCAAACCTCAAAGTGAAGGTCAGCACAGCGACGCTTCTTGGCCAGCTCGCGAGATCCGCCGTAGTAGTTTCGGTTACAAACGATGGACGAGCCCCACCTGGTTACGCCGCTGGCAACTTACATGAGTCAAGTCAGATCGAAACGCTTTCCGCGTGGTCGAAGACGGGTGAGTCCGCTTCGATGGCCTGCGATCTGGGGATGTCCCGAGTAACGTCTTAGACGTTACGGAGCATTCAAAGACTGATGGCCCGTTGAAGTGAAGCAGTCCGCTAGCCTCTTGCTATGAATAGCAGCGATGCCCGAGTAGCACTACTAGCAGGCGCGGATAAGTGGGAGCAGTACCGAAGTGCGTTGGCCGCCTCTCAGGAAGCGCCTGACCTGAGCTTTGCGAGCCTGGTCTACAAAAAGCTGAATGGATTGAATCTAGCGGGCGTTGACTTCAGCGAAGCTAACCTCAGCGGCGCAGACCTAACAAACGCCGACCTCCGCGGCGCAGACCTAACAAACGCCGACCTCCGCGGCGCAGACCTAACAAACGCCGACCTCCACGGCGCAGACCTCAGCGGCGCTGATCTTACTGCGGCAAATCTCGACTCGGCCGAACTCACCGGCGCAAGACTCAGTGCAGCAACCACCGATGTCCGAGGCTTGCCGTTCTCCTACTCCCTGCGGTTCGGCGGAAAAACACCCGAAGAGCGGAGAAGAGACAAGTACGCAGGTTTGAATACAGGTGTAGTCCGTATCCGAATGGAACTTCCTGAGGGGATTGATCCGCAGCTGCTGGCTGACTATGCGATGTCCGTATCCGTGGCAGCACGTCTTGCATCCAGAGTTGGTGCGCGGCTAGAACCAGCCTGGTTTGGAGACTCGACTTCTGCAGGGGCTACAGATGTCTTGGTAGCTACAGCTGCGGATTCAGCTACCTTCGCAGTACGACGTTCGCATTACGGAAGTCCCCTGGAAATAGATCTGGTCGAGATGGTGCCATCCATCGTGACCGCCGCTGGTGCCGCCGCTGGTGCGGCCGCCGCCTTCGTCGCACGTAAGCGCGGCTCTAACCTACTATCCTTTCTATTCACCCTTGCCCGGAAGGAAGAACGGGATCTCTGGCTGCAGGAACGAGTGGTCCGTCGCGAGACCTTGCTCGAACGGGAGCGTGCGAACACCGCGGTCGAGAGCCTCCGACGAGCTAGGAGTCAAAAGTCCGTGGCTAAACTTCGTATCCATCCGGCTTCTGAAGCTGAAGCTCGGCGTCGTGTATCCGAAGCAACGCCGGATCCAGAGACACGAGAACTGATTCTCGAAGCTATCCCTGACCTGATGCCACTTCTAGCGGGAGGCGTCACAGTAATTACGTCGACGAGCGACGAATCAAGGTAGGTGCGCGGAAGAGGTCACGCGGGCTGACCCTCACGGTCCCACTTCCTTTGGATGTCTTGACGTGTGGGCGCCGGACAGTGGTCGATGGAAGGGCGCACCCCCTCGAATTTCTCGCCTCAGTGAGGGGTTGTGTCGGGAAGCCCGTATGACCCGTAATGCCGACATCGGCATAACGGGTCATACGGGAATCATCCGGTCCCGGAATGACAGGGCCTCGTGAAGCAGCGGTCCCCCCGGCTGGGCCGGAGGGGGACCGGCTTACGGGCGGGGACGCAAGGCTCTTCTTCTTGTCGGCGAGGTCGCGCGTCGAAGAGAGTGATTCGTCCCATTCATGAATTATTAAGTTACATCAGCAACTTAATGTTACTCTCTTTGCATGACGATCTTCACCGACCTAAATGACGCCCGCTCGGCCGTCCAGGCTGCAACCCTTCACCTTGAGGAAGCCATCATCCGTGCCTACGAACATCGTGTGAAGGTCACGGAAATCGCGGAAGCTGCGGGGCTCTCGCGTATGCAGGTGCACCGCATCATCAATGTCCGCGCGGCGACGCTGCGCCTCCCTCCCTCTGATCGCAACGGTGTCTACACCGATAGCGCCGGACTTACGGGAGACGCGAAGCCCGAATGGCTGGTCGCGAGCATTGGTTCGGGGTCGGTTCGCGGGTGGTACTTCCGTGAGGATGACGCGGCAAATGCGACGGAGGAGGGACAGTACCATCGCCGGGTGAACCACTCAGAACGGGGCTGGGAGTGAGCCCCGACCCAGTCGAGGGTGATGCCGCGACGTGCTGGCAGCAGCGGGCCTCACATTGGCTGATGAAGGAGGCTAGTCCCGACGAGGCCGACGATGACCAAGAGTGAAGACATCCGCACGCTGATGAGATTGAAGAACTCAGCGCTCGGGTTGATGCTCACGAAGGAGCACGTCGGACGATAGATCGAGCGGTCTTGAGTTGAAGAACTTATTCCCTTCAACCAGTCGAGTGCAGGCGACTCCTGAGGACGTGAAACCTGCGACGATGAAGCCGCGGCTGGTTTTCGCCACCCGAGGGGCCATGGGCGTGATCGTGACCTCTACTGCGCAAAAACCCCGCGATGACGCTTGCAAGTAATCTTTATCAAAAGGACTGGACAGGTCCGGTGAAGTATCGAGCCCTGGGGGGAAGATGTCGCAAAGTGCTGACTATGAAAATTCGATCGTGGCGTACTTTGCGGAAGTTCTTGCATCGAAGACCGGCATGCCAATGGTAGACGCCAGGGAAGCTGTCGAGGACTGTATTCGGACTGAACTGAAGACGTCGGGGCCACAACTGCGGGCGATGAATTTGCCTTTGGGCGAGATGATGCTGGGCAGGATGCCACCGCCGAACTCTCAGCTGGCGAATTACGTGCACGGGGTCCTTGTCGCCGAAAAGGAACGATGGGAACGGAACGGTGTCACGGACCAAGACATCTTGGCGTGGTGGGATCTGGGCGGGGTTATGCACGGCGCCTACGTGGCGTTCGACAATTTCTTCAACGTTGCCCAGGTTATTGACTCGATGCAGCATGGGCAAGGATTCAACAGCGTGGAGGAACTGGCCGAATACGGCCAGTGGTCGCTGGCTAAACGCTTCGCTCTCTACGGGCCAGCGAATTCAGACGACGGTACAGAAAACGGTCGACTTCCGCATGAGCTTCGGGCGCGCGTCGAATCGTGGACACTCCGGGCCCGGGCTGAAGCCCCAGAAACACTGCTGAAGGCCATTGAATCGTTCGACAGCTTCAATGCCATGTGTAGGTCTCTAATCCGGCGGGGGGTTATGTAGTTGTCACCTTCAAATCCTTATGCAAACGCCCCTAAGCCACCGGTGACCGGTGATTATGCTCCGACGCACCGACCCAAGCCGTCAGCCTCTGTTTCCCAGGACAAGGGAACTCACGGCCCTCACGTGGTCAAAGCGACCGGAAGCACACAGAAATACGATGACCCCGGGCTGACGGATGGACGGCACGCCTACTGGGTGTCCGCTGGAGTGGCTTCACTTGCCATGTCCAGCTGGGAACTACTTAACTTTTGGGCACTGGTCGCAGCCTACGACATTTCCCCGATCCCAGTTGGCCCTTTCCTCTACTTCTTCATCCTCCTCGTGTCATTGGGAAGTCTAACGTCGGGATTTTTGGTTCTTGTGAGGAAGAAGCATCCCGGAAGGAAGTTAGCGGCCTTAGTAGCAGGGTTTGCTGTGCTCGGACTCGTCCTCTTTTTCCTCGCATCTCTACCCTCTGCTTCTGGGTGGGGATTCTTTTACTTCCTAGAGGGTGCCTGCATCATCGTTCCGGTTCTGATTCTCATCACGATTGCGATGCGCCGCCCAAAGCATGTGGCGCCAACTGATTCGGCAGACGCTTTCCAAAAATGACGATAGGGACCGGGTAACTTCCACAGCAGGTGATTGATCCCAGCAATCCTCCACAAAGGGATTGTGAATCAGACAGGGTGATCCTGCACCTTCGCCGAAATCAACATCCAAACCACGAATGCCCCCGTGGTGAATATTGGCCTTCAGGGGGTCCAGAGGTAGTGCGGGTGAGCGCCGTGGTCGGAATCCCGATTGGCGTGGGTGAGCGCCAGTGTCGGTGTG